>JAPLOW010000213.1:0-3839 GCA_026400555.1 Hyphomicrobiales bacterium
ACACCAGATCCGCATCCAGGCTTCGGGGGGTCTCTCGGACGCCGACATCCAGAAGATGGTCAAGGAAGCGGAAGAGAACGCCGCCGCCGACAAGGCCCGCCGTGAACTCGTCGAGGCCCGCAACCAGGGCGAAGCGCTGGTGCATTCGACCGAGAAGTCGCTCAAGGATTACGGCGACAAGGTCTCGGCCTCGGACAAGACCGGCATCGAGACCGCGCTCGACGCGGTCAAGGCGGCGCTGGCCGGCGACGATGTCGAGGTGATCAAGAGCCGCACCACGGACCTGATGCAGGCCTCGATGAAGCTTGGTGAAGCCATGTATGCCGCGCAGGCCTCTTCGGAAGCCGAAAGCGGCGAGGCCGGCGGCGCGGACGCCAAGAAGAAGGAAGACGTCATCGACGCCGACTTCAAGGACGTCACCGACGACAAGGGCGACAAGAAGAAGAGCGCCTGAGCGGCTTCACAACGGCAACACTGTCATCACCGCCCTCGTGGCGGTGATCTTGTTGGGGAGAGTGCACTCTTCCACGATGAGGTGCCCGGTGCAAGGCCGGGCATGACACTGGAAAAGGGGCTGGCGTTTCCAGATGTCCAAACGTGACTACTACGAAGTGCTGGGCGTGCCGCGGGATGCCGATGATGCAGCCCTCAAGTCGGCTTTCCGCAAGCAGGCGATGCAGCATCATCCCGACCGCAACCCCGGCAACAAGGAGGCCGCGGTCAAGTTCAAGGAATTGAACGAGGCCTATCAGGTGCTGTCCGACCCGAACACGCGGGCAGCCTACAACCAGTACGGCCACCGCGCCTTCGAGAATGGCGGTGGAGGCGGCGGCCCGCAAGGTGCCGAATTCGGCGACTTCATGTCCGACATCTTCGACCAGTTCTTCGGCCAGGGCGGCGGCGGACGCCAGCGCGCCCAGGGCGGGCGCGAGCGTGGCGCCGACATGCGCTACAATCTCGAGATCACGCTGGAGGACGCCTTCAAGGGCAAGACCGCTGCGATCCGCGTTCCCACCGCCATGACCTGCGTAACCTGCACCGGGACTGGTGCAAAGGCGGGCTCGAAGCCCAAGCAGTGCGGCACCTGCGGCGGTTATGGCCGCGTGCGCGCGAGCCAGGGCTTCTTTTCGATCGAGCGCACCTGCCCGACCTGCAACGGGCGTGGCGACGTGATCGACGACCCATGCAAGGCCTGCAACGGCGCGGGACGGGTGATGAAGGACCGCAACCTGTCGGTGAATGTTCCGGCCGGCGTCGAGGACGGCACCCGCATCAGGCTTGCCGGCGAGGGCGAAGGCGGAACCAAGGGCGGGCCATCGGGGGATCTGTACATCTTCCTTTCGGTGAAGCCGCACCACATCTTCCAGCGCGAAGGCTCGGACCTGTTCTGCCGGGTGCCGATTTCCATGACCAAGGCCGCGCTTGGCGGTGAGGTCGAGGTGGTGACGCTCGACGGCGCCAAAACCATGGTGAAAATCCCCGAAGGAACGCAGACAGCCAAGCAGTTCCGCCTGCGCCGCAAGGGCATGCCAGTGCTGCGCTCGAGTGATGTCGGCGACCTCTACATTCAGGTCCAGGTCGAGACCCCGATGAATCTTACCCGGCGGCAGCGTGAACTGCTGGCCGAGTTCGAGCGCGAGTCCTCCGGAGAGACGCATCCGGAAAGTGCCGGATTTTTCGATCGGATGAAGGGCTTTTTCGACGGTTTCAGCGGCGCCGGCCCGAAGGCCTGACGTTGCGGACACACCGCTTGTAAGGGTTTATCCTTAGCGTGACCGCTTGACGCTCACGTCAGAGGGAGTAAGGCTGAGCGTCACAGGAATTTCACATGCGGCGTGCCTTACGTGTTTGAGCCAACCCGTCACAACCTTGATCGCCGGCCGCCGCGCAAGAAGCGCGTCGCAGATGACGAGACACGGTTCCTGAAATCCTGGATCGAGCGGCCCCTGCTCACGGGCGCGGTCATGCCGTCGGGCAAGTTCCTCGCCAAGGCCATGGCCAAAGAGGTCGATCCGCGTGAACCGGGGCTGGTCGTGGAGATCGGCCCGGGGACGGGGCCGGTGACCGAAGCGCTCATCGCGCGCGGGGTTACGCCCGACCGTCTGGTGCTCGTGGAGTTCAATCCCGATTTCGTCGATCTGCTGCGCAAGCGTTTCCCGCTGGCCACCGTTATCCAGGGCGATGCCTACCGTCTGACTGACATCCTGCGCGACAAGCTGCACGGACCTGTTGCGGCTGTCGTGTCGAGTCTGCCGCTCTTCACGAAGCCCCCCGAGGTGCGGCGCAACTTCCTGCATCAGGCCTTTTCGCTCATCGGCAAGGGTGCACCCTTCATCCAGTTCACCTATGCCGTCGTTCCGCCGATCGCAGAGCGCGGGCCGGGCTATGTCTCAAAGGCGTCGAACTGGATCCTGCTGAACATCCCGCCGGCGCGGGTCTGGGTCTACCGCAAGGCCTGATTCCAGCGCCTTGGCGCTCTTGCGGCCGCATAGCGTGGCCTGTCCTTGCATTTCTGCAACGCAATGCTGTCATCGCGCTCCGATGCAATTGTCGTCGTGGTAGCCTACGTCAGCTTTACTCAGTTTCCACCCCTCCCTGATCGGATATCCTTGCCATGACCGCGATCCTCGTTTTCTCCGGCTCTTCACGTCCCGGCTCGATGAACCAAAAGCTGGCCGAGCTGGCGGCGCGCAAGATCAATGACGCAGGCGGCAAGGCGACGCTGATCTCGCTGGCGGACTATCCGCTGCCGCTGGTTGATGCGAGCGGCGTCGGCAATGCGCCTGAAGCCGCAACCAGGCTGCGCGAGACGATCGACGCCCACAAGGGCCTGTTCATCACCTCGCCCGAGTACAACGCCGGTTATGCGCCAGCGCTGAAGAACGCGCTTGACTGGGCCACCGTCGCCAAGCCAGGCGCTCCGGCCACTGGCCTTGCCGGCAAGGTCGTCGGCCTCGGCGCCGCCTCGCCGGGACCGATGGGCGGCTATCGTGCCCTGACCCAGCTGCGCACCGTGCTGGAACTTGGCATGGGCGCTCTGGTCATTCCGGAAATGGTCGCGGTCGGCAATTACGGAGCCGCCGTCACCGAGGCGGGCGATCTGGCCGACGAGAAGACCGCCGGCTACTTCGCCATGACCATCGCGCGACTGGTCAAGGAAGCCGCGAAGGCCTGAGCCGCGACGTGGCATTCGACGACGCTCACCGAATCGGGCAACGAGACCCGGTCAGAAGGAGCGTCGCCCATGGCCCAGATCAACGACCACCGGGACCGCGTGATCGTCGCGCTGGATGTGGCGACGTTGCGAGAGGCCTATGGGCTGGTGAACCAGCTCGGTGACATGGCGAGCTTCTACAAGATCGGCTACCGGCTCGCCTTTGCCGGCGGGCTGCAACTGGCCGAGGACCTGCTGCGCGAAGGCAAGAAGGTCTTTCTCGACCTCAAGCTGCACGACATTGGCAACACGGTCGCGGAAGGCGTGCAGTCGCTGACGCGCCTCAGCCCGACCTTCCTCACGGTTCACGCCTATCCGCAGACCATGCGTGGGGCGGTCGAAGGCCGGGGCGACAGCGCCATCGCGCTGCTCGCTGTGACGGCGCTGACCTCCTATGACGACGACGACCTGCATAACGCAGGCTATCGGCTGGCCGTGCGGGACCTCGTGGCCCTGCGTGCGCAGCAGGCGCGGACAGCGGGTGTCGACGGGATCGTCTGCTCCGCTGCCGAAGCCGAGATCGTGCGCGCCGCGGTCGGGCCCGGCATGCTGATCGTCACACCCGGCATCCGTCCGTCCGGCGCGGCAAGCGGCGACCAGAAGCGGACCCTGACGCCGGCAGAGG
>JAPLOW010000213.1:3858-9709 GCA_026400555.1 Hyphomicrobiales bacterium
CCCTGACGCGGGCAGCGGCGATCCGGGCCGGGGTCGACCACATGGTCATCGGCCGGCCGATCATCCGCGCAGCGGACCCGCGCGGCGCGGCTGGCGCAATCATGGACGAGATCGTCCAACTCCCGTAAGAATTCCGGCGGACCGGGATGGGCCGGCCGCTGGAACTGGTGGAGAACTTTCATGCCGAAGGGCTATGTCATCGCGCGCGCCGTCGTGACCAATGCAACGCAATGGGCTGTCTATGCCGCTGAAGCAACCAAGGCGATCAAGCAGTATGGCGGCACGGTGCTGGTGCGCGGCGGGCAGATGAGCGTCGCGGAGGGCGAAGGCCGGGCGCGCAATGTCGTCATTGAATTCGAGAGCCTCGATGCCGCCAAGGCCTATGCCTACTCGCCGGAGTATGCGGCAGCGCGCAAGCTGCGCGAGGGCGCGGGCTATATCGACATCGTCTGCGTCGAAGGAGCCTGAGTGATGCCGAAAGGTTACTGGATCGCCCGCCTCGACGTGCTGGATCAGGCCGCGTATGGCGAATACCGCAAGCTGAACACCATCGCCTTTGCGAAGTTTGGCGGGCGCTTCATCGTGCGCGGCGGACCCTACACGCTCGCCAAGGGCGAGGGCCGGCAGCACAATGTCGTGATCGAATTCCCGACAGGTGACATGGCAAGGGCATGTTACGAGTCGGCGGAGTACAAGGCCGCGATGGAGCACCTCAAGGATGTCGGCCAGACGGACCTCATCATCATCGATGGCTATGACGGGCCACAGCCAGGCGATAGCCAGAATCGTTAACGACAGCAGCATCGCTGCTTCCTGCGTTAACCAGGGCTTGACGTTCCTGCGTCACTCTCGTCCAAAGCTGGCGAAAGCAGCTCCTGCCACGATGCGGCCAGAATCACGCCGTGGCGGAGCCGGGATTACCGGGCAGATAGCGGTTCATTGCGCCAGTTCCGGCGCAGGATCAGAGGACCAGAGACTTCCATGCCCAGCGACGTCCAACGCCGCGACCAACGCAAGACCGCCAGCTTCCACGATGCTGCAGCGCGCGATCTCTACGCCCGCCATTTCGGCGCCATCGGCATCGCTGCGGTTGCGGCCCATGCCAGCCTGCGCAAGGCGACGCGCGCCACGCCTGCAGCATCTGACATTCACGCCATTCTGCGCTTCGGCCCCGAAGCGGAATGAACCCTGTTTGACAGCACCCTGGATTCGAGGCCCATGACTGTCACCCGGCGCTCGATCCTAAAGGTCGGCGCCGGTCTTTTTTTGACCGGCGTCAGCGGTGGAGCCTATGCGCGGTTCGTAGAGCCGGGCGGTTCCATGGCCCTGGCCCGCTACCGTTTGACCCCGAAGGGCTGGACGCCGGGGCTGCAACTCAGGCTGGTGGCGCTGGCTGACCTGCATTGCGGCAGCGCCCACATGCCGCTGTCCCGCGTCAATGACGTCGTCGACATTGCGCATTCACTGCAGCCGGACGTGATCGTCCTGCTGGGCGACTATATCACCGGGCGTCGGCGCATGGTGCATGAGGTCAGCCCCAGCATGTGGGCCAAGGCCCTGGGTCGGCTGAACGCACCGCTTGGCGTTCATGTGATTCTTGGCAATCACGAATACTGGGACGATGCCGTGGTGCAGCGGCGCGGGTACGGCGAGACCGTCGGCCAGAAGGCGCTCGAGGATGCCGGATTACCGGTGCTGAACAACCAGGCGCTGCGGCTCACGAAGGACGGCATGCCGTTCTGGGTGGCGGGCCTTGCCGATCAGCTCGCCTTCAAGATCGGCCATGACCGCCAGCGCGGCGGGCTCTATCGCGGGCTCGATGATCTTTCGGGAACGCTGGCGCAGGCGTCCGACGGCGCGCCCGTGATCCTCCTGGCGCATGAGCCAGACATTTTCGCCAGCCTGCCGGACACCCCGCACACGGCCAATCTGGCCCTGACCCTCTCGGGGCACACCCATGGCGGCCAGATCAACATCCTCGGTTGGCGTCCGATCATCCCATCACAGTTCGGCTCCCGCTTCGCGCACGGGCGGATCATCGAGGAGGAGCGGAATTTGATCGTATCCGCCGGCCTCGGCACCAGCGGTCCGCCGATGCGCCTCGGTGTGCCGCCGGAGGTCGTTGTCGTCGAACTGGGCGCGTGAGCCCTACTTGACGATGACCTTGGCGCCGACCTTCACGCGCCGGTACAGATCAATCACGTCCATGTTCCGCATGCGGATGCAGCCGGAAGACGAGGCGCGGCCAATCGATTCGGGCTCGTTGGTGCCGTGGATGCGATAGAGCGTGTCGCGGCCGTTCTGATACAGATAGATGGCACGGGCACCGAGCGGGTTGAGCGGACCGCCCGCCATGCCACCAGCGCGGTTGCGCAGGTGCGGCCAACGGACAAGCATCTCGGCCGGCGGCGTCCAGGAGGGCCATTCAGCCACGCGCGCCGCGTCCGCCGTTCCGGTCCAGCCGAAGGCCTCGTCGCCGACGCCGACGCCATAACGGATGGCCTTGCCGCCGGGCAGCACGAAGTAGAGGAGCCGATCCTGTGTGTAGATCACGATCGTACCCGGCTTCTCCGAGGTCGAATAGTCGACCTCGTAGCGCTCGAACTGCGGGTCCATGTCGACCTTCGGCACGAGCGCCATGTATTGCGCATCGCGGGCGCTGAAGGACGGGTCGGGCACGCCGCGATAGCTGCAGGCGCCAAGGAGGAGCGCCATGGAGGCGAGCACGATTGTGCGGCGAATGCGAGTCGGCTGTGTCATGAACAACAATTGCATCAGCTATGGTTAACCAAGTCTTTCCACGTGATAAACCGATTCGTCGGCGCCGTGTCGTTTGGTGGCCGTACGTGGCAAAGCTGCAACGCTGGAGAGACACCGATTGACGACGCTCCTGCTGACACATCCCGCGTCGCTTGGGCATGAAATCCCTGCCGGCCATCCCGAGCGGGCTGACCGGATCAGGGCGATCGAGGCCGTGCTCGCCGGCGCTGATTTCGATGCGCTCATTCGCGAAAGCGCTCCCCTGAGCGTGGATGCCGACATCCTGCGCTGCCACCCGCAAAGCCATCTCGACATGCTGGCCGCCCGCAGCCCGGCCGAAGGCCTGGCGGCGATCGACGCGGACACGATGATGTCACCCGGAACGCTTGCCGCGGCGCGGCATGGGGTTGGCGGAGCCGTGGCGGCAGTGGATGCGGTGGTCGCGGGGCGGGCGCGCAACGCCTTTGTCGCCACCCGGCCGCCCGGACATCATGCGGAGCGAACCCGCGCCATGGGCTTCTGCTTCTACAATCAGGCCGCGATCGCCGCCCGGCACGCGCAGGCCGCGCATGGGCTGGAGCGCGTCGCCATCGTCGACTGGGACGTGCACCACGGCAACGGCACGCAAGACATCTTCTGGGATGACGCAAGCGTGCTGTATGTCTCAACCCATGAATCGCCGCTTTATCCCGGCACGGGCGAGGCGTCCGAGCGCGGCGAGCATGGCACCATCGTCAACGTGCCGCTGCGGGCAGGTGATGGCGGCGAGGCCTTCCATGACGCCTTCGAAGCGGTGGTGCTGCCGCGCGTGAACGGCTTCAAGCCAGACCTGATCATCATCTCGGCGGGCTTCGATGCGCACTACCGCGACCCGCTCGCCAATCTCAACCTGACCGAGGCGGATTTCGCGCTTGCGACCCGGGAACTGATGGACGTCGCCGACAGGCAGTGCGGCGGGCGCATCGTCTCCATGCTGGAAGGCGGCTACGATCTCCGGGGCCTCGCCGGCTCTGTGGCCGCCCATGTTACCACGCTGATGAAGGGGTGAGCCTCAGCCGCTCACCCGCTCCACCTGGGCGCCGCAACGGCCGAGCTTGGCCTCCAGCGCCTCGAAGCCGCGGTCGAGGTGATAGACGCGGTTGATCATGGTTTCGCCTTCCGCCGCCAGCGCGCCGATTACCAGCGAAACCGAGGCGCGCAGGTCGGTGGCCATGACGGGGGCGCCGGTCAGCTTGTCGACGCCATCCACATAGGCAGTGTCGCCATCGAGCCTGACCTTGGCGCCGAGGCGGGCCAGTTCCTGCACATGCATGAAGCGGTTCTCGAAAATGGTCTCGCGGATGCGCGAGGTACCCCTCGCCATGCTCATCAGGCCCATGAGCTGTGCCTGCAGATCCGTCGGAAAGCCGGGGAACGGCTCGGTGGTCACATCGACCGGCATCAGCCCATGGCCGTTGCGCCGGATGCGCACGCCGGCGTTCTCCTTGATCACATCGACCCCGGCCTGCTCCAGAACCGTCAGCGCGGCCTGCAGGTCGCTGGCCTGTGCGCCTTCGAGCAGCACATCGCCGCCGGTCATGGCGACCGCCATGGCGTAGGTGCCAGTCTCGATCCGGTCGGGAACCACCGAATGGCGCGCGCCCCTGAGGCTGGAGACGCCTTCGATGGTGATCACCGAGGTGCCAGCGCCCTGGATTTTCGCGCCCATCTTGATCAGGAAATGGGCGAGATCGACCACCTCGGGCTCGCGGGCCGCATTCTCGATCATGGTGGTGCCGCGCGCCAGGACGGCGGCCATCAGGGCCGTGTGGGTGCCGCCGACCGTCACTTTCGGGAAATGGATGTGGCCGCCCGTGAGCCCGTCGGGCGCGGTGGCGATGGCGTAGCCTGCCTCAATCTGGATGGTGACACCGAGTTTCTCGAGCGCCATCAGCAAGAGGTCGACCGGGCGCGTGCCGATGGCGCAGCCGCCCGGCAGCGAGACCTTTGCCTGGCCGGTGCGGGCCACCAGCGGCGCGATGACCCAGAACGAGGCGCGCATGGTCGAAACCAGCTCATAGGGCGCGCAGGTATCGACAATGGTGCGGGCGCACAGCGACAGGGTCTGGCCCGTCTCGACCGTCTGGCCGATTCGCTTGCCCGGAACCGTGCGGTCGACGCCATGATTGGACAGGATGCGCGACAGGTTGCTGACATCCGAGAGACGCGGGACGTTGTCGAGCGTGACGGTGTCATCGGTCAGCAGGCTGGCGATCATCAGCGGCAGGGCCGCGTTCTTGGCGCCAGAGATCGGGATCGCGCCGTTGAGGCGGTTGCCGCCGGTGATGCGAATGCGGTCCATGTCAGTCCTTCGCTTCCGTTCCGGCCTGCGTCTCCGCTGGCCCGTTGCCTGTCTTGCCGGCCCTGTCTTCGGCGGCGCGTCCCCTCGCCTGCGCCTTCCGGCGCCGGAGGTTCTCGCGCAGGGCCCTGGCGAGCCGCTCCGCCTTGATATCCTTGGCTTTCTCATCAGCCATCAGACCCCACAAACCGGCTGAATTGAGGCAATTTACCGACAATGGCGCGTTGGCAACAGCTCATTTGGGCCCCGCATACGGTCTGCAACCGGCTGGTTCAAGCAAAAGCTATCAGCGCAAACCATTCAGATAGTGTTAACCACGCGCTCCGCTGCGGCAGGACGGATCAACGCGCCATTGCCGGTGGACGAAACCCACCTGTGATTGCCTCGAGCGTCCGCCCGACCGCGATCACGCCAAGGTCTCCGGCGGCTGGGCCGATGATCTGGACCCCGAGCGGCAGGCCGGCAGCGGACGTCATCACCGGGGCCGACAGGGCCGGCAGGTCGGCGCCGCTGGCCAGCGACGCCCAGACGAGGAAATCGAGATAGGGCCGCGCCTCACCGTTGACGGGCAGCGTGCGCGCATGGATGTCAGGGTTGTGGTCATGGGCGAGATGCGCCACCGGTGCCGCCGGGCACAGCACCACATCGAAGCGCTCGAACAGCCGGGCCCACTGTTTCTTAACCGCCAGCCGCCGCGCGCCGATCTGCTGGTAAAAGCCCGGTGTCATGCGCGCGCCCCGCGCCTGCAGGGCG
>JAPLOW010000210.1 GCA_026400555.1 Hyphomicrobiales bacterium
TCCTCATCAAGCGCGCGCTCCTTCAGGCGCTGGAAGCACCCAAGGGCCAGGCTCCCGTCCTGCTCATCGACGAACTCGACCGCACGGACGAGGCCTTCGAGGCCTTCCTGCTCGAAGTGCTGTCGGACGGGCAGGTGACGATTCCCGAGCTTGGCACGATCAAGGCGGACAGCCCGCCGATCGTGATCGTGACCTCGAACCGAACCCGAGAAATTCACGACGCGCTCAAGCGCCGCTGCCTGTACCACTGGGTGGACTACCCCGATTCAGAGCGCGAACTGGCCATCCTGAAGGCCAAGGCACCGCAGGCGCCGGCCAAGCTGTCGAAGCAGATCGTCGCCTTCGTGCAGGCCATCCGCAAGGAAGAGCTGTTCAAGGCCCCCGGCGTCGCCGAGACGCTGGATTGGGCGACGGCGCTCGTGGAACTCGACGCTGTCGCGCTCGACCCCGCGCTGGTCTCCGACACGATCGGGGCGCTGCTGAAGTACCAGGATGACATCCAGAAGATGCAGGGGTCGGCGGTGAAGAAGCTGCTCGATGAGGTGAAGGGTCGATGAGGTGACCGGCCTCATCGCGGACAATGTCGCCTACTTCGCCCGCGCGCTTCGTGGGGCGGGGCTGAAGGTCGGCCAGGGTTCCGTGCTTGATGCTGTGATGGCGCTTGAAAGCGGAGCGCTGGGCGGGCGCGAGGACGTCTACTGGACAATGCATGCGGTGTTCGTGAAGCGGCGTGAAGACATGGGCCTGTTCAACCAGGCCTTTGCGCTGTTCTGGCGCCGCAGGGCGCTGATCGAGAAGATGATGGCGATGATGTCGCCTGAAGCGATCGCTCCACCCAAGCCCGATGCCAAGCCCAAGGCGGCCGCGCTGCGCGTTCAGGAGGCGTTCACGCCGCCGAAGCAGAAGGACGAGGAGGTCATCCGGGAGCTGACAGAATTCTCGGGGCGACTCACCATCTCTGACACGGAAACGCTCAAAGGCCGGGATTTCGCACAGATGAGCGCCGACGAGGTGACCCGCGCGACCCATTTGATCGCGCAGCTTCGCCTTCCGCACGATACAGTACCGACCCGCCGCTTCCGGCCCGATCCACGCGGATCGCGCATCGATCTGCGCCGCACCTTGCGCCAGTCGATGCGCGCGGGCGGGGCGGGCATCCAACTCGCCTTCCGTGAGCAGGCCGAGAAGCATCCGCCGGTGGTGGCGCTGGTCGACATTTCCGGCTCGATGGCGGAATACAGCCGCATCCTGCTGCATTTTCTCCATGCGCTGACCGATCACCGCCGTCAGGTGCATAGTTTCACCTTCGGCACCCGTCTGACGAATGTCTCCCGCATGCTACGCACCAGGGATCCGGACGAGGCGCTGGCGCTGTGCGGCAAGGCCGCGCCAGACTGGGAAGGCGGCACGCGCATCGGGCAGGCGCTGCATGATTTCAACCGGCTATGGTCGCGGCGTGTGCTGACGGGAGGGGCGGTGGTGCTGCTGTTCACCGACGGGCTGGAGCGGCAGGGGCTGGATCAGCTCGGCTTCGAGGCCGACCGGCTGCACCGGTCCTCACGACGCCTCGTCTGGCTCAACCCGCTGTTGCGCTTCGATCAGTTTGAGGCCCGCGCCGGCGGCATCCGCGCGCTGCTGCCCCATGTCGATGAGTTCCGTACCATCCACAACCTCGCCAGCATGGAGGCGCTGGTGAAGGCGCTCGGGGGCGGAGGCAGGGTGGTGGATCCGAGGGTTTGGCTGAAGGCGGGGTGAGGGATGCAGCGCAAGTACAGCGAAACAATCCAACCTTGCCGCCTCCCACCGTCCTCATCCTGAGCTTGTCGTAGGATGAACTCCACAGACCCACCAGCTGGAACTCCTCCTTCGACAAGCTCAGGATGAGGATGATCGGCTGCAAAAGCTGGATTGCGTCGCTGCGTGGCAACGACGGCAGGGTCTATTCCGCCGCCAGCCGTCCCACTTCCCAATCCTCCGGCGCATGGCTCTTCGGCCGCGCTTTCAGCCTCAACTCCGTCAAATCCGCGCGCTCCTTCTCCAGCTGGCGGTAGAGCGCGTCGCGGCCGGGGGCGTATTGCTTGGCTGAGTAGTGCTCCTTGTCGCCGTACCAGGCGGCGGCGCGGAGCGTGAAGGCGGGGTCGGCGAGGTGCGGGCGACCCAAGGCCACGAGGTCGGCGCGACCGGCGGCGATGATGGTGTTGATCTGGTCGGCGCCGGTGATCGAGCCGACGGCCATGACCGCAAGCTTGGCTTCGTTCCGGATCTGGTCGGCGAAGGGCGTCTGGAACATGCGGCCATAATGCGGCTTGGATTTCGGCGAAGTCTGGCCGCTGGACACATCGATGAGGTCGGCGCCGGCGCGGGCGAAGGCGCGGCTGACCTCCATGGTGTCGGCCATGGTGATGCCGCCCTCCATCCAGTCGGAAGCGGAAATGCGCACCGACATCGGCTTGTGGGCCGGCCAGACGGCGCGCATGGCCTCAAACACGGCGAGTGGAAAGCGCAGGCGGTTGTCGAGGCTGCCGCCAAACTGGTCGGTCCGCTTGTTGGTAACGGGCGAGATGAATGACGCCAGCAGGTAACCGTGGGCGCAGTGCAACTCCAGCATGTCGAAGCTTGCAGCCTCGGCGCGGCGTGTGGCGCGTGCGAAATCGGCGGTGATGCGCGCCATGTCGGCTTCGGTCATTTCGCGCGGGGTCTGGCTTTCGGGGTAGTAGGGCAGGGGCGAGGGGGCGATGATGTCCCACCCGCCCTCCGCCAGCGGGCGGTCCATGCCGTCCCACATCAGTTTGCTGGCGCCCTTCCGTCCGGCATGGCCAAGCTGGAGGCAGATGCGTGCGTCGCTGTTCTGGTGGGTGAAATCGACGATCCGCGTCCACGCCGCCTGCTGCGCGTCGTTCCAGAGTCCGGTACAGCCGGGGGTGATGCGGGCATCCGCCGATGGGCAGGTCATCTCGGTGAAGATCAGGCCGGCCCCGCCCATGGCGCGCGCGCCGTAGTGCACAAGATGGAAGTCGCCGGGCATGCCGTCCGTGGCCGAATACATGCACATGGGCGAGACAACGACACGGTTGGAGAGCGCCATGTCGCGCAGCCGGAAGGGCTGGAACATCGGGGCGACGGCGTGGTGTGGTTCGGGCGTGACGCCCTGCTTCATCACCTCGCGTGCGACCATGTCATCGACTGCGGCCACGAAATCGGGGGCGCGCAGGCGCAGATTGTCATAGGTGATGGCTTTCGAGCGCGTCATCAGGCCGAAGGCGAACTGCGTCGGGTCCATGTCCCAGAAGCGCTCGATCTCCTCGAACCAGACCAGCGACGTATCTGCCGCATGCTGGGTGCGCTCCACCTCCTGCCGGCGCGTTGTCTCGAAGTGGGCCAGGGCTTCGGGCACCGTTGTCGTGGCGAGGACAGACTTGAACAGCGCGATGGCGTCTTCCATGGCCAGCTTGGTGCCCGAGCCGATCGAGAAATGCGCCGTGGCCTTGGCGTCGCCGATCAGGACCATATTGCCCTTCACCCAGCGCTCGTTGCGGATCATTGGGAAGTTGCGCCAGATCGAGCGGTTGGTCTCAAGCTTGTGGCCCTGCAATTCGGCGGCGAAGACGCCCTCAAGAAAACGCGCGCTCTCGTCCTCTGTCATGCGGTCGAGCCTGGCGCGCTGCCAGGTCTCCGTGGTGGTTTCCAGCACCCAGGTCGAGGCGCCGGCCTCGTACTGGTAGCAATGGGCAATGAAGACGCCGTGCTCCGTTTCGCGGAAGAAATAGTTGAAGGCGTCAAAGGGCCTGGTCGACCCCATCCAGGAGAACTTGTTGGGGCGAAGGTCGATCTTCGTGCCGAAATGATCGCGGTGCTTCTCGCGCAGGCGGGAGTTGATCCCATCGGCGATGACGATCATGTCGGCGTCGAGGCTGGATTCGTCGTCGATCTCCGCGCCGAAGACGAGATTGATGCCGAGCGAGCGGGCGCGGGCCTGCAGCAATTGCAGCAAGGTTCGGCGTGAGCAGCCGCAGAAGCCGTTGCCGCCAATGCGGTGCACTGTGTCCTTGAAGTGGATTTCGATGTCGTCCCAATAGGCGAAGGACCGGCGTATCGCTTCGTAGCTCTCAAGGTCATGCGCCTTGAAGGTGTCGAGCGTCTGGTCGGAGAAGACGACGCCAAAGCCGAACAGGTCGTCGGCCTTGTTGCGCTCGTGAACTGTGATCGCGACGCCCGGCCGAGCCTTCTTCAGCAAAAGCGCGAAATAGAGCCCCGCAGGACCACCACCAATCACCGCGATTTTCATCTGCATCTCCATCGGCGGCGCAGGTCGCCGGACGCCCTGCGCCATGACCATCGCGTTAATGTTTTAAGCTTAAAGCACTTTTGTGCAAGGGAGGATGCGTCAGGGATGGTGCGTCCGCTGCGCGCGCCAAGGTGCCAGCACGGGCAAGCGCCCAAACCGTTCGTTAACCAAAGAGCCTGATAATCTCATTGAGCAAGCTGCGTCCGTCGATAGCATCCGCCACCCAAACCCACGATCAAGGCCTTCAGAACGCAAACAAATGCCGTTCATTGCAATCCTCGATGACCAGTTCACGAACAGGCAGATCTTTGCGCGGCTGGCTGCATCGATCGCCGATGATATCGTTGTTGAGACGTTTGCCGACCCGCTTCTGGCGCTCGAAGGTTTGCGTCACCGCACGCCGGATCTTGTCATCACCGATTTCAAGATGCCTCACATGGACGGGGCCGAATTCGTGCGCTGTTTTCGTGAGTTGCCGGGCGCTGCCGATGTCCCGGTGGTGGTCCTGACCGTCTATGAGGAACGCAGTTTCCGGATGCGGGCGCTGGAATGCGGCGCCACCGACTTCCTGCAGAGTCCGGTCGATCACCAGGAGTTCGCTACCCGTGCCCGCAACCTGCTGCGCTTGCGCAAGCAACAGCTTCTGCTGGCTGCGCGGGCCGAAAAGCTGAAGAACGAGCTCGACGAAAGCGAGCGCACGCGTGAACTCGCGATGCGGGACTCGCGCGAAAGGCTGGCGCAGGTCATCGACAGCATTCCGGCTGTCGTGCGCTGCACCGATCTCGACGGCAAGATGTTGTTCGTCAACGCCTTCCAGGCTTCGTTGCTCGGCAAGGGCGCCGCTGCGGTCGTGGGCTTGCCGATCTCCGAATTCATCGGCGAGGAACAGGCTGCCCGCAGCCATGCACTTGACCGGATGGTGTGGGAAACAGGGCGGCATCTGCCGTCCTTCGAAGAGGAAGTGATCGACGCAGCCCAGGTCAAGCGCGTGCTGCTGTCCTCGAAGACCCCGCTGCACAACGTCGACGGCAGCATCTGCGGCATTCTGACGACATCGATCGACATCAGCGACCGCAAGGCTGCCGAAAACTACCTGCGGCACATGGCTCACCACGACACGTTGACGGGCCTGCCGAACCGCGTCTTGTTGCATGAGCGCCTGAATCGCGAGATCACGCGATCCCGCCGGGGAGACCGATCCTTTGCGCTGCACCTGATCGATCTCGACAATTTCAAGTCGATCAACGACCTGCAGGGGCATGGCGTCGGCGATGAGTTCATCGCAGCGATCGGACAGCGGATTAAGGATGTCTTGCGGCGGCAGGACACGATCGCCCGCATTGGCGGCGACGAATTTGCGGTGCTGCAGTCTGGCATCGCCTCAGCGGCGGAAGCTGGCCTGTTTGCGCAGCGGCTGCTCGACCTGATTGCGGAACCCTATATTTGCGGCACCGGCCAGGTGATCTCGACGGGAAGCATCGGCACGACGCTGCATCCTGCGGACGGGGCCGATGGGGCGACATTGCTGAAGAACGCCGACACGGCGATGTATCGGGCCAAGGCCGATGGCGGCAACAGGGCCTCGATGTACGCGTCCGACATGCAGTCAACGGTGCTGCTGAACGCCATCCTCGACACCGATTTGCGGCTCGCGCTGGAGCGCAAGGAGTTCGAGCTCTATTTCCAGCCGCAGGTCAACGCCGTGACCGGCGCGCTTGTCGGCGGAGAGGCGCTGATCCGCTGGAACCGTCCTGGTATGGACCTGCAGTCGCCCGGAATATTCCTGCCGCGGGCCGAGGCGACCGGTTTCATCGTCAAGCTCAATGATTGGGTCGTGATGGAGGCTTGCCGGCTGGGCAAGTACTGGCAGAGCATGGGGCTCGCCGGGGTGCGCGTCGGGGTCAACCTCTCGCCGCTCCAGTTCACCCGCCAGAATGTACCGCTGCTCGTGACGCGGGCACTGGCGGAATCCGGTCTCGATCCGCGGCTGCTGGATCTTGAACTGACCGAAAGCTCCGTGCTGGAAGACAGCGAGACGCTGATCGCGGAACTGGAGCAACTCAGGATGCTCGGGTGCGAGATCTCAATCGATGACTTCGGCACCGGCTACTCGTCGCTCCGCTACGTCAAGCGCTTCCCGGTCGACCGGCTGAAGATCGACCAGTCCTTCATCCGCAACCTGCCGGGCGATCCGAACGATGTCGCCATCGTCAAGACCGTGATTGCGCTCGGGCACAGTCTTGACCTGGCCATCCTGGCCGAGGGGGTCGAAACCAAGGCGCAGGCCCAGTTCCTGGCCGCAGAAGGCTGCGATGAGTTCCAGGGCTTCCTGTATGCCAAGCCACTGCCCTTCGCCGACTTCATCGCCTTCGCGCAGGAACGCACGCGGGTCCTGAAGCGGGCATGACCGCGGAGTTGAAAGCGCAGCGGAAGGCCGGCACCTGGCGGCGCCTGACCGCGCCGCTGCGCCGCCGCCTGCGCGGCCGCCCGGATTCCGAACATGAGATGACGATCAACCGGATCGTGATCTCCTCTGTGGTGCTGATCTATCTTCTGGTGGCCTACGCCCGCGGGCACGGCGCGGCGCAGGATATCTTCCATGAAGCGCTGGTCCTGTTCGGGATATATTATGTCTGCTCGATCGCGCTGTTCATTCACATCCTGCATGATCCCGGCGTATCGCATCCGCGCCGGATCGTGGCGATCACGCTCGATATCGGCATGTTGTCCTACGGCATGCATGTCGGTGAAAGCGCCTTCGCCATTGGCTATCCGCTGTATCTCTGGATCATCTTCGGCAACGGCTTCCGGTTCGGGGTGAAGTATCTCATCGGTGCTGCGCTGTCGGCGATTGCAGGTTTCTGCTTCCTGATCGCGATGACGCCGCTGTGGCGCAACAATCTGGAACTCTCCTTCGGGTTGCTGGCAGGGCTGTTCATCCTGCCAGCCTATGTCTCGGCGCTGATCCGCAAGATGTCGGAGGCAAAACTGCAGGCTGAGCAGGCCAACAAGGCGAAGAGTCTGTTCCTCGCCAGCGTCAGCCATGAGCTCAGAACGCCGCTCAACGTGATCATCACGCTGGCGGATCTGCTGCGCGGGGCGTTCCTGCCGCGCGAGCAACGCGAGATGAGTGCGACCATCGGCATGGCCGGCCGGTCGTTGCTGAAGATGATCAACTCGCTGCTCGACCTGTCCCAGAGGGAAGCGCGCAACGATCCTGAGCCGACAGCGCCGTTCAATCTTCTGGCGTTGCTGCATGGCGTCAGGCGGATTCTCTCGGCGACAACCGACGCCAAGGGCCTGTCGCTCACGATGCTGATCGAGCCCGGGATCGAGGCCCACCTCGTCGGGCCGCAGCAGCCTCTTGAGGAGATCCTCACCAATCTGATCGGCAATGCGATAAAGTTCACACAGGCCGGCGGCATTCATGTCACAGTCGCGTCCGATCTCATCAGCGGCGACAAAAACTTTCTGCGGTTCAGTGTCAGGGACACCGGCATCGGCATCGCCGAGGCAGCCCAGCGGCGGATTTTCGAGCGCTTCACGCAGGCTGACGAGACGATCGTCGACCGCTTCGGCGGAACAGGGCTGGGACTGGCCATCGTCAAACAGCTTGTCGAGCGCCATGGCGGCGAAATCGGCGTCAACAGTGTTGTCGGCGAGGGCAGTGAGTTCTGGTTTACCATGCCGTTCGAGGCGCACGTTCTGACTGTGGAGGCCGATCTGCCGGCGCCCTCTGTGGTTCTGCTGTCCAACGACTTCAGGCTCTACACCCAGCTGGCACTGGAATGTGGTGATGTGGTGCGCCTGAACGATCCGCGCCGGGCCATTGCGGCGGCGTCTGATCGGCTCAACGAGGACAAGGCCTTTGTCCTCGTGCTCGACGCCGAGACGATGCCGTCCGACACGATCAGTGACCTGGTGACGCTCGATCCGAAGCGCAGCGTGCTTGGCTCTTGCGCCATCGGCGTGCTCTCGCGCGACGGCGCGACCCTGAAGAGCGACATCAAGGCGCCGTTCCTGACCCATCTGGGGTTGCCCGCCCAGCGCATCCAACTGGCGCAGCTCGCCGCGCTGGCGCTGACACGCGACGGGCTGGAGACCCGGCCAGAGAGCGAGGCCGGCGGCATTGCTCCGCTGCGCGTGCTGATCGCGGAAGACAACGCCACAAACCAGATCGTCATCCGCAAGCTGCTTGAGCGCGACAGGCATCAGGTGAGCATCGTCGATAACGGCGAGCAGGCCGTCGATATCATGCTCAAGCAGAGCTTTGACATCGTCCTGATGGATATCAACA
>JAPLOW010000038.1 GCA_026400555.1 Hyphomicrobiales bacterium
CGCGGTCGCGCCGGTGGCGGCCACCGCTTCCTGCACCGTGTCGAACACGGGCAGGCCCAGATGGATCATGCCGCCTTTGCCGGGCGAGGTGCCGCCGACCATCTTGGTGCCATAGGCAAGCGCCTGCTCGGAGTGGAACGTGCCATTCTTGCCGGTGAAACCTTGGCAGATGACCTTGGTGTTCTTGTCGATGAGGATGGACATGATGTTTCCTGTTCAGCCCTTCACGGCCTTGACGATCTTCTGGGCGGCATCATCGAGGTCGTCCGCCGGAATGACGTTGAGCCCAGAATCGCGGATAATGGCCTTGCCTTCCTCGACATTGGTGCCTTCAAGGCGCACGACCAGCGGCACCTTGAGGCCCACCGCCTTGACCGCGCCGATCACGCCGCGTGCGATCACGTCGCACTTCATGATGCCGCCGAAAATGTTGACGAGGATGCCCTTCACCTGCGGATCGGCGGTGATGATCTTGAATGCCGCCGTGACTTTCTCTTCGGAGGCGCCGCCGCCGACATCGAGGAAGTTGGCGGGTTCGGCGCCGTACAGCTTGATGATGTCGAGCGTCGCCATCGCGAGGCCCGCGCCGTTGACCATGCAGCCGATCGTGCCGTCGAGCGCGATGTAGGCGAGGTCATATTTCGACGCTTCGATTTCCTTGGCGTCTTCCTCGGTGATGTCGCGCAGCGCCACGATGTTCGGATGGCGGTAGAGCGCGTTCGAATCGAAGGAGATCTTGGCGTCGAGGCACTTGAGTTGCTGATCCTTGGTGATGATCAACGGGTTGATTTCGAGCATGGCCATGTCGGTGGCGGTGAAGGCGGTGTAGAGCTGCCCGACAAGCTTCTCGGCCTGCCTGGCGAGATCGCCCGACAGGCCCAGCGCCTTGGCCACTTTTCGGCCATGCAACGGCATCGCGCCGGTCACGGGATCGACCGAGAAGGTGATGATCTTTTCGGGCGTGTCGTGCGCGACATCCTCGATGTTCATACCGCCTTCAGTGGAGACAACGAAGGCGATGCGGGAGGTCTCGCGGTCGACCAGCATCGAGAGGTAGAACTCCTTCTCGATGTCCGAACCGTCCTCTATGTAGAGGCGGTTGACCTGCTTGCCGGCCGGGCCGGTCTGGACCGTCACCAGCGTGTTGCCGAGCATGTCCGCCGCATGGGCCTTGACCTCGTCAATCGACCTGGCGAGGCGCACGCCGCCCTTGGAGCCGGCGGGCAACTCCTTGAATGTGCCCTTGCCGCGCCCACCCGCATGGATCTGGCTCTTGACCACATAGAGCGGGCCGGGCAACTGCCGCGCCGCCGCTTCCGCCTCGGCGGCCGTGAAAGCGGGAAAGCCCTTGGAGACAGGCGCGCCGAACTCTTTCAGAACGGCCTTGCCCTGGTATTCGTGGATGTTCATTGGGGTATCCTTCGGATTGGCAATGGGCAGTCGGCAGTCGGCAGTCGTATTGGCAATGGCGTCGTTCCCCCGACGGCCTGGTGCCGACTGCCTGCTGCCCCTCAGTCCTTCAACGACGGATCGATGGCCTTGCAGGCATCGATCAGGCCTGTGACCGAGGCCACCGACTTGTCCATCATGGCCTGCTCGGCCTTGTTCAGCTTGATCTTGACGACGCGCTCGACACCCTTTTCGCCGATCACGACCGGAACGCCGATGAACATGCCCTTCACGCCATAGGCCCCATTGAGGTAGGCGGCGCAGGGCAGGACGCGCTTGTGGTCCTTCAGGTAGCTTTCGGCCATGGCGATGGCGGAAGCCGCCGGCGCATAGAAGGCCGAGCCGGTCTTGAGCAGGTTGACGATCTCGCCGCCGCCCTTGCGGGTGCGCTCGACGATCTGGTTGACCTGTTCCTGGCTGATCCACTTCATCTTGACGAGGTCAGGCAGCGGCACGCCGCCGACGGTGGAGTAACGCACCAGCGGCACCATGTCGTCTCCATGGCCGCCAAGCACGAAGGTCTTGATATCCTTGATCGAGACGCCGGTGGCCTCCTCGAGGAAGTAGGCCATGCGGGCGGAATCGAGCACGCCGGCCATGCCGACGATCTTGTTGGGCTTGACACCGGAGAATTTCTGCAGCGCCCAGACCATCGCGTCGAGCGGGTTGGTGATGCAGATCACGAAGGCCTTGGGCGCGTACTGCTTGATGCCTTCGCCCACCGACTTCATCACCTTGAGGTTGATGGCGACGAGGTCGTCGCGGCTCATGCCGGGCTTGCGCGGCACGCCGGCGGTGACGATCACCACATCGGCGCCGGCGATGTCGGCGTAGTCGTTGGTGCCCTTATAGAGCGCATCGAAGCCATCGACTGCGGAGGATTCGACCAGATCGAGCGCCTTGCCCTGGGGCATGCCCTCCGCAATATCGAACAGGACAATGTCGCCGAGTTCCTTGAGTCCGGCGAGATGGGCGAGCGTGCCGCCGATTTGTCCGGCGCCGATGAGCGCAATCTTCTTGCGGGCCATGTGAACAGTTTCCCCTTCAGGACAGGATGGCCGACCAACCTCTGAAGAACGGCGGATCGGCAGGATTGACACAGCGCGCCGCCTGACCGCACGGGCCAGGACAGGTGCGCGAAACCGGCGCCTTAGTGACTTAAGCAAAGGCGTGAGGCAAGCCGGGGGCTATGGCGAACCGACCTGAACAGCAGCGTCAGTAACGCCTTGAACCGATTGAAAGTGCTTGAAATTCATGAGCTTGCGCTCTCGCATCTGCGAAGTGTAAACGCATCGTAAACACGAAAAAAAATTGCTACAGATTACATTAATTGTAATATGTCATGGTAATTTCTCAGATCGCCCCGCTCGCCAGCGCCCGTAGCAGCACGCGCACGACGGCTCCGAGTCGTTGGTCGAACTGCGACTGCGGCACGTCCGCCTCCAGTTCCACCGCGATGGGATGCGTGAAACGGAAGCAGATATCGAGCGCAAAGGCTGCGGCCTGGTCGCGGTCACGCGGCTCGAAGGCCCCCGAAGCGACGCCCTCTTCAATCACCCGGTCGATCAGGCTGCGGACCCTGAGCCGATGCCGCCGGGTGATGGCCCTGCGTTTCACAGTGGCGTCGCGGAAGGCGGCATAGAGCGCGGGATTGTCGGACAGGCCGTCGCGGTTCGCCCGCGCCAGCGCCAGGATCATCCGCTCCAGCTTGTCGTCGGACGGATCAGGCCCGTCGGCGATATCGCTCAACCGTGTCTCGACCGACTTGATCCAGGCATCGACGACGGCGTCGATCAGCGCCTCCTTCGACGGGAAGTATCTGTAGACATTGGCGTGCGTCATGCCGGCCGCCTCGGCAATCGCCACCACCGTCAGCCGTTTCGCACCCATGAGCCTGAGGTGCTCCGAGGCCAGCGCCAGCAGCCGCATGTCGGTTGGCTCCCTGGTTGGCGGATGCGGGGCCATCAGGTCTCGACCAGTCCCGTTGTGCTGCTGCCCGCGGCGGCGCCCTGCCGTCCATGGGGCAGTGCGAGATAGTCGCTGCCGCGCATTTCGATCAGCCGCGACGCGGTGCGGTCGAAGGCGAACGCCTCGCCGCCATGGTCGGCGGCGTAGAGGTGATGCGGTTCGGCCGCCGCCGAGATGATCAGTTTGACGCGGTTCTCGTAGAGCGTGTCGATCAGGGTGATGAAGCGCCGGGCCTCATTGCGGCTGTCGAAGCTGAGGACCGGCACATCGTTGATGAGAAGCGTATGAAACCGCCGGGCCATGTCGCGCGCGCAACCCCGAACGCGGCCTCGGCGATGTCAAGACGATGGCCTTTCACCGCGAGCGTGATGGCGTCACCCCGCGCCTGTCCGGTCAGCTTCAGGAACGCCATGTCCATCGCGGCGGTGGCATCAGGGCCCAGCGGTGTGTGATAGACCGGACTTCCGGCGAGCTTTTCGAGACGGAAATCGGTGCGCGCGTCAAGCCTCACGACATCGACGCGCGCTGAGAGTTCCGCAAGAAAGGGCAGGAACAGGGTCCGGTTCAGCCCGCCTTCGTACAGATGGACAGGTTCGACATTCGATGTCGCCACCAGGATGACGCCCTCTGCAAACAGCGCCGTGAAGAGGCGACCAAGGATCATGGCGTCGGCGATGTCGGTCACCGCAAATTCGTCGAAGCAGAGCAGCTTCGTCTCCGCGGCGATGGCCCTCGCGGTCAGGCCGATCGGGTCGCCATCCCTGATCTCGCCCAATTTCGCCTTCTGGCGGAAGGCTTGGATGCGCTCATGCACATCGGCCATGAAGACATGAAAATGCGCCCGGCGCTTCGGCGTTGTCGTCACCCGGGTGAAGAACATGTCCATCAGCATCGTCTTGCCGCGCCCCACCGAACCCCAGATGTAGAGGCCTTTCGGCGGCGTGTCGGTCTTGGCCTTGCCGAACAGCCAGCCCAGGGCGCGGCCCTTGCTGGCCAGCGCAAGCTGGTTGAGCCCCTCGGCAAGCTCTTCAAGCCGCTTCACGAGGGCGACCTGCGCCGGGTCGCGACCGATTGCGCCGCTGGCCACCAGCGCGTCGTAATGATCAGGCAACGAGATAACGGCGGAGTTTGGCAAGAAGGAGCCTTGGCAGGGTCAGTCCATCGGATGTGCGCCGGGAGCATTGCGCACAAAAGTGAATGCCGGCTTCATGGGAGGGTCATGGTCTGCTCGGTCATTGGCAACCGCACGCGCATCGCCGCAAGCACGCCGGGCTTGACCTTGATAGCCTGACTTGGCGCCCGCGACAACGCGGCCTGGAGAGGATCCGAGCTGCTCTTGAACGTGATTCTGCATCGCACAATATCGGGAGGATCTCGGGAGTCTTTTTTCAATTGCGGCGCCAGCTCCGCCTGTGGGGCAGCGCATTGCGCGAGAAGGACGACAGACATGAGCCTGACAGAATCCGTCGCCCGATCAGGGGACGAGCCCGCTCGCCACGCCATCCGCACGCTCTGGCCGCACGAACGTGAGCTTACATCGCCCATCTCACGCGGCTGGGCCGCCAGTCGCGCATTGACCGCTTCGGCATGCTGATGACCGATGAGGCTTTGGCCCGCTATGCCGGTCACAGCGTCTGGGTCGACGGCATCGTGCATGCCTATGCCGAAGACGGGCTCATCCGCGCCGCGGGCGAACTGCAGGGCCTGCTCGAATTCCCGCGTAGATCGGCCGAGGTGGCCTTCAGTGTCGAGGAAGGCTGGCGTCGGCGCGGCATTGGCGGACAGATGTTCGACGCCATCAGACCGTCTGCCGTGAATCGGAGCCTGCCGACCCTCGAGATCATCTGCCACCCCGGCAACCAGGCGATGCTGGCTCTGGCCCGGCGACACGGCCTGCAGATCGTGATGGAGGAGGGCGAGATGCTCGGGCGGGTGCGCCTTGATTTGCGGTCCCCTCCCACCTTGCTGGACGAGGCCATGGGCGACGCATCTGCCGCAGTGTCGTCGATGCTCGATCTGCAGCGCAACCTCGCGAGCCACTGAGCCGCAACGCCGGTCCGATCCGATTGGCCCCACCTTGCGTAAACCACGCTCCGGGGGGCTGAAGGATCTGCGTGATGACGATGGCCCTCTGGTGCGTGCTTGTGGCGGGTATCCTGCCGGTTGTGGCAGCCGGCATCGCCAAATGGGGCACAGTGCTCGACAACAACCATCCGCGCGATTGGGCCAACAGCCTCGGCGGCTACCGCAGGCGCGCCTATGCGGCGCACCACAATGCCTATGAAGCCTTTCCCTTCTTTGCCGCAGCGGTGATCGTGGCCAACATCACCGATGCGCCGCAAGGCATGGTTAACATTCTGGCTATTGTCTTCATCGCCGCGCGGATTGGCTACACTGCCGCCTACATGGCGGACCTGTCGACGCCGCGTTCAATCCTGTGGGCCGTGGGCTGGTTTGCGACCATCGCGATCTTCAGCGCGGGTGCATGGGCATAACTGAAGAACCGCGAAGCTATAACAGCTTGCTCATCAGGTAGCCGGTCACGGTGCCTACCACCGGCGGTCCATCCTCAGAGTAGCCGTTTGACGGATCAAAGCGCCGCGCTGTCCCAGTGCTCGTGAGTGTACAGCCCCTGCTGCCCGGCAGGGCGGCACGCATTTCGAGCGCATGGACCATGGAACGGCTGATGCCGCGAAATCGGGCATCCGGGGACATATCGTTCAGGCGGATTTCGCCAGCGTCACTGACAAGACCGACGGCAAGAATCTTGTCATTCTCGACGGCGACCAGCACCGAGCTGCTCGTTTGTCCGACCCAGCCGATGAAATGCTCTGTCGTCTTGTTCCGGAGCCAGTGGGCCAAAACATCCGGGTCATTCCGATGATCGGATGTGCACAGCTCCTCAATCGACCGCACCAGAACCGAACAAGCGGCAGGGGTATCCTCCGGCAAGGCATCCCGGATCAGCCTCGTCTGGCCAGTTCCGGTCAGGCATTCGACAACTGCGAGCGCCGTGCCCATTTCGTGGTGCGCGCTTCGACCAGATCGACGATCACGACGAGAAACACCCCGAGGATCGCCAGCACGATCAGCGCGGCGAAGATCAGCGGGACGTTGAAATCGGCAGAGGCACGGGTGATCAGATTGCCAAGACCGACATTCGAGGCGTTCTGCTCGCCGATGACGGACCCGACATAGGCCAGCGTGATCGACACCTTGAGCGCGCCGAACAGGTACGGCAAGGAGCGCGGGATGCCCACCTTCCACATGATGTCCAGCCGGTTTGCGCCAAGGGCCTTCATCACGTCTTCGGTTTCAGGCTCGATCGTCGCAAGGCCGGTCGCCATGTTCACGACGATCGGGAAGAAGGAGATCACGAAGGCGGTGAGCACGGGCGGGAGCCAGCCGACGCCGAACCAGATCACCAGGATGGGGACGACGGCAACTTTCGGAATCGAATTGAAGCCGACAAGCAGCGGATTGAGCCCCGCGTAGAGCACACGCGACGAACCGACGATCAGGCCAAGCAGGATGCCGAACACGACCGACAGGCCGAATCCGGCCGATGTCATCCACAGCGTATGCAGCGCGTTTCGCCAGAGCGGACCCTGAAACTGCACCATCGCGGCCCAGATGGCGGATGGCGGCGGCAGGACAAAGGTGGAAACCTTGAGGGCGCGGCACGCCACCTCCCAAAGAACGAAGAAGGCGATCGTGAAGACATAGGGCGCCAGGCGCAGGATGGTGGTGCGGCTCATCTCAGGCGGCCACCCGTGCAGTGCGGATCTGATGGCGCAGATCCTGGACGATGTCGGCAAAGGCGTGGCTGTAGGTGACCTCGAGATCGCGCGGACGCGGCAGGTTGACCTCCCGCTCCGCGAGGATGCGACCGGGGCGCGAACTCATGCAGAAAACACGGTCCGACAGGAAGGCGGCCTCGCGCAGATCATGGGTCACGAGAATCACGGTGAACCCGCGCTCCGCATGCAGGTCACGCACCACGCACCATAGTTCCTCGCGCGTGAAGGAATCGAGCGCGCCGAACGGCTCGTCCAGCATCAGCAGCTTCGGCTCGTGGATCAGCGCGCGGCACAGCGACGCCCGCTGCTGCATGCCGCCGGAGAGCTGCCATGGAAACTTTTCGCCAAGCCCAGCAAGGCCGACCGAGCGCAGCAGGTTCTCGGCGCGCGCGACATATTCATGCTTGTTGCGGCGGAAGCGCGAGCGGTGCGGCTCGACGATTTCAAGCGGCAGGAGAAGGTTGTCGAGCACGGTCCGCCACGGCAGCATGACCGGATTCTGGAAGGCCATGCCGGTGATCTTCAGCGGAGCATGCACTTCCCCGCCATCGACCACGACCGAGCCGCTCTTCGGAAACTGCAGGCCGGTGGCCAGCTTCATCATCGTCGACTTGCCACAGCCGGACGGCCCGACGATCGCGGCGAACTCGCCCTCCTTGACCCGCACCGTCAGGTCTTCGACAGCCGGCGTACCGTCTCCGCCCCCATAGACATGGGTCACGTGCTGAACATCAACGAAGTAACCCATCACGCCTCACTTCCGGTAGCCAGTTGCGGAACCCGACCGCAGCAGGGGTCCGCACCCGATTTATCGTGACCGCAGACCTCACATGGCGCGGTCGGAGGCGCCCGGCAGGAACGTATCGACGAAAGCGTCGCCGGCCTTGGCCTTATCCTTAAAGGTGAAGGTCAGCCCGATCTGGTCGAGCGCGCGGCCCCAGCGGCCGCGGTCGATGCCGCCAAAGCCATTGGCCTTGACCCAGGGCGTCATGACATTCTGGTCCAGCGTCATCTTCAGGCGCTCGGTCTCGGTCTCGAGCCGCGCCACGTCGTTGCGCTTGATGACCAGAGCAGCGCCCGCTGCCGGATCCTTGACCGTGTCGCGCACGCCCTTGGTGAGGGCCCTGAGGAAGCCGCGGACGGCCTCCGGCTTCTCGGCCATGAACTTCGGCGAGACCATGATGACATTGCCATAGAGTTCAACGCCATAATCGGCCATGAGCATGGTGACGATGTCATCGACCGGCACGCCGCGTGACTTCACGTTGATATAGGACGAGTTCGCGAAACCGAACACCGCGTCCACCTCGCCCGAGGCCAGCATTGGCTCGCGGACGGGGAAGCCGACATTTTCGAACTTCATGGCCGCGTCGTTGAGCTTGTTGACGGTCTTGAAGATCGGCCACTGCGCGTATGCAGCATCAGCTGCCGGCGCGCCGAACTTCTTGCCCTCGAGGCTCTTCACATCGGTGGTGATGCCACGCGACTTGCGGCCCACGATCGAGAAGGGCGGCTTGTCATAGACCATCATCACCGCCTTGAGGTCGACGGCAGGGTTCTCGTCGCGGAAGCGGATCAGCGAATTCACGTCGCCAAAGCCCATGTCATAGGTTCCGGACGCGACGCGCGGGATGGCCTCGCGCGAGCCGTTGCCGGTGTCGATCGTCACATCAAGGCCCTCGGCCTTGAAGTAGCCCTTCTCGATCGCCATCAGAAACAGCGCCGAGGGTCCTTCGAAGCGCCAGTCGAGCGTGAACCGGATCGCGGTCTGCGCGCTGGCCTGCGGCGCAGCGGCCAACACGAACGCGGCAGCACCCAGACCGGCCATCACGGCCCGGCGCGTGAAGCCTGCGAGGCTGAAGCTCCGGCGGTGGGAAGAAGAAGATGTCAGGGTCGTCATGATCAGGGCTCCAGCAACAGTCAGGTTCTGCCAACACATGAGGCGAAAGGGCAAAAAAGCAAGCCACGAAACAGCTTGGCCAGCAATTTCAGGCTGGCGGCTACACCGGGCTGCGACGATGGCTGCCGCAGAAAACGGCGCTAGCAAGCATCATGCCGCAACAGCCCGGGACGCCGTGAGGGTGCCGTCGTGGAAAGCGCGCACGACTGGCGACGCATTGGGGAGACCGAATCTGCGCGGGCGACCCTTGACATTGGCGCCAGCCGCGCCATCTCATGAAGGCTGGTGACCGGGCCCCTCTGGCGGCAAGGCGTTCGTGGATCTCATCCGAACGCCCCGTGATGTCGGAACCAGCGCTTGATTGAAAACGCGTTGTTTCAAAAGCGCCCAGCATCCGGATTGTTGTCATGCCTGAATTTCTGTTGGCCGAGTGGCTCGGCAAACCCCTGTGGATGTGGACAGGGTTCCTGTCCATCGTCGTCGCTCTGCTCGCCTTCGACCTTGGCATCTGGCACAAGGATGACAAGGAAATGGGCATCTCCGAAAGCCTCTGGCTTTCGGCCTTCTACTTCGCCTTCTCCTGCGCCTATGGCGCGGCAGTCTGGTGGGCCTACAGCGCGGGCGTCATCTCGACCTCGGACGGCACGCATGCCGGCGTGACCTTCTTCACCGGCTTCTTCATCGAAAAAGCCCTGTCGATCGACAACGTCTTCGTCATCTCCCTGATTTTCGGCTTCTTCGCCATTCCGCGCAAATACCAGTACCGCGCCCTTGTCTGGGGCATCATCGCGGTGATCGTCCTACGCGGGCTGATGATCGCGGTCGGCGCCGCCCTCGTGCAGAACTACAGCTGGATCCTCTACTTCTTCGGCGCCTTCCTGATCGCCACCGGCATCAAGATGCTGATCGTGCCGGAAGGTGATCCGGACGTGTCGAAGAACCCGGTCGTGAAATTCATGAAGAAGCACATGCGCGTCACCGACGAACTGCATGACCAGAAGTTCTTCGTGCGCCAGCCCGACCCCAACACCGGCAAGGTTGTGCTCTGGGCCACGCCGCTCTTCCTGGCTCTGGTCGTCGTCAACATCGCCGACCTCGTCTTCGCGGTCGATTCGGTGCCGGCCATCTTCGCCATCACCACCGACACGTTCATCGTCTACACCGCCAACATCATGGCGATCCTGGGCCTGCGTGCGCTCTACTTTGCGCTCGCGGCCATGGTCCACCGCTTCGAGTATCTCAAGTACTCGCTGGCGATCGTGCTGGTGTTCATCGGCCTCAAGATCTTCTGGAACAACCTTGTCGGCAAGTTTCCGCCGGAGTACTCGCTCGGCATCACCGTTGTGCTGATCGCCGCAGGCATTGTCTACTCGCTGTGGAAGACAAAGGATCAGGCGCTGCACACCAAGCGGGTCGCCTGAGCCGGCGCATCACCGACCATCAGGGCCGCCCCGGACGGGCGGCCCTTTTTCGTTGCCGTACGCCATCACGCAGGACCGTCGGACGTCGGTGGATGGCTGAGCATGTGGTGTCCCACGCGGCGCATGAAGTCCCCCAGAGCCTCGCACTCCGCGGCCGAGAGCGCTGCCGTGCTGCGCTGCACCGGTACACCGACGCTGGTGCTCCACGCGAACAACAACAAGGAAAGTGCCGTTCACCAATGCCGTGGCGCTCGGTGAGGCGGGCCGTCACGTTACCGTCGTGGACATGCCGGGGCTTGGCCACCGACCTCTACGCCCTGGCGACCGTCCGGGCCGCCGTCGCCTTCCTGGGCGCGTCCTGACGCGCCCGGGGTCACTCGGCGGCGGTTAGAACCCCGCGCCGGAGCTGGTCTTCCTCGATCGATTCGAACAGGGCGCGGAAGTTGCCCTCGCCGAATCCGTCATCGCCCTTGCGCTGGATGAATTCGAAGAAGATCGGCCCGAGCACCGTGCCGGAGAAGATCTGCAGCAGCACTTTCGACATGCGCCCCTCCGTCTCGCCCAGCGCCACCGCCCCTTCGCCGTCGATCAGGATGCCGTTGGCCTCCAGCCTTGTCACATCCTCGCCATGCCCGGGCACGCGGGCATCGACGCGGTTGTAGTAGGCCTGCGGCGGCTTGGGCATGAAGGGCAGGCCATTGGCGCGCAGAGCCTCGACCGAGGCGTAGATGTCGCGCGACCCCATCGCGACATGCTGGATGCCTTCGCCCTTGTACAGGCGAAGGTACTCCTCGATTTGGCTCTTGTCGTCGAGGCTCTCGTTGATCGGAATGCGGATCTTGCCGCAGGGGCTCGTGAGCGCCCGCGAAATCAGCCCGGTCAGCTTGCCCTCGATGTTGAAGAAGCGGATCTCGCGGAAGTTGAACAGCTTCTCATAGAAGCCTGCCCAGAAGTCCATCCGGCCACGATAGACATTGTGCGTCAGGTGGTCGAGGTAGTAGAGCCCTGCCGGCTCAGGCTTCGGGTCGCGCTCGCCGGTCCAGATGAAATCGACATCCCAGATCGAACCCTTGTCGCCATAGCGGTCGACGAAATACAGCAGCGAGCCGCCAATCCCTTTCACAGCCGGAATATTGAGCTCCATTGGCCCGACCTTGCCGGCGAACGGCTCGGCCCCGAGAGACAGGGCGCGCTGGTAAGCGTAGTTGGCGTCCACGACGCGGAAAGCCATGGCGCAGGCGCAGGGACCGTGTTCCGCGGCAAACCGCTGGGCGAAGCTGTCCGGCTCGGCATTGACCACGAAGTTCACATCACCCTGACGGAACAGCGTCACATTCTTCGAGCGGTGGCGCGCAACGGCGGTGAACCCCATCAACGCCAGCAGCGCCTTCAGCGCCTCCGGTTCGGGATGGGCGAACTCGACGAATTCGAACCCGTCCGTCCCCATCGGGTTTGCGGGCGAAATGGCGGGTGGGGCGGCGTCGTGCGGAAAAGGTCCCAAGGTCGTCCTCCTGATGCGTGAAGAACAGGATAGCGTATCTGGCATGCAAGGACCGTGCGAACTGGGCTCCGTGCCTTGAATTCGTGCATCATCTGTGCATGATCGCTCTTTATGGCGCATGACACTGACATTCTCGACGCCTTCGACTGGCGTCTGATCGCGGCCCTGCAGGACGACGCGTCGCTGACCAACGCCAGTCTTTCGGACAGGATCGGTCTGTCAGCGAGCCAGATTTCGCGGCGCCGCCAGCGTCTTGAGCAGAGCGGAGTCATTGGCGGCTATCGCGCGCTGATTGATCCGACGGCGGTCGGGCTCGGCGTGACCGTCTTCATCCATGTCGCGCTCGACACCCATTCGCGTGACAATGCGCGCCGCTTCCGCGATCTCGTCAGAATGACGCCGGCCGTGCTCGAGGCCCACGCCCTCACCGGAGAGGCGGACTATCTGATCAAGCTGGCTGTCGGTGACCTCAAGGAACTGTCGACGCTGGTCAACGACGTTTTCCTGCCGCATGAGAGCGTCGCGCGCGTGCGCTCCGAGATCGTGCTGGAAACCCTGAAGCAGACCTCAGGCCTGCCGCTGCCCGCGCCATCGCCTGTGCGGCGTTGAACCACCCAGACGTGTCGAGAGAGGCATGATGACACCAAGCACCGCCCAACTGGCCGCCCGCGACATTTTCAGCACGGCCCGCATCATCCCCGTCGTGAGCGTTGACGATCCGGTCGCGGGCGTCGCCCTCGCCCGCGCGCTGGTGGCCGGAGGCCTGCCTGTGGTCGAGATGACCTTGCGCAGCCCCAATGCGCTGAAAGTCACCGAGGCGATCGCACGTGCTGTCCCGGAGGCCATCCTGGGTCTCGGGACCGTGCTTGACAGCGGCCAGATCGCAGCCGCCATCAGCGCCGGTGCGCGCTTTCTGGTCAGTCCCGGAACCACGCCGGCGCTTGCCGAGGCGGCCGCAGCCTGCCCGGTTCCCTTTCTGCCCGGCATCGCCACGATCTCCGAGGCAATGCGGTTGCGCGAACTCGGCTTCCGGACCCTGAAGTTCTTTCCGGCGGAAAGCTCGGGCGGCGTTGCGGCGCTCAGGGGCTTCCAGCCAGTCCTGCCCGATCTTGCCTTCTGCCCCACGGGAGGAATCGACGCCGCCAGGGCGCCTGCCTATCTGGCATTGCCGAACGTGGTCGGGCTCGGCGGCTCCTGGATCACGCCGCCCTCGCTTGTCGCGGCTGCCGACTTCGCGGGGATCGGGGCGCTCGCACGCGCCGCGAGGCAATTATTTATCGCAACAGCCGCAGTCTGAATCAATTCTTGCGGGACAGTTTTTCGTTGCTGGTCACTGGAATGACATTTTGCAATGATTACCTTCGATGGATTGGGCGCATTGCGCCTCTTTTGAGGGGATCGAGATGTTTGACGCAAAATCACTGCTGAACGCGCTGGTGAGCGCCGGGTCGACGGTGGCCCAACAGGGCGGACAGGCTGGCGGCGGGCTTGGTGGCATGCTCGGCTCGGTCCTGTCCCAGGTGAATCAGGGTGTACAGACCGCCGGTCAGCAGGGCGGACAGGCCGCAGGCGGCCTCGGCGGCATGCTTGGCTCTGTGCTCGGGCAACTTGGACAGGGCGCGCAGCAGGTCGGCGGCCTGACCGGTCAGGCAGGCCAGATGGCGACCGACGCCATGCAGCAGCTTGAGGGCCGTCTGGCGGGCACCCAGGCCGGCGACTTGCTCCAAAAGGCGCGAGAATTCGCGGGCCAGAACCAGATGCTCACCGGGGCAGGGCTTGGCGGGCTTGCCGCACTTGTTCTCGGCTCCAAGACCGGTCGCTCGGTCGTGGGCTCCGCCGCTGCGCTCGGCGGCCTCGCCCTGATCGGCGGTCTCGCCTACAAGGCTTTCCAGAACCATCAGGCGGGCGCGCCCGTGATGGGCGACGCCACGACCCCGGCGCTTGCGGCTCCCGCCGGCTCGGGCTTTGAGCCTGAGGCAGCCAGCAACGAAACGGCTGTCCTGCTGATCCGCGCCATGATCGCGGGCGCGGCCTCTGATGGCCAGGTCGATGCGCATGAACGCCAATCCATCATCGGCGGCCTGACCGAAGCGGGTTTTGACCCTGCAGGAAACGCCTGGCTTGAGGGCGAGCTGGCCAATCCTGCCAGCGTCGAGGACTTGGCGGCCGGCGCGGCCACGCCGGAACTTGCCGCTCAGGTCTATACGGCGGCGCGCCTTGCGATCGAGCCTGACACGCAGGATGAGGTCGACTTTCTGGCCAATCTCGGCGCTGCGCTCGGCCTCGATCCGAACCTTGTCAGCCAGATCGACGAAGCAGCCGCCGGTGTGAAGGCCTGATGTCCGCCATGCAGTTTGAGCGGTTGCGCTGACAGGGCAACCACGACACAAGAAGACGGGTCCGGTTATCGTGAGCGGACCCTTTTTCAATGGTGGTGTCGCCTGTCATGGCCGCGCAAGAACCCGCCGGGAAGTCTGCAGCGTCGCCTGCTCCGGCGTTTGCTCCGTCGCCTCGCCGCCTGTTCGACTGGAGCTTCTGGGTCATTGTTGCGTTGACCGGCGTCTCGCTCGCCTATGTCTGGCAGCGCGATGGCGGCGCGGTGGTGCGGGATGTGTTCGTCGAGGACACCTGGCTGTTCGTCGAGATCGTGCCGAAGGTGATCGCCGGCAATCTGATTGGCGAGTTGATCCGGCGGCTGGTTCCGCGCGAGGTGATCGTGCACTGGCTTGGCGCTGGCTCAGGCGTGAAAGGCCTGCTGATTGCGGCCTTTGTCGGTTTCCTGTTCCCTGCCGGGCCGTTTACAGTGTTCCCCCTGGCCGCCGGCCTCCTGATCGCAGGGGCGGATCGCGGCGCAGCCATTGCCTTCGTCACGGCCTGGCTGCTGATCGGGCTCAACCGGATGCTCATCTGGGAACTTCCCTTCTTCGGGCTCGATGTCGTCAGCCTGCGGGCGGTGACCTCCTTCTGGATGCCGGTTGCCGCAGGCTGGCTGGCCCGCGCCGTACCACTCTCCATGAAGGCTTTTCTGCCACCGCCAGCTGAAGGCGTCGGCAAGCCATGATCCTTCTGGCGCTGACGATCCTTCTGTACGTCATTGTTGGAACGCTGATGCTGGCCGCGTGGAGGCGGCATGACGGCTCCCTGCGGCTGTCGATTCAGGCGGCCACACGCGAGGTGCTGCATCTGATGCCGCGGCTTGCGCTCGGCGTGATCGGCTCGGGCTTCATCGCACGGGCCTTGCCCCAGGATCAGGTGATCGGCTGGTTCGGTGCGGGCTCGGGCCTGTCTGGCGTGACGCTGGCGGCCCTCGCGGGAGCCTTGACGCCGGGTGGGCCAGTGGTGGGCTTTGCCCTCGGCGCCGCCGCCTTGAAAGCGGGCGCCGGGCTGCCGCAGGTGATGTCCTTCGTGACCGGCTGGTCCCTCTACACCATCAATCGGATGCTGATCTGGGAACTGCCCTTCATGCCGCCCTGGCTGGTTCGCCTGCGCGTGCTGGTCAGCTTGCCGTTGCCTTTCGTCACGGCCGCGCTGGTGGCTGCGGCGCTCAGCGCGCCGGGCCTCTGGCCGCTCCTGCAGCGCTAACCCGTCAGAACACGATCGGGCGCAGATAGCGCGCGATCACGCTTTGGAGGAAGAAGATGCCCAGCAGCAGGATGATCGGGGAGATGTCGATGCCGCCCAGATTTGGCAGGATGTTGCGGATCGGGCGTAGCGCCGGTTCGGTCACGCGGTACAGGAAATCCCAGACCATCCGCACAAAATCATTGCGCACGTTGATCACGTTGAACGCGACGAGCCAGCTGATGATGGCCGAGGCGATCAGGATCCAGACATAAAGGCTCAGCGCGAGGTCAACGACATCAAGGACAGACTGCATCGACGGGCTCTTCAAGGGTTGCGGCTCAAGGCCGGAAACGAAAGCTTCTCGGGGACTGTCAGAATTGACAGCCCGGCGCATGACGGCCTAAACAACCGTCCGGAAGGGGCTGTAGCTCAGATGGGAGAGCGCTGCAATCGCACTGCAGAGGTCAGGGGTTCGAATCCCCTCAGCTCCACCAGGCTGGCATACCGTCCGATCGGGCCGAACCTCCTGGGCTGACACCCCGCAGACCGGTTCACGCTCTCTGCAGCTCGCCTTTCGCCAGCCAATCGTCAAGGAATGCGCCAAGCCAGTTGGCGACCGCGCCGTCATGGCGGAACCAGCCCTCGAAATGGGCTTCCCTCGGCTGCGCGCCCGGCAGGGCGAGCCGTTCATGAGCGCGCGTGGTCCAGCGATACATCATCGCGGGCGTCACCTCGGGGTGAAACTGGATGCCGAAGGCCGCCAGGCCAACCTTGATGGCTTGCACCGGAAAGTCCCCGCCGGTGGCGAGGCAGGCCGCGCCAGCGGGGCAGTCAAACCCCTCGCGGTGCCACTGGTAGACAGCGTCCGGCCAGGGCGACGCCAGCTGTCCAGAGGCCCGGTGGCCGGCATCTGTCAGCGCGAGCGGATAGTAGCCGATTTCCGCGCGGCCATGTTCATGCGGGTAGACGCGCGCGCCAAGATACCGCGCCAGCATTTGCGCACCAAGGCATATGCCCAGGAACGGCGCTTCCTCGCGTAGGGCCGTGCCGATCCAGTCGGTTTCTGCCCTGACGAAGTCATCCGGATCGTTGGCGCTCATCGGTCCGCCGAAAATCATCGCCCCGGCATGGCCTTGCATCGTCTGCGGCAGCGGATCGCCAAAACGTGGGCGCCGGACATCGAGCGGATAGCCGCGAGCCTGCAGGAACCGGCCGACGCGGCCCGGCGTCGAGTGCTCCTGATGCAGGATGATCAGGACAGGCTTGCGCGGCCTGACAGAGGCGGGTGTGGACCGGTCTGGCTTCGGCATCAGGAGTCTCCCGCGCCCGGACGCGCCACGGATGGATCCATGTCGAGCAGCCGCGCCAGCCGTTCGAGCGTCGCCTGCTCGATTTCGCCGATGCCCCCATCCGCCGCGGCAATGGCAGTGGCCCGCGCCATCAGCGTGGCCCTGTCGGGGAGCGGCCAACTGCGCCGGAGGCGGCCGGCGGCATCGTCAATCGGAGTATCTCGCGCGAGATTGACAAGCGCCGCGAAGTGCCCCGCCGCCGATCCGTCATGCCCGGAGGTCGTCCGCAGCAGCACCTGCTCATCCGGCTGAAGCAGCCCGTCAGCCGACGCTACACTCAGCAGCACCGCGAGCGCGTCGATCGCAGTCTGGTCGGCCTGTTCGGGCGACCTATCCTGTTGAAGCAGACGTGACAACAGCACGCCAAAGCCGGAGAGAGCGGTCATACTGGTCCAGAACGTCGAGCGCGAGGCAAACTGCAGCCCTTGTCGCAAGAATCGGGCCGGCAAACAAGCGTCCGGACGCGCGCGACAGCGCTCCGCCGATCAGCACCCGGCCTCTCCTCTCAGGAGAAGCCGCGCACGGCAAAGGCTGCGACCATCATGCCGAGGACGAAGAGCGGCACGCCAAAGCCGCTGTACCAGAGGGCCTTCTCGACAGGAGTGGCGAGGAAGTTGAGCATCATCATCAGTTGCACGCCGAGCAGCAGCACGAGCAAGGCAGCGTGGACAGGCTGGCCCCAGGCCAGGAGCACAGCGATCACAAGGACTTGCGCGGCGGCCATGAACAGGCACGCAGCCTTCGCAGCCCGCGCAACGCCCAGCAGCACCGGCAGCGAGTTGATGCCCGTCTCCCGATCGCCCTTGATGGCCTTGAAGTCGTTGAGCGTCATGATGCCATGTGCGCCGACGCTGTACAGGAAGGCCAGAATGAGAATCGGGGTCGAGGGCAGTGCGCCACCCAGCATCACGGCGGCGCCTGTGACCCAGGCAAGACCTTCATAGGAGAAGCCGCAGGCAGCGTTGCCGAGCCAGCCATTCCGTTTGAGCCGGAAGGGCGGTGCGCTGTAGGCCCAGGCTAGCACGAGGCCGATAACGGTCGATGCCAGCACCCATGGCCCGAGCATTGCCGCCAGCGCGAGGGACAGCGCTGTCCAGATCATCGCAATGTAGAGCCCCCATCGACCGGGAATGCGGCCCGAAGGAATGGGTCGGCCCGGCTCGTTGATCGCGTCGACCTCGCGGTCATGCCAGTCGTTGATGGCCTGACTCATGGCGCAGACAAGGGGGCCGGCGAGAATGATGCCCGCGAGCGCGACGGGCCACTGGCCAAGGATCGGCACGTTTGAGGAGACGACGCCGCAGGCGAACGCCCACATCGGCGGAAACCACGTGATCGGCTTCAACAATTCCAGCACAGCCGATGGTGCAGGATAGGCGGCGGAGCGGCTTGTCATCGTCATCTGTCAGCGCGCTTCGGAGTATTGCTGCCAATGACGATACCACTATCGCCCGCCGGCAGCACGCTGGCCGGGGCTTTTTGCAATTCGCAGCGTGGAGGCAAAATGAGCTGCATGCGAGGACGTGTCCGATCGCGTCTGTGCGGAGATGGTGGCTGGCGGCGATGCCCGACAGCGTCCTTTTGCACAAAGGACAACCCCGGCACGAGATGGGATAAACCCTGAGAGAGTGGTGTCTTCGGTCGGAGGGCCCGCGGCTGCAGGACGGCTCGCGGGGCAAAAAGAAACGCGCCAGACTGAAGTCTGACGCGGGAAAAATCTTGGTTGCGGGGGCCAGATTTGAACTGACGACCTTCAGGGGTCGTTTCACATTTGAAGTGCATCACCTGACGGATTATCGGGTGAGTGATGGGCCAA
>JAPLOW010000124.1 GCA_026400555.1 Hyphomicrobiales bacterium
CGGCCTCGCTGACAGGACTGCCCTACAACCACATCGACTTCGACCTTCCGATCCAGGGCATCCTGCACACCTCGTGTCCGCATCACTACCGCTTCGGCCACGAGGGCGAGACGGAGGAAGCCTTCTCGGCACGCATGGCGGCGGAGCTGGAGGAGATGATCCTGCGCGAAGGCCCGGACACGGTGGCGGCCTTCATTGCGGAGCCTGTGATGGGCGCCGGCGGCGCGATCGTGCCGCCAAAGGGCTATTTTCCGGCCATCCAGGCCGTGTTGAACAAGTACGACGTGTTGATGATCGCCGATGAGGTTATCACCGGTTTCGGCCGCACCGGCAACTGGTTCGGGTCAACGACCCTGGGCTGCAAACCCGACACCATCTCCTGCGCCAAGGCGCTGACCTCGGCCTATTTCCCGCTGAGCGCCATCTTCATTCCCGAGCACATGCATGACGTGCTGGTCGACCAGAGCCGCAAGATCGGCACCTTCGGCCACGGCAATACCTATTCGGGGCACCCTGTCGGGTGTGCCGTGGCACTCAAGACATTGGAGATATACCATCGCGACAAGATCATCGATCACGTGCGAAAGGTGGCCCCGCGCTTCCTGGCGCGACTCGAAAGCTTGCGCGAGCATCCGATGGTCGGCGAAGCGCGCGGCGTCGGCCTGATCGGCGGGATCGAGTTCGTCCGCAACAAGCACACCCGCGAGCAGTTTGACGTGAAAAAGGCTGTGGCTGCCAAGTCCTGCGCCTTCGCCCAGGAGGAGGGTCTGATCCTGCGCAATCTGGCCGGCGACCGCGTGGCCTTCTGCCCGCCGCTGATCATTTCGGAGGCGGAGATCGACGAATTGTTCGATCGCTACGAGCGCGCGCTGGTCAGAACGCAGAACTGGGCCCACGCCGAGGGCCTCCTGGCGTGAGCAGGTCGCCGGGCCTCGCCGGAGCGACGCGGATGATCCGACCGGCAAGATCGCCTTAAGGCGTTCTTGCCGCTTCTCCCGGGCCATTGTCTGCGCTGTTTGACAGTTTTGACGAGGTCATGACATGCTTTATGTCTGGAGGAACGCAAGATGGTGGGCATCGTCGACAAGGGGTTCTTCGGATCCTGCTTCATCTGTGGTGCCGCCTGCGCGGGTGATGAGCACCGCCCGGCCTCAACCCGGCGCACCTTTCTGGCGAGTGCCGTCGCCGCTCCAGCCGCTATCGCAGCAACCGGCTCAGGGCTCTTCGCACGGAGCGCGGCAGCCCAGACCGCAGCAACGCCCGCGCCGCCTCGCGGCACTTACCTGCTTGCCCCGGATTGGACACTGGCCTGGACCAATGGCGCTTTCGAACTGATCCGGGACGCCTCCATCATCATCCGGGGCGACATCATCGAGGATATCCGGCGAGGCCCAGTCGGCGGCGACCTGCCAAGGCGCCCCCTCCCCGGACAGATCGTGATGCCCGGTTTCATCAGCGGGCACACCCACGTCTGCAGCGCGTCGCCGACCCGTGGAATCATCGAGGGCGGACGATCCTTCGCGAGGCCGCTCGAACTTGTCGAAACCTTGAGCGACGACGACATGGATGCACTGACCGCCTACAATCTCGCGGAGTTGCTCGTCAGCGGATGTACCACCCAGGTCGAGATGTCGCTCAGTCTGAGGCAGGCGCAATCCTATGCCCGTGTCGGTCGGGCATGGGGGGCGCGCGGCTACGTGGGTGGCATGATCCCGGGCATCGCCAGGTTGTTTCCGATCTGGTTCCGGCGTGACGACAAGACGCTCACGGACTCCGTGGCCGCGACGCTGCAGGAAGTGGCCGCGAACGTGGCGTTCGGCCGCGAACTGAAGACATCGGGCAATGGGCGCCTTCTGCCGATGATGGCGCCGCACGCAACCGATACCCATACGCCTGAGACCATGGCGGCGATCCTCGCCGGCGCACGGGAGTTCGGCACCGGCCTGCACATTCACCTGTCCCAGTCTGCCCGCGAGACCGAAACGGTGAAACGCCTTTGGGGAGCGACGCCCACGCAATGGCTTGAGAACCTCGGCTTCTTCGATATGCCGGTGTTCGGCGCGCACCTGACGGGCATTGATCCCGCTGTCGATCTCGACATCCTGAAGAAACATGGCGCTGTCTATGCGCATTGCCCCTCGGGTGGCGGCGCCGGTGGGGGCGGCGGCATCCAGCCTTATGTCGAGGCGCTGGCGGCGGGCGTTGCGACCAATATCGGCATAGATACCCACTCCAACGACTATGTCGAAAACCTGAAGCTTGCGGTCATCGTGGGACGCACGCGGGCCCGGATGCTGCAGGCGGCCGGCTCCAAGCAACCGGTCAAGATGCCGACCATCTGGTCGGCGATCGAAGGCGCGACGGTCGGCGCGGCGAACGGGCTCAGGCGCCCGGATCTGGGCCGGATCGAGAAAGGCGCCAAGGCCGATCTGGTGTCAATTGACGTCTCGGGCTTTCTCGTGGGCGACGGGGCCACGCCGCCGGAGCCGCTCAATCACCTTCTCTATGCACATGGCTCGTCGGTACGCGACGTCATCATCGACGGCGTTTACAAGGTCGCCGCCGGGCGCCTGGTGGTCGACGATGAAGCTGCCGTTGTCCGCAAGGGCGGAGAGGTGGCCCAGAAGATCTGGCGCAAGCTGGCGGACGAGAACTGGTTCACGCCAACCGCGCGATAGCGTGTGAGGTCCGGACGACTTCTACTGGCTCACCAGACAGCCGGCTTCGGAGACGTATCCAGCAGGCTCCCGCTGGCAGGGCAGGATGCCTATCGCCTCAGCTATCCTTTTCTGCATCTGGCCGCAGCGCTGGCCCGTTTCGCCAACCTCCACCCAGCGCCGGTAACGGCGGAAGACGCTGCTCCATTTGCCATAATCGTCCGGAAGATGCCGCCACTGAGCGCCCGTCCGCGCCAGCCACATCATACCCTCGAAGTAGCGCCGATTGTCCTGCGCCGGGCGGCAGCCCCGCCCGCGCTCGGCAGGCAGCAAAGGCCCGATCAGAGTCCATTCTTCATCCGAAAGACCGACCCGTTCGCCCAAGGTTTCCTCCAAAAAGAAGCCGTGAATCAATCTCTGAGCCCTATGTCAATCTTTGTCCACGAAGCCCAATATGTCGCCCTGCCTCAAGGTGGGCTCAG
>JAPLOW010000004.1 GCA_026400555.1 Hyphomicrobiales bacterium
CATCAGCCTCGGCCTCAAGCAGACCCTGCGCAATCCGTGGGAGCTGTTCGCCGAGAAGTTCCCGTCCGGCACGGTCGTCGAGGGCGAGGTCAAGAACAAGACCGAGTTCGGTCTGTTCCTGGGTCTCGACAACGACATCGACGGCATGATCCACCTGTCCGATCTCGACTGGAACCGTCCGGGCGAACAGGTCATCGAGGAATACAAGAAGGGTGACATGCTGAAGGCTGTCGTCCTTGATGTGGACGTCGAGAAGGAGCGCATCTCGCTCGGCCTGAAGCAGCTCGCCGGAGACCCCTTCGCAGAGGCAGGCGAACTCAAGAAGAACCAGGTCGTCACCTGCGAGATCACCGAAGTGAAGGAAGCCGGCCTCGACGTGAAGATCGTCGGCACCGACTTCATGACCTTCATCAAGCGGGCTGAACTCGCCCGTGACCGCGGCGACCAGCGCCCGGAGCGTTTCGCCGTGGGCGAGAAGGTCGATGCCCGCGTGCTGATGTTCGACAAGAAGGCCCGCAAGGTCCAGGTGTCGATCAAGGCGCTCGAGATGCACGAAGAGAAGGAAGCCATCGCCCAGTTTGGCTCGTCCGATTCGGGCGCTTCGCTTGGCGACATCCTCGGCGCGGCCCTCAAGAAAGCCGGCGAAAAGAAGTAATCAGGCAGCCGATGGCTGACCTGACCAGCCCGCGCGGTGATCCGCGCGGGCTTTTTCTTTTGTCGCATGGCGGCCGGGCTGCTAAACAGAGGCCGAACAGGAGAACTCCATGGCGTCACTGGCGGACCTGATCGCAGACCGGCGCAAGCTGCGCCGCAAGGTCTCGCTCTGGCGGGTGCTGGGCATTGTCGGCGCGATCGTCGGCGTGCTCGGGCTCGGCTATGCCTTTGGCGGGCGGCAGGCGCTGCCGGTCGGCGGCGACCAGATCGCCCGGATCAAGATCGAGGGCTTCATTTCCGGCGACGAGCGCAGCCTCAGGCTGATCACCTCGGTGCGCGAGGCGAAGAACGTCAAGGCCGTGATCGTCCAGGTCGATTCGCCGGGTGGAACGGTCTCGGGCTCGGAAGCGATATTCCTCGCCCTGCGCCAGTTGGCTGCCGAGAAACCTGTCGCAGCGGTGGTCACCGGCCTGGCGGCCTCCGGCGGCTACATCGCAGCCGCAGCTGCGGACCGCATCATCGCGCAGCAGACCTCGCTGGTCGGCTCGATCGGGGTCCTGTTCCAGATCCCGAATGTCACCCGGTTGCTCGACACGGTCGGCGTGAATGTCGAAACCATCAAGTCGAGCCCGCTGAAAGCCGCTCCAAGCGGTTTCGAGCCAACATCCCCGGAGGCGCGGGCGGCCCTCGATGCGGTGGTGAAAGATCACTACGACTGGTTCAAGGGCCTGGTGCGCGACCGGCGCAAGCTCAGCGACAGCGAGGTGGCCCTGGTGTCGGATGGCCGGGTGCATACCGGTCGGCAGGGCGTCGAGCGCAAGCTGGTGGATACGCTCGGCGGCGAACGGCAGGCCGTGGAATGGCTCGAGACCGAGCGCAATGTGGCCAAATCGCTGCCCGTGCGGGAGTGGCGCCGGCGCAATGACGCCGACCGGTTCGGGCTGTGGTCGGCCTCAAGCCGCCTCGCTGCCGCGGCGGGCTTTGACAGTGTCGCGACCATTCTGGCGCGCGCTAGCCTGATCGAACCCGGGATACGCCTTGACGGAGCCTTGGCGCTCTGGCAGCCTGTCGTTGAAAAATGAACTATCTCAGATGGTTATGAGCAAAGCATGATCAAATCCGAACTCGTTCAGCGTGTTGCCGACCGCAATGCGCATCTGTATCAGCGCGATGTCGAGAACATCGTCAATGCGATCCTCGACGAGATCGTCCAGGCCCTCGCCAACGGAAACCGTGTCGAACTGCGCGGTTTCGGTGCGTTCGCCACCAAGAAGCGCAATGGCCGGGTCGGCCGCAATCCGCGGACGGGCGATCTGGTCAAGGTCGAGGAGAAGCTCGTCCCCGCCTTCAAGACCGGCAAGGACCTGCGTCTCAAGCTGAACACAATGGCCTGAGGACCACGTCATGTGGCGCTTCATGAAACTGCTGGTCGCGATCCCGGTGATGCTGGCCA
>JAPLOW010000015.1 GCA_026400555.1 Hyphomicrobiales bacterium
CCGCACGTGTGCATGACCTCATTCTGGTCACCCGCAACGTTACCGATTTCGAAGATACGGGCGTATCAATCATCAACCCTTGGAATCTGTGACCGTGGCGGTCTCCGCAAAATGTCCCGACAACAGTGATCCGTCGGGGTGTTGTCACATTAACTCTGTGGGGCCGCTCAGAACGGTTTGTTCCGGCGATCAAGCAGCGATGGCGACAGAATTCCACTGAGCGAGGGCATGGAGCCGGTGGAGGTGAATGCCGGGAGCGGAGCGTTTCTGGCGGGGCGGGACGAAGAGATTGCGGACGGCGGAAAAGACGGAGACGAAACGCTGCAGGGCTGCCGCCGCAATGAAACGGCTTGTCGAGTTTGGGCCACTTCCTGAAAGCGCCTGGCAACCGCGCTGCGCGGTGGAGCAATTGGTTGCTCTCAGATCGCAGCCCCATCGATGAGCTTCTCAGCTCCCAGATGGCGGCGCACGCTCGCGACAACATCCGCGCTGCCATCGGCGCTTCGCGTGCGGGGCCGGGGAGTGTCGATAAGATGGTCCGCCGCGAGCCGTCCTGGCGCGCCGGCCAGCACCACGACGCGGTCGGCGAGGTAGATTGCCTCTTCGATGTCATGTGTGACGAAAAGGATGGTCTTGCCCGTCAAGCGCCAGATGCGGACAAGTTCATCCTGCAGGCCCTCGCGCGTGATGGCATCGAGCGCGGAGAAGGGTTCATCCATCAGCAGGACTTCCGGCTCCACGGCGAGCGCCCGCGCAAGCGCGACGCGCTGGCGCTGGCCACCGGAGAGCTGATGCGGCCAGCGGTCGGCGAGGTCCACGAGACCGACGATTCCGAGTGCGTCGAGCGCCTTGGCCCGTCGCTCAGCCCGTGAAAGGCCGCCGCCTTCGAGCCCGAAGGATACATTGTCCACGACGCGCCGCCAGGGTAACAGGCGCGCATCCTGAAAGACGAGCGCGAGCGGCTGCCGCTTGCCGGAATGCGTAGATAGTGTGACCTCGCCGGCGCTGGCCTTGGCAAGACCGATGAGCACGCGCAGCAATGTCGATTTGCCGACGCCCGACGCGCCGACGATGGCGATGAAGGCCCCTCGCTCGATGGAAAGGTCGAGACTGTCGAGCACGAAGGTCCGGTGACCATCCCTCTCGAAGGCAAGCGACAGGCCGCGGATGTCGATCACGCTTTCCATCGAAGCAGCCAGTTCTGGAGGGCGACAAAGGCACTGTCGAGAAGTCCATAGAGCGCGGCCATGGTCAGCATGTAGACGACGACGAGTTCTGTCGCGAGCAGGCTTGAGGCCTGCATCATGCGCTGGCCAAGACCGGGCACGCCAAAGATTTCGGCGGCGACCACCGCCATCCAGGCCTGTCCGAGTGCCGTGCGCAGGCCGACGAGGATGCCGGGCAGAGCCGCCGGCAGCAGGATCTTCAGGAGCCGTTCATGCCAGCGGCGAAAGCCGAAAGCATCAGCAACCTCGATCAGGTCGCGTTCCACGCTCCGTACTGCGCCATGGGCCGCGAAGAAGACGATCCAGAAGACGCCGATAGCGATGATGAAGACCGCCGCTGTCCGGTTGACCCCAAACCAGATGATGGCGAAAGGCACCCAGGCGAGGCCGGGGATCGGCCTCAGCACGCGCACGATCCATGCGGTGGCCTGTTCCGCCAGCCTGGACATGCCGGTCGCGACGCCAAAGACAACGCCGAGCAGCGCGCCCAGAGTGAGCCCGATAGTGTAGTGGCCGAGACTGGAGCCCACCGCCGAGCCCCAGGCGCCCGACTTCAACTCGCTCCAGAACGCCGCAGGGATCGCGCTTGGCCCAGGCAGCATCAGGGGGTTAAACAGGCCGAGCCGCGGCACGACCTCCCAGACCAGAAGGAACACAAGAAGACCCGCCGCCGCAAGGCCCGCGGCCCGGAGCTTTGCCCCGGATGCCGCGTCAGACGCTGTGGCGCGTGCTGCCGCGCTGGCGATCAGATCTGTCATGGGCGTTGTTCGACCGTCTTGCCCGCTCAACTGGCGGGGGCCCGCTCGATGAAACGCTTGTCGAAGAGCGCGTCCAGCGGAACCTCTTCCTTGAGCGTGCCAAGCTTGACCTGATAGGTCTGCATCGCCTTGGCCGGCCCGATGATGCGGCGGGGGTCGATGACGAATTTCGCCGCAGGGGATTTCAGAGCGGCGGCAATGATGTCTGGCTCGACGATGCCCTTGCCCAGCCGCTCAACAACATGGGGCGTTGCCCGCGCCACATCCTTTTCGATCAAATCCGCAGCGCGAACGAGTCCGTTGACGATGGCCTGAACAGCGGCCTCACGCCCGGCGAGGAAAGCGCCCGAGACGGCGACAACGGTGCCCGGCTGACCCGGGAAAAGGGCGTCGCCCTCCGCGATCAGCCGGATGCCCGGATTGCGCCGCTGGATGATGGTCAGCGCCGGCTCGCGCACCGTTGCGCCTTCTACGGCATCGGCCAGCACGGCCTGCTGCGTGGCGTCGATCCCCATGGCGACGATCTCGACATCGGCCTTGTCGGCCTTGATCTGCTCCCAGAGCCAGTATTGCAATGTCGTGTTGGGCACTGATCCGGGTGGCTGCGTCGCGAGGCGCGCCGGCTTGCCCGAGGCAGAGCGGTAGCGCTTGAAGGCTTCGGCAGGGGGCACGCCCGCTGCGAAGTGCTGCGCCAGACGTGGCGTTGCGACGAAGACGTTTTCGCCGGTCGCGGTGCTCGCCACCACTTTCACATCAATCCCCCGGCTGCGCGCCACGCCCAGCGGTGCCACGCCTGCGACGTAGATATCGATCGTGCCCGAGGCCAGCGCCTGGATCATGTTGGGACCGGACTCGAATGTGGTGAAGGCGAGATCAAGGCTTGCAGTCCTGAAATACCCTTCGCCCTCCGCCACGAACACCGGTGCCGCGCCGATGACGGGGATCACGCCGACGCGCACCGGAATGCGGGCCTGCGCCAAGGCAGCCTGAGGCAACATCACGACGGATGCGGCCAGTGCGAGAAATGACCGTCGGTCGGTCGTCAGGTGATCAGGCACGGGAAACTCTCCTTGATGGCAGATGGCCGACTACAGCCGCAACAACACTATGACTTGCAGATTTAGGATAATGTTCTATCGTTATCAACAATATAGCCGTCATAAATGTTTTTATTCTACACGGCGGCACATTTGAAGAAACTTTTTTTCTATCGAGGTCAAAGAAGAGAATGGACCGCATCGACCGCAAAATCCTGACGCTGCTCCGGGAGAATTCCGACATCGCGCTGGCTGAGCTTTCAGATCGCGTGGGTCTGTCGCAGACGCCGTGCTGGAAGCGGATCCAGAAGCTCCAGCAGACAGGCGTGATTACCAAGAAGGTGGCACTGGTTGCTCCGGAGAAGATCGGACTTGGGCTCACCGTCTTCGTCTCGATCGAAACATCGGACCATTCAGGTCCCTGGCTCGAAACCTTCGCAGCCGGCGTCTCGGCCATGCCGGAGGTCATGGAGCTTTACCGGATGGCCGGCGACGTCGACTACATGCTGCGTGTCGTTGTTGAGGACATGGCGGCCTATGACGGCTTCTACAAACGCCTCATCAAGGCATTTCCGCTCAAGAACGTGACGTCCCGCTTTGCCATGGAGCGGGTCAAGTCGACGACGGCCTACCAGATCCCTCCGGAGAAGCCCTCACTCTGAGGATGCCCGTCGCAGCTACTTCTCGACGAACGCCTTTTCAATCACGAAACTGCCGGGAGACGAACTGCTGCCTTCCGTGAAACTGTCGCGCTTGAGCAGATCGACCATCTCGGCCAGCATCTGCGGGCTGCCGCACAGCATGGCCCTATCCTGGGCGCTGTCCCAGACAGGCAATCCAAGATCGCCAAACAGCTTGCCGGAATTCACGAGGTGCGTGATCCGCCCGCTGTTGCGGAATGGCTCGCGCGTAACGGTCGGATAGTAGAGGAGCTGTCGCGCTGCCTGTTCGCCTACGTGAACTTGCCCGGGTCTGTCGTCTCCCGCATCAAAAGCATCAACGGCGGACGTCTGACATCCAGAACATTCGGGGCTCAGCAGAAAGAAGTCGCCATTCATATCAAGATCGCCAACCGGACCATGACGTTTGCAAGGCCGGTGTCGGTCCGTGTCCGATGATGACGCTTACAAAGCCAGAGTTCCGCACATCGGCATCCGTGCACCAAAGCCCTCCCCGGCTTCACCGTCAGCCTTGCCATCGGTCAGCCCAGCCCAGTGCTCCTGCGTGAGAGACCTTGCGTGCCAGTGCTCTGTGCGAAATGGTCGAGATACGTCGACAGAGAGCCTTGTTTCACCAGCCACTGCCGCCGTGCAAAAGTCTCTGCTTCGTCCACATTGCCGTTCGCTATAATGACGCCATAGACGTCAGCTGCATAGTTTGCCGTAATCAACTCGTTGACAACATCAAGAAGAACCTTGCCGGGCTCTCGCTCAAGCGGGTCGCCATAGCCGCCGGCACCTGCCTGTATATGGAGGAAGATGTCGTCGCGCTTCATCGGCACACTGGCAAATGGACAGACTGGCAGCACCGTCTGCCCCGGGCCCGGATTAATGAAGTTCCACGATGGTGTGCCCGGTAGGCCGCCGAACAGACCATACGGCAGCACGGCACGCCGGTCAGAGCGCATGACCAGTTCCGCCTCGTCTTCGAGCAGACGATACCCGCGCATGAGCGCGGCGCCCCCGCGGTGCCGGCCAGGCCCCCCAGAATTCTCCACGAAGGCGTAACAGGTGATCTCGACCGGCAAGCGTGATTCCACGAGTTCAATGGGCGCGTTGCCAAGATTGGCAGCAGGGTTGGAGATACCTTCCTGACCATCGCGCGCGGCGCTTCCGCCCCAGCACCCCATCAGGCCGCCGGATATGAGGAAGGGACGGTTGTCGCGCGTGCGGCCTGCGATGTGCGGTGCAGACGAGCCACCTTCGCTCGCCGCGGGGATACGGTCTGGCAGGATCTGCGAAAATGCGCCAAGCATGGCCTCGTACATACGGAAGCATATGACGCCGCGTGCGCCGCAGGCCGCCGGCTCGTTTGGGTTGACGATAGATCCTTTCGGCGCCTTGACCGTGATGGCCCGCATGTAGCCTTCACAGTTCGGGATCGCGACGCCAATGGCGCACCGCACCGCAAGATAGGCCATGGCATGCGTCGTCGGCATCGGACCGTTGATAGCAGCCTTGACCTGCGGGGATGTTCCCTCCCAGTCGACGATGATCTGATTGCCGGCAACGGTGAGAGCGCACTTGAAGCGGATAGGTGTCGGGTTTTCACCCAATCCGTCCAGGAAGTCCTCGAACTCGTATGTGCCATCCGGCAAGGCGCTGATCTCGGCACGGATGAGCCGCTCGGCGTAGTCGTGCAGTTCGCCGGTGTAGAGCCGGAAGTCCTCGACGCCATAGCGCTCGATGAGCTGCCGCAAGCCTTTCTCGCCATTGCCGCAGGCAGCGATTTGCGCGCGCACATCCCCAAGAACCTCGACTGGCTGGCGGGAATTCTTCGCGATGATCTGAAAGATAGCTTCGCTGGGCACACCGGCGTCATGCAGCTTCAGGATCGGGATGCGCAGCCCCTCCTGATAGATCTCTGTCGCGAAAACCGCCATGCCGCCAGGCGCGAGTCCGCCGACGTCGCATTGGTGGGCCAACGTGGCGATGTATCCTTCGACATTGCCACCAACGAAGACCGGCTTGACGATGTAGAAGTCCGGCAAGTGCATGCCGCCGGCACCATACGGGTCGTTGAAGATGAAGATGTCCCCGTCGGCCATGCGACCGCTGAACTGCGAGACGAGCGCACGCATCGCGTCGGGGAACGAGCCGAGATGCACGGGTGTTGTCAGGCCCTGCGCGATGGTTCGGCCCTCGCGGTCGCAGACAGCCGTGGAGTAGTCCATCGCGTCGCGGACGATGTTGGAATAGGCCGAGCGCATAATGACCAGCGCCAGTTCGTCAGCGATCGAGCCGAGCGCGTTCTGGATAACGTCCAGCGTGATTGGGTCGAACCGTCTGCTCATGCCTGCGGCTCCAGCGTGATGACGATGTTGTTCCAGCGATCCGTGCGCGCGGAGGCTCCGGGTGGCACAAGGCAGGTGGAATCGTATTCCTCGATCAGGAGAGGCCCGGCGCGCTCGGCTGCGCGCAGGTCGGCCCGGCGCAGCACCGGCACAACATGCTGGCCGCGTGCTTTACCGAAGTAGACCTCACGCGTCACCGGCTGCGCCTGTGCATCGATCATATCCGGTGCAGCGCCCAACTCCTCTGAAGGCTGGGGCGTGCGCACGCTGGCAATGATGCGGATGCTGACAAGCCCGACTGGCTCGGTCCTGGACATGTGTGAATAGGTCTTGTGATGTTCGTTGTGGAAGGCGGAATCGATCTCCGCCATCACGGGGACGCCAGTGCCAGGGACTGGGACGGTCAGCTCATAGGCCTGCCCGGCATATCGCAGGTCGGCAAATCGGCGCACCTCGATGTCCCCCGGTGCAAAGCCTTCGGCGGTCAGCGTGGCGACGGCGTTGCGCGAGAGTTCCGCATATGCCGCCTGCAATTCCACCGGATCGCACTCGGTGGTGAGAGCGGGATAGGAGCGCACGAGTTCCTGCTCGTGATCGGCCATCAGGAGGCCACAGGCGCTCAGGACCCCGGAATGCGGCGGCACAAGCACGCGCGCCATCGAAAGTTCGTGCGCGATCATTGCTCCGACAAGAGGGCCATTGCCACCGAAGGCAATCAGCGTGTAGCCGCGAGGATCACGGCCACGATAGGTCGATACCGACTTGACCGCGCGGACCATGTTGGCGACGGCGACAGTGACGGCACCGTAGGCGCCATCGTGCAGATCGATGCCAACCGGTTCTGCGACCTGCTCGCGAATTGCCTGCCGCGCGATCTCTCCGTGGAGACCAAGTGCGCCGCCGACCAGATACTTGCTGTTGACATAGCCCAGCGTGAGGAAGGCGTCGGTCAGGGTCGCCACCTTGCCACCCTTGCCATAGCAGACCGGGCCAGGCTCGGAGCCTGCGCTTTCCGGGCCGACCTTGAGAGCGCCTCCCTTGTCGAACCGGATCATGCTGCCTCCGCCCGCGCCGATCTCTGACACGTCGATGAAAGGCAGCTTGATCGCATAACCCGCGCCGCGCACGAGCTTGCTTGAAAGGTTGATACCGGCACCAACTTCGAATTCGCTGGTCTTTGCCGGCTCGGCATCCTCAATGATCGCGGTCTTGGCGGTCGTGCCGCCCATGTCGAGCGTGATGATATTCGGCAGGTCGAGGCGCTTGGCAATGCGTGCAGCTGCGATGACACCGGCAGCCGGGCCGGATTCGACCAGATAGGCCGGCTTGTTCATGGCGGCTTTCAGACTCATCTGGCCGCCGCCAGATGTCATCACGTGCAGCGCACGGCCCGTACCGAGTTCGATCAGCCTCTCCTCAAGGCGTTTGAGGTAGGCCTTCATGACCGGGCCGAGATAGGCGTTGATGACGGTGGTGCTGGTGCGCTCATACTCACGCATTTCGGGCAGAATCTCATGCGAGCATGTCACGAACACTTTGTCGCCGAGCACTTCTTCGACGATCGCACGCACGCGCTTTTCATGCGTGGGATTGGCGTAAGAATGCAGCAGACAGATGGCTACCGCCTCAGCACCAGAGGCTGCGATGCGTTCTGCTGCAGTACGTACGCTGTTCTCGTCGAGCGGCCGCCAGACCTGGCCCAAGGGGCCGAGTCGCTCGGATACCTCGAAGCGCAGTTGGCGCGGCACAAGCGGAGCCGGCTTGACATAACCAAGATTGTAAAGCTCCGGCACACGCACGCGCCGGAATTCCAGGATATCGCGAAAGCCGGCCGTGGTAATGAGCGCCGTCCGCGCGCCCTTGGCTTCAAGCACGGCGTTAGTGGCTGTCGTCGTGGCATGCACGACGACATCGACCTCGTCAGTGCGAATGCCATTTGCCGCAAGGAGTTCAGCTACGGCTTGCGCGCTACCGCGGCTGAGATCGCCGGGGGTTGAGGCAACCTTGCGCACGAGGATCCGTCCGTCCGCGCTGGTGGCAACGACGTCTGTGAATGTACCTCCCACATCGATGCCGACGCGGTACGATCTTTGGCTCTGAATATCCATAAATAGCGCCCGACCCGCCCGGCACCAGAATGGCGCAAGCAATCGGATGACGTTTTGCGCCAGGACAGGGAGCCGGTCTAATCCTGAATTTGGATTCCGCCGATCAAATTCTTTGATCCGCTGCGAGGCGTTCAAGACTGGCTCGCGCAACCTTTATCGTCGTGTCCGTGATCTGCTGCGTGAGCCAGACATCGGCATCGCGCGAAGCGTTGACGTAGAACTCGAGCGGGGGAAGCTTGATGCCGGCATCGAGGATGACCATGCGCCCATCAAGCAATTCCTGCTGCAGGACCGCCGGCGGCAGCACGCAGGTGCCAATGCCATCAAGCCCCATGCGAACAATGCCGGCAATCGCCGAACTCGCGAACATGCGCGCAGTGGTGAATCCGTTTCGGTCGAGAAACTCGCGGATGGTGCCATAGGGCGCGGTACCGCGCCTGAAGGTGATGACCGGATAGGCAGTGAGCGACGCGAGATCTGCGCCATTCCGCTCGATCGGTAGCGATGTGCTGGCCATCCACGCCATCGGGAAAGCACAGAGAAATTCCGAACGAATCTTCGGGTCGTTGCAGGGGCCGTTGGTGATCGCGATATCGAGCCGGCCAGTCGAAATCCCTTCGCGCAGATTGGTAGTCGAATCGACCTCGACATCGAGCGTCAGCGTTGGGTGGTTGCGCGAAAGTGTGTCGACGAGGATCGCAAGCCAAGTATGAACGATGGTTTCCGGAACGCCGATCTTGAGTGCGACCTTGTAGGACGTGTTCCCCCCGACCGCGCGCACCATGTCGTCTTTCAAGGCGAGGATCCGCTCTGCGTAGCGCAGCAATTCCTGCCCCGACGTCGTAAGCACGCCGCGGCGCGGGCGCGTTTCGAACAATTGCAGGCGCAGGTCCTCTTCGAGCAGTGCGATCCGTGCCGAGATCGCCGGCTGGGTCATATTGAGCTTTTCGGCGGCAAGGCGAAAGCCGCCTAGCCGCGCCACCCAGACGAAAGTTTCGAGGTTTCGCAGATCGATCATGCTCAACATTCTGTTGCGCATTTCGATACCTGTAAAGCAGCCGATAAATAAATCTGATGACGGCCATATAAACAGGGGATTGGACTTCCCCCTTCAGCCATATGCACATTGGATGGATAACGCGGGTTTCTGCGGATTTTAAGCTGGCCACGCAATTGCGGTTCGATCCGAGCAGCAGCGCTGAGACACGGCGGAATCCCTGGAGCCTATCCCTGCGCCAGTGCTTGACCGCATTGGCTATCATCCTGTGGAGGGACTGAAATGAACCTGCGACTTCTCCTTTCCGCTGGCCTGCGCGTTGCTGTGGGCCTTGGTCTTCTCCCTCTCGCTTTGGCGAGCGCGCAAGCTCAGGTCCAGAGCAAATACGACCGGGTGCTGCAGAACAAGAAGATTATCGCCGGCGCACAGGAGGGCACGCCTCCTTTCGGCTATGTCGATGAGAAGGGCGACGTCGCTGGCTGGGCGGTCGATCTCAGCAAGGCGCTGCACGCACTGATCGAGAAGAAGATGGACACCAAGCTGGATCTGGAGTTCCGAAAGGTTACGCCGCAGACCCGCATTCCGCTGATCGTCAACGGTTCACTTGACTGGGTGCTCGGCTCGACCGGGAAGACGGTCGAGCGCGAGCAGGTCGTCGATTTCTCGCTCATCAACAATGCGGTCTGCGTGAAAACGCTGCATCGCAAGTCCATGCCGATAAACGCAGTCTCCGATCTCGCCGGCAAGCGCATTGGCGTCACCAATGGCAGCGTCGAGCAGAAGCTCCTCACCGAGATGGGCCAGACCGGCAAGATCAGCCCGCCGGCGCAGATCGTGATCTTCCCGACGCACTCGGTCGGCTTCCTCGCATTGGAGCAAGGTCGCACAGATGCGCATGTCACGCTTGATGTTTCGCTGAAGTCTTTGGCGATGCGCGCTCAGAATCCCGGAGAATGGGCGGTTTCCGGTCCCGACCTGATGTGCACGCCCAATGGGATCATCCTTCCGCAGAATGATTCCAAGTGGAAGCGCACCGTCGATCATGCACTGTGCTATTTCATCCATACGGGGGGCTACATGAAGCTCTGGGATGAATGGTTCGGCGAAAACAAGCCGAAGGCCGGCTTCGCGCTGCCGATCTCCGAACAGACCAAAACCGTACTCTATGGCCAGTGCCCGTTTGGCATCGAGGACTGGCTGAAAGCCAAGTGATGCGCGCGTCGGCCACTCCCGGAGTTCTGACGATGTCCAATCGCACCTTTGCGCGGCGGCTCGACCGGCTACGGTTCTCCTCCTCCCTGGCATCGATGCAACGCATCCGGGAGTTGCGGGCGACTGGCGTTAGCGTGATCGACTTTGGTTCGAAGTTCGACACGCCCGCCCATATCAAGGAAGCGGCGATCCGCTACGTCGACCAGCCGCAAGCCTCGTTCTATGCGGACCCGCGCGGCATTCCGGAGTTCCGGGCCGCCATCACGCGCAAACAAGCGCGCGTCAATAGCATGATTATCGACCCCGATACCGAGATCACGGTCAGCCCAGGCGGCAAGGCCGGGCTGGTGGCGACGCTGCTTGCCCTTGTCGAGGCAGGCGACGAGGTTCTGCTGGAAGATCCGGGCTGGCTCAGCTTCGACCCGATGATCCGGTTAACCGGGGCGACGCCGGTGCCGTTCCCGATACGGCCCGAGAACGATTTCCAGCTCGACCCGGCAGATCTTTCATCTCGTGTCACGCCGAAGACACGCGCGATTGTTTTATGCTCGCCGCACAATCCAACCGGAGCCGTGCTCTCTCACGAGACTTTGGCAGCTATCGCCAGTATCGCTATCGAGCACGACCTATGGGTCGTGATGGACGAGGCGTACGAGCACTTCCTGTTCGACGGAAACCGTCACATCAGCATCGCCACGCTGGAGGGTATGCGCGAGCGCACGATCTCAGTCCAGACTGCGAGCAAAACCTACAACATGTTCGGCTGGCGCGTGGGCTGGATCGTCGCCACGCCAACGGTGAGCGAGCGTATTCGCATGGTGCTTTCGCACCTGTTCACCTGCGTGACCTCCTTTGTGCAGGCCGGTGCAGCGGCCGCGCTCGATGGGCCATATGGGCAGGGCACGCTCACGATCGAGGAGGTGTCGAAGAACTACGAGGCGCAGCGCAATGTGCTTGTCGAGGGTCTTCGCGCCGTGCCGGGCATCCGCTGTACCATGCCGGGCGGTGCCTACTTCGCGTTCCCCGATATTCGCTCGTTTGGTCTGTCGTCCAATGAGTTCGCGAGCAGACTGCTGGCAAATGCCAGAGTGAGCGGCCTGTCGGGTTCGGTTTTCGGCGATATGGGCGAAGGGCATATCCGGTTTGTGTTCAATGCGCCGCTGCCCGAGATCGAGGAAGGGGTCGGCCGGATTCAGCATTACCTGAAATCGGTCTGAGCCCTAGGAGCGAACGGGGATGCGCTATGAATTCAATTGGGGACTTCTCTGGCGCGAGCCCTACTTTGATTGGATCGTCGAAGGCATCCTGACAACGTTTCACCTGGCTCTGCTGGCCTGGATTCTGGCGCTGTGCCTTGGCATCGTGATCGGTGTGCTACGTGTGACGAACTCACGTTTGCTAAGGGCAATCGGCACGACCTATGTCGAGGTTTTCCGCAATATTCCGCTGATCGTGCAGTTGTTCCTGTGGCTATATGTGGTGCCGCAGATGCTGCCACGTGAATTCAGCTTCTGGTGGAACCGGCTAGACAACGTGCCCTACTGGACGGCGATGATCGGCATCTCTTTTTATACGTCGGCGCGGCTGGCGGAGCAGATCCGCTCAGCCTTGCGCGCTATTCCGCCCGGACAATTCAAGGCGGGACTTTCGACCGGCCTGACGCAGGTGCAGGTCTACCGCTATGTGATCGTGCCTTACGCGCTACGCATCATCATCCCTGCGCTGACCTCGGAATTCCTGACCGTTTTCAAGAACACGGCGCTGGCGCTGACCATCGGTGTCATCGAGATCACAGCCACCACTCGCCGGATCGAGGCGTGGTCGTTCCGTGGCATCGAGGCTTACACGGTAGCGTCCCTCACATACATCGCCACCACGATCCTGGTTATCCTGTTCATGTCCTGGCTTGAACGGCGGTATCAGATCCCCGGTCTGATCAAGCGCGGTGAAGCGAGGGTCTAATGGACTGGCAGGTCATCATCGCGAACTTTCCCCTGCTAATGAGCGGCCTCGTCAAGAGCCTGCAGCTCACTGTTGTGTCGGTCCTGTTCAGCTTTCCGCTGGGCTGCCTCATCGCAATCGGCCGGCTCAGCCACCGGCGATGGCTCAGCGGCGCAAGCACTGCCTTCGTCAACGTACTACGCAGCAATCCACTCATCCTGATTCTCTTCTGGTTCTACTTTCTCGTGCCGCTGATCACCGGGCGCAACGTCAATGATCTCACCTCGATCATCGTGGCGTTTATCGTGTTCTTTGCGGCCTACTTTGCGGAGATCGTGCGATCTGGGATACAGTCCGTTGGCGTGCGACAGATTCAGGCAGGACTATCGTCCATGCGCCATATCGTGCTGCCACAGGCCATCCGCGCGATGCTACCGGCGCTGATCACGCAATGCATTGTGGTTTTCCAGGGCACAACCGTCGTCTATGTGATCGGCTACAGCGAATTGTTGCACACCGCAGCTTCGATCGCCGAGCGGACTGTGCGCCCTGTCGAGCTCTATGTCACGGTCGCAGCCATCTATTTCATCGTCTGCTATAGCGCGTCGCGGATCGCCCGCCATTTCGAAAAAGGGGCAGCCTGATGAGCCAGCCGATCATCAGGGTCGAAAGTGTCGGACTGCGCTTCGACAGTTTTGTCGCGCTCGACGACGTGTCGCTCTCGGTCAATGCCGGCCAGTGCATTGTGATTTGCGGGCCGAGCGGCTCCGGCAAGAGCACGCTTCTGCGCTGCATCAACGGGCTCGAACGCTTCCAGAAGGGCGATGTCTGGGTGGACGGCGTCAGCGTCAGCGGCTGCCAGGACCTGCCTAAGTTGCGCCGCGGCGTGGGCATGGTGTTCCAGCATTTCGAGCTCTATCCACATATGACGGTGCTGGAGAACGTCACGCTGGCGCCGATCAAGGCGAAGGGCCTATCGCGCAAACAGGCGGAGGACTTGGCCTTTCATTATCTTGATCGCGTCGGCATCGTCGATCAGGCACAGAAGCATCCCGGCCGGCTGTCAGGCGGGCAGCAGCAGCGCGCGGCGATCGCGCGTGCGCTGGCGCTAGAGCCGAAGGCCATGCTCTTTGACGAGCCCACCTCCGCGCTTGATCCGGAAATGATCGCGGAAGTGCTGTATGTGATGCGCGATCTTGCACGGGGCGGCATGACCATGCTTGTCGTCACTCATGAGATGGGCTTTGCCCGCGAGGTGGCCGATGAGGTTGTCTTCATGGATCGGGGCCGGATCGTTGAGCATGCAACGGTTGATGAGTTCTTTAGTACGCCTCGCGCAGAGCGAACACGCGAATTTCTGAACAAGATTCTGCTTAAACTCTAGCTGAGCGGTGAAGCAGGCCGGAAACGGTACTGTCAGGTTGACGAAGTGCCGACGAACATCGGCTATTTGAGCGCGATGATGACGACATCGAAATCCATTGATCGCGGCGACCGGTTCCCGGCGGAAGTCATTGAACACGCCGTCTGGCTCTGTTTCCGTTCAACAGGTGCCAGCAGAGTCGAGCTGCCCCCGCTATAGCCCGAGCACGTGACCTCAGCGCACGTAAGTCGCGCCGTTCATGTCGAGAGTCGCCCCCGTCAGGTGACGCGCGAGCCCGGACGCGAGGAAGGCTACCGTGTGGCCGATCTCACGGGGCGGAACCCACTCGCCCATGGCCAGCGACGCAGTGACCGCGGCCTCGCCGCCAGGCTGGAGGGCGGCGAACTCCTCTGACATGCGCGTGCGCACTATCCCCGGCGTGATGACGTAGCTGAGAATGCCTTCGCGCGCATAGCCGCGGGCGACGGTCTGCGCTGCGGCCTTGATGGCCGCTTTCGACGCCGCATAGGCAATCTGAGCGGGATTTGTGGAGCCGCGCTGGGCGTTCCAACTGGACAGCGTGATCAGCACGCCGCCCGATCCGCGACCCCGCCAGAAGCGGACGGCGTGGCGCATCAGACGCGCGGGCGCCGTCACGTTGACCTGCAGCTGCGCGGACCACGACCTGTCCCAGGTCTCGTCGTCATCGTCTATACCGCCCCACAGAAGTTTGGCGGCGTTGAGCACGACGACGTCGACTTCGCCGCGCCACGCCACGGCCTCTGCCCAGAGCCGATCGACACCGGCATTGTCGGCGAAGTCGGCCGCGACGAAGTGCTTGCGGTCAGCCGCGACGGAGGCCAGCGCATTTTCTGCGCCGGTGCGATCGCTCGGTCCGAGATGGTGCCCGACTACGGCAGCTCCGGCCTCGCCGAGGACCGCTGCGGTAGCGGCGCCGATCCCGCTCGAGGCGCCGGTCAACAGGATGGTCTTGCCGTGTAGGTCTATCATGGCAGCCGTGTTCCCTTCGCCTGCGATGTGCGCAGTGTGACGTTGTTGCACGAAGAATTCTCGGTTCGCAACGCGCCCTTCCCCATTGGCTTCAGGCGACACGCACCGAAATCGGCCGACCCAGTTTGTTCATGCGGTTGAGAGCTTTGACGGCTATCTTAGCTTCGGTCTTGCGCTGCGGATTGCCAAACGGATGCAGAACCTTGAGCGCAGCGAGCCGCCGCCCAGAGTGATGTCGCACGGCCTAGCTGAATGGGGCATCCAGTCGGTGACCGATTCTTCAGTGTAAATCAGCCCCGAAGCTTGCTGCCGTTGGCCTCCAACATTGACCCAGCTTCTCTCTTATATTGCGGTGTATTCCCATTAGGATGGCTGTTTTCGCACTATACGGCCTGCTCGATGGGTACTGTCATGTGTGGACGGCTTGTTTGGGTCAAGGGTGTAAGTTCAGCTTTGGTTCGAGACAGGGATCGGTCATGTGTCCGGCCTGTTGACGCGGTTTGATGACCGCTGGCCCCGATGGTGATCGCTAGCCGGTCCCA
>JAPLOW010000082.1 GCA_026400555.1 Hyphomicrobiales bacterium
GCGCAGGGCTGGAACGTCCTCGGCGGTTATGGCGGACAGTTCTCCTTCGGCCATGCCGTGTTCTTCGGCACGGGCGCCTACGGGATGGCCCTGCTGCAGGTCCGCTTCGGCGTCAATCCGTGGCTGGCCCTTCCGCTTGCGATGGGGCTGGGAGCCCTTGTCGGCTTTGCCATCGGCTATCTCAGCTTCAGGGCGCGGCTGCGCGGGTCCTACTTCGCACTGGTGACGCTGGCCTTTGCCGAGGTGTTCCGCATCAGCGCCAATGCCTGGGGCTTCACCGGCGGCGCCGCCGGCGTGCTGGTTCCGCTCAGGCTCGATCCAGCCAACATGCAGTTTGCCGACAAGCGCATCGGCTTCTGGCTGGCGCTGGCCTTCGTCGCTGCCGTTCTGGCGCTGACGCTTGCCATCACCCGTTCGCGTTTCGGCGCACAGCTTGTCGCGGTGCGGGAGAACGAGGAGGCCGCCCGCGCCCTCGGCGTCGATGCGCTGGCCGTCAAGCTCAAGGCCATCACCCTGTCGGGTGCGATTACGGCTGCTGCAGGCTGCCTCTACACCCAGAAGTTCCTCTATCTTGACGCAACGCTGGCCTATGGGCCGTGGATTTCGGTGGAAGCGCTGCTGGCTCCGATCATCGGCGGCGTCGGAACAGTGTTCGGCCCGCTGGTCGGGGCGGTCGTGCTGCTCGGCCTCGGCGAGGTCACCAAGATCGTGTTCGCCAATCTGATGGGCGGCTCGGTTCCGGGCGTGGACCTTGTCGTCTTCGGCATCCTGCTGATCATCTGCGTCGCCTATGCGCCGCGTGGCGTGCTCGGGCTGGTGCAGGGCTGGTTCCGGCGGAAGGCTGCCGCATGAGCACGCTTCTCGCCGTCAACGCCGTCACCAAACGCTTCGGCGGCCTCGTCGCCGTCGACAACGCCTCGATCGAGGTCGCGCAAGGATCGATCACGGGCCTGATCGGCCCCAACGGCGCGGGCAAGACGACCCTGTTCACGGTGATCGCCGGCTTCGAGCCCGCCACCTCCGGCTCGGTTGCATTCGAGGGCCGGGACATCACCGCCCTGCCGACGCATGAGCGGGCGATTGCAGGAATCGCACGCACCTTCCAGATCGTGCAGCCTTTTGCCGGCCTCAGCGTGCGCGAGAACATCGCGGTGGGGGCCTTCCTGCGCCATCCTGCGCGGGCCGATGCGCTGGCGAAGGCGGATGCGATCGGCCATCAGGTCGGGCTTGGGGCGATGCTCGACCAATCCGCCAGCCAGCTCACGGTGGCGGGCCGCAAGCGGCTCGAACTCGCCCGCGCGCTGGCCACCGAACCGAAACTGTTGCTGCTCGACGAAGTGCTTGCAGGCCTCAACCCCTCCGAAATCCGCGACATGATGCCGGTGGTGCAGGCCATCCGCGCCGGTGGCGTCACCATCCTTATCGTCGAGCATGTCATGCAGGCGGTGATGAGCCTGTGCGACAGCGTCTATGTGCTGGCTCAGGGCCGCATCATCGCGGCAGGCGCGCCCGGTGAGGTGGCCCGCGATCCCAGGGTGATCGAGGCCTATCTCGGCCATGGTGCGGCGGCACGCATGCAGGCGCAGGCCGCGGGAGGCGCGCATGCTTGAGGTGCGCGACCTCGTGGCTGGCTATGGCGGCGTGCCGATCCTGCGCGGGCTGTCGCTCGACGTGCAGCCGGGGGAGATCGTCGCCGTGCTCGGCGCCAACGGGGTCGGCAAGACCACGCTCAACCGCGCCATCTCGGGCCTGATCCGCACCACATCCGGCGCGATCCGTTTTGATGGCGCGCCGATCAGCGGCCTTTCGGCGCCGGACATCGTGGCGGCGGGGCTGATCCATGTGCCCGAGGGCCGCAAGATTTTTCCAAACATGAGCGTGCGCGAAAACCTCGAGCTCGGCTCCTATCGCCGCGCCAGGAGCAACCGCGCCACAAATCTCGAACGCGTCTTCGGCATCTTTCCGCGTCTCAGGGAGCGCACCGGGCAGTTCGCCGGCACGCTCTCGGGTGGCGAACAGCAAATGCTGGCCATTGGACGCGGGCTTATGGCCGAACCCCGGCTGATCATCATGGACGAGCCTTCACTCGGCCTCTCGCCGCTCCTGGTCGAGGAAATGTTCGCGCTGATCTCCCGCATCGCGGCCGAGGGTCTGGCGGTGATGCTGGTCGAGCAGAACGTGATGCAATCACTTGAGCTGGCCGCCCGCGCCTATGTGCTGGAGAACGGCGCGGTGGTGATGGCCGGCAGTGCTGACGACCTCAAGCGCGATCCGCGCCTGATGAAAACCTATCTGGGGATGTGAGAGCATGGCCATCGTCACGCCCGGGGTTGTGCCCGCCTCGATCCTCGTCACCGGCAAGCGCCCGGCCTGGCTGAAACAGTGGGCAGTGTTCGCCCGCAAGACGCACTTTGATGACCTGCCGGACCAGGTGGTTGAACGCGCAAGGCTGGTCATCCTCGATTCCATCGGGGCGATCATCGCAGGGCGCGCCGAGCCCGAAGTGGCCGCCGCCGGCGCCAGGCTGGCGAAGACAGCCAAAGCCCGGCGCGGCGGATCGTCATTGCTGCATGCCTTCATGGACGGCACGGCCGGAACCATGCTGGAGATCGACGAAGGCAACCAGTATGCGCGCGGCCATCCCGGCATCCATGTCGTGCCCGCCGTGCTGGCAGCGGCGCGGAACCGCAAGGTCAGCGGCCGGGACGCCCTTGTCGCCACAGCGCTTGGCTACGAGATCGGTGCGCGCGTCGGCATCGCCTCGAAGCTGCGCGTCACCATGCACCCGCATGGGACCTGGGGCGTGATCGGCGCGGCCCTCGCCGTGGCCAAGCTGCACCGGGCGTCCGCAGCCCAGATCACCGAAGTGGTCAACGTCGCGTCATCGCTGGGGCTGACCACCAGCCGGCGCACGATGCTGGAGGGCGCCACGATCCGCAACACCTATGCCGGCTTCTCCAACATGCTGGGCCTGATGGCCTGGGATCTGGTGGCGGGCGGCTTCACCGGCGAAGCGGACGGCGTCGGCTCTGTCTATGGCGGCATCGCCGCCGATGACTGGCGGCCGGCGGAAATGGTGCGCGAACTCGGCGCACGCTGGGAAATTGCCCGTAACTATTTCAAGCGCCATGCCGCCTGCCGCTACAATCACGGCGCGCTGGACGCGCTCGGGAGCATCGTGGCCGACGCCGGCGGCCGGCTTGACCCGGCCACGATCGTCTCGATCACCGTTGACACCTATGTCTGGGCGGCGCAGCTCGACCACCCTGCCCCTGAGAACATGCTGGCGGCGAAGTTCTCGATGCCCTTCTCGCTGGCGACCACCATCGTCAATGGCGCGGCCTCGCTCGACGCCTTCCGGGCGCCGGCCCGCAACCAGGCAGTGACACGCGAGCTCGCGAAACGGATCAGCATCAACGAGGATCCGGCGCTGACCGCCAAACTACCGGCCCTGCGTCCGGCGCGCGTCACCGTCACGCTCACCGACGGACGCGTCCTCCGTGCCGAGGCGCTGACGAACAAGGGCGACACCGAAGACCCCTACACTGCCGCCGAGGTCCACCAGAAATTCATGGAGGTCAGTGCGCCGGTGATCGGCCGGGCTCGCGCCATCGAGCTGTCGACCGCCATCATCAACCTCGATGCGGCACCCTCCCTGGCCGACATCCTCAAGCTCAGCGAGACGACATGACGCTCAAGGCCCGCCTCGCCCGCAAACCCATCCTGCTGGCTCCCGGCATCTATGACCCGCTGACGGCGGCGCTCGCCTCGGATGCGGGCGCGGCTGCCGTCTACCTGTCGGGCGCAGCGATTGCCTACACCCGCCTCGGGCGGCCCGATATCGGCCTTGTCTCGATGAGCGAGATTACCGAAACGATCGCGCTGATCCGTGATCGGGTGGCCACACCCATGATCGTCGATGCCGACAACGGCTATGGCAACGCGCTCAACATGCAGCGCACGGTGCGCATGTTCGAGCGGGCCGGGGCGAACGCCCTGCAGATCGAGGACCAGAGCTACCCCAAACGCTGCGGCCATCTGGCGGAAAAGCGACTTGTCTCCCTCTCCGAGATGGTCGGCAAGGTGAAGGCCGCCGTCGATGCGCGCGCTTCGGCCGACACCCTGATCATCGCGCGGACGGATGCGGTGGCTGTCGAGGGTTTCGCCGCGGCGATCGAGCGCGCCGAGGCCTATCGGGCGGCAGGCGCCGATGTGTTGTTCGTCGAAGCGCCCGCCTCGCGCGGCGAACTGGCCGAGGTGGCCCGCACACTCGGCACGAGCCTGCCGTTGATGGCCAACATGGTCGAGGGCGGCAAGACGCCGATCCTGCCGGCGTCCGAACTCGAGGCGCTGGGCTTCTCGCTGGTGATCTTTCCCGGTGGCATCGTCCGCGCCGTCGCCCGCAGCGCGCAGGAGTTCTACACCACCTTGCTCCGCGACGGCACCTCGGACGCGTTCCGCAACCGGATGTTTGATTTCGACGCCCTCAACGCCGTGATCGGCACACCCGAGATGATTGCGCTTGGCAAGTCCTACGAAGGTGACCGGCCATGAGCACGCTTGATCCCGTCACCTTCGCCATTCTCACGGGCCGGCTGGAGCAGATCGCCGACGAGATGGACGCGACCCTCTACCGGTCGGCCTTCAACCCGATCATCGCCGAGGCGCGCGACGCCTGCCACGGGCTGTATCACGCCACCACCGGCGCCACGATGGTGCAGGGCGCCAAAGGACTGCCGATCTTCGTCGGAGCGATGGCTTTCGCCGTGAAAGCTGTGATCGACAAGGTGGGCGAGCAGCGCGGACTGGAGGAAGGTGACACCTTCATCTTCAACGATCCGTATGCAGGCGGCACGCACCTCAACGATTTCCGCCTTGTGCGCCCGCTGATGCGCGGCGGACAGGTTTTCGCCTGGCTCGCCTCGGTCGGCCATTGGCTCGACATCGGCGGCAATGTACCCGGCGGCTACAACCCGCAAGCCACCGAGAGCTTTCAGGAAGGCGTGCTGATCCCACCCGTGAAGCTGTTCCGCAAGGGTGTGCTGCAGCAGGACATTGTCGATATCCTGCAGGCCAATACGCGGCTGCCGCGCTCCAACTGGGGTGATCTCAATGGCCAGCTCAATGCGCTCGATCTGGGCGAGCGCCGTTTCCAGGCTCTGATCGACGAGTATGGCGATGAGGTTGTGAGCGCGGCGCTTGAAGCGGCTTCGGCCCGCGCCGAAGCGCTGATGCGGGCGAGCATCGCCGCCCTGCCGGACGGCACCTACAGCTTCGAGGACTATCTCGACAATGACGGCATTGTCGACGAACGCCTCACCATCGCGCTTGACCTCACGATCAGCGGCACGACGATGACGCTCGATTTCTCCCGCTCCTCGCCGCCCTGCAAGGGGCCGGTCAACATCGCGCGCTCGACCGCAGTGGCCGCCTGCTATGTGGCGCTGAAACACGTCTTCACCGCCGTACCGGCCAATGCGGGCTGCCTCAACCCGATCAGCTTCGACATTCCGGCCACCAGCTTTCTCGGCGTCACCGCACCGCGCCCGGTGGCAGGCTATACCGAGACGATCCTGCGTATGATCGGCGTCGTGTTCGGCGCGCTGGCAAAGGCCGATCCGGCGCGCGCCACGGCCGCGCCCTTCGGCACGATCAACGCGCTTTCCATCGCCGGCCATCGGGCCAATGGCGAGCGCTGGGTGATGTTCTCGTTCTTCGGCGGCGGCTTGGGCGGCAACCCGCAATCGGATGGCCTCAACCACGCCAACAACCCGATCTCGACAGCGACCATCCCTCCCGCCGAGATCATGGAGGCATTCTACCCCGTGATGTTCACCCAGTGGGCCCTGCGCCCCGACAGTGCCGGAATGGGCACCCATCGCGGCGGCTTCGGCGCGATCTACGAGATCGAGGTGCTGTCGGCTGGCGGGGCCGATGTCTCGCTGCTGGGCGAGCGCGGGCGCTATGCCCCGTTCGGGGTGGCCGGCGGCCAACCGGGCGCGCTCAACGCCTTTACGTGGGACAGCGATCAAGGTCCGCAAACCGCGCCGATGGCCTCCAAGATCACCGGCGTGAAGCTGAGGCAAGGCCAGCGGCTGAGGCTCGAAACGCCCGGCGGCGGTGGCTGGGGTGACCCGGCGCAGCGTCCGGTGGAGGCTGTGGCGCGTGACATCAGGCGCGGCTTCGTGACGGGTGACGCATGAGCAAGCTGCCCCGCACCCTCGTCGGCGTCGATGTCGGCGGGACTTTCACCGATCTGGCTTTCTTCAACGAGGAGACCGGCGAATTCCGCACCGCCAAGGCACCATCGAATCGCGGCGACGAGGCCGTGGGCTTTATCGAGGGGCTGCAACGGCTTGGGCCCATCGCCGGTCTCGGCGCGATCATCCATGGCACGACCGTGGGCACCAACGCGCTCCTGGAGCGAAAGGGCGCGAAGATCGGCATCATCACAACCCCGGGCTTTCGCGACACGCTCGAAATGCGCCGACGCGACCGGCCCAACACCTGGGGCCTGTGGGGCGATTTCGAGCCGATATGCCCGCGCGACATGCGCCGCGAGGTCCCCGAGCGCACCCTGGCCGACGGCACGATCCGCACGGCGGTCGATGTCGCCGCCGTCGAAGCTGCCTGTCGCGCCCTGCTGGCGGACGGAGCCGAGGCGCTGGCGATCATCTTCATCAATGCCTACGCCAACCCTGCCAATGAGCGGGCGGCCTATGAGGCGGCGAAAGCCGTCTGGCCCAATGCCCACATCGCCCATTCGGCGCAGATCCTGCCCGAAATCCGCGAGTTTGAGCGCACCTCGACAACAGCGCTGAACGCCTATCTGCAGCCGGTGGTGGCGAGCTATCTGAGCAAGCTCGAAGCAGGCCTCAAGACCGAGAGCTTTCCGGGCTCGTTCCACATCGTGCAGTCGAATGGCGGGGTGATGTCGACCGCCACCGCCCGCAAGTTCCCGGTGCGCACAGCCCTGTCAGGCCCGGCGGCCGGGGTGATCGCGGCGGCGGCGATTGCGCGCGTTGCGGGTTTTGAGGATGTCGTCACGGCTGACCTTGGCGGCACCTCCTTCGATGTCTCGCTGGTCGCGGGCGGTGAGGCGTCGCTGAGCGCCCAGACCACCATCGATTTCGGCATGGTGATCAGGACCCCGATGATCGAGATCACCACAATCGGCGCAGGCGGCGGCTCGATTGCCCATGTCGATGCGGGCGGCATGCTGGGCGTGGGTCCGGAAAGCGCCGGCTCGCGGCCTGGCCCGGTCGCCTATGCACAGGGGAACACGCGCCCGACCTTGACCGATGCCAACATCGTGCTGGGCCGCATCAACGCCGACAAGCCGATCGGCGGCAAGCTCGCGCGGCTGGATGTCGAGGCGGCGCGTGCGGCGATCCTTGCCCATATTGGCGCGCCATTGGGGCTCGGGCCAGAGCAGGCGGCGGAGGCCATCATCCGCATCGCCAACGCGAAGATGGCTGGCGCGATCAGACTCGTTTCCGTCGAGCGCGGACATGATCCGGCCCGCTTCACAGCGCTGCCCTTTGGCGGCGGCGGCGCGCTGCATGTCGGCGCCCTGATCCGTGATGTCGGGCTGAAATCGGCTCTGGTGCCGCGTTATCCGGGCATCACCTCGGCGCTCGGCTGCATCATTGCCGACATCCGCCATGATCAGGTGATGACGGTCAATGTCATGCTCGCCGGGCTTGATGCCGCCGCGCTCGATCAGCGTATGGTCGAGGCCGGGCGTGAGGCGCATGCCGTGGTCGCAGCCTCCGGCCTCCATGTCGAGCGCATCGATGTGATCTATGAACTCGACATGCACTATCAGGGGCAGACGCACACGGTTTCGGTGCCGTTGCCCGTCACGCTTCGTGACAGCGGAACCGGCATCAGCGAGGCCATCGTCACGGCAGCCTTCGAAGCGTCCTATGCCCGTGCCTTCTCACGCCTGTTGCCCGGCATTCCGGTCCGCATCGTCAACCTGCGTACGGCAGCCATGGGGCGGCGTCCTACCTTCGATCTCAAGGCGCTGGCTCCCGCCGCCGGGAGCTCCATCAGGGCTGCGGAGCGCGGCCATCGACCCGTATGGTTCGACGGCGGCTGGCATCAGGCCGGCATCTGGGACAGACTGGCGCTGCCGGTCAGCGCTGTGGTCAAAGGCCCGGCCATTCTGGAACAGCCGGACGCGACCACCGTGATCGATCCGGGGTTGGTGGCGCGGGTTGACGGGTTTGGAAACTTGATCGTGGAGCGAAGCGCTTGACCCTTTCCGCACGTGACCCCGCCACCACCGCGCTCCTCATCTGCGACCTGCAGAACGATTTCATCCATCGCAACGGCGCCTATGCCCGCGGCGGGCAGTCCGCGCCCGAGATCGCGGCGCTGCCTGCGCGGATCAGGCCATTGCTCAATGCCCTGAAAGCAAAGGGCGGGATGGTGATCGCGACCCAGTTCACGCTGGTGCCGGGTCGGGGCGGCGAGCCGCTGATCTCGCCGCATCTCAAGCAGTTGCGCCCGTTTCTCGCCAAGGGCGATTTCGCCCCTGCCTCCTGGGGCAACGCCACGGTCGATGAACTGCAGCCCGTTGATGTCGCCATCGAAAAAGTGGCCTATTCCGCCTTCTACATGACGCGGCTTGAGTGGGTGATCCGCAAACTCGGCATTACGCGGCTTCTGGCCTGCGGCATCGTCACGAATGGCGGGGTAGCCTCGACCGTGCGTGATGCGCATGTCCGGGATATCGAGACCATCGTGCTGGAAGATGGCTGCGCCGCCTTCTCGCCGCAGGTTCACGACACCGCGATCAATGCCTTGCGCCCGGTCGGGCGCGTCGCCAGCATTGCCGAGATGCTGGCGGAGGTTCAGGCGGCATGAGCAGGCCACGGACGCTTTTCGACAAGCTGTGGGACAGCCATGTCATCGCCCTGCGGGAGGATGGCGAGGCGCTGCTCTGGGTCGACCGGCACTTCGTGCATGAGGGGTCGCACCACGCCTTCCGGCAGCTGGACGCGAAGGCCATGACCGTAGCAGAACCGGCCCTCACCTTCGGCATCGCGGATCACTACGTGCCGACGCGTGGACGGCCGCACATCGCCGATCCCGAGGTGGCCGGCATGGTCGGGCTGCTGTCGGATAACGCCTCAAAGCACGGCTTCAGGCTGTTCGGGCTCGATGACCCGGCACAGGGGATCGTGCATGTGGTCGGACCCGAACAGGGGCTGACCTTGCCGGGCCTGCTGATCGTCTGCGGCGACAGCCACACCTCAACCCATGGCGCCTTCGGAGCCTATGCCTTTGGCATCGGCGCCTCCGAGGTTGCTCATGTGCTGATGACGCAGACCATCTGGCAGCGCAAACCCAGGCGCATGCGCATCACGGTCAGCGGGTCGCTCGGCCCCCATGTCAGCGCCAAGGATCTGGCCCTGCATGTGATCGCGACCATCGGCACCAATGGCGCGCAGGGTCACGCGCTCGAATATGCCGGGCCGGCCATCACGGCCCTGTCGATGGAAGCCCGCCTGACGCTTTGCAACATGTCGATCGAGGCCGGTGCGCGCTGCGCCATGGTGGGACCGGACGAGACGACCTTCGCCTGGGTTCGCGGCAAGCCTTTTGCGCCGGCTGGCGCGGCGCTTGACGACGCCATTGCCGCATGGCGCGGGCTTGCCACCGACCCGGACGCGGTCTTCGACCGCGACATCACACTTGACGGGGCTGACGTCGCGCCAACTGTGACCTGGGGCGTCAGCCCCGAGGATGCGCTGCCGATCATCGCGAGGGCGCCCTTCGCCCAAAGCGACGACCCGGCCAGGGCGAGCTACATCGCCGGAGCGCTCGACTACATGGGACTTGAGGGCGGCATGGCGCTCAGCGAGGTCAAGGTCGACCGCGTCTTCATCGGCTCGTGCACCAATGCGCGGCTCGAGGACCTGCGGGCGGCGGCTGCCGTCCTGCGCGGACGAAAGGCCGTGGTTCCCGGGCTGATCTCGCCGGGCTCCAGCCTGGTGAAGCGCGCCGCAGAGGCCGAGGGTCTCGACCGCATTTTCACCGAAGCCGGGCTGAGCTGGGCCGAATCCGGCTGCTCGATGTGCGTCGGCATGAACGGCGATCTCGTGGCTGCGGGCGAGCGCTGCGCCTCGACGACCAACCGCAACTTCCGCGGCAGGCAGGGTTTGGGTGCACGCACGCACCTGATGTCACCCGCCATGGTGGCCGCCGCCGCCGTCACCGGGCGGCTTACGGATGTGCGTACCCTGCCTGCGCTCGGGAGTTGACCTTGGAGCGCTTCACCACGTTGACGGCGATGGCCTGCCCGCTGGGCCTCGCCAATGTCGATACAGACCAGCTGATCCCGGCGCGTTTCATGAAGCGCTCGCGGGCGGAGGGCTATGGCGGGTTTCTGCTGCATGACCTGCGCTTTGAGCCGGATGGCGCGGCACGGACCGGCTTCGTGCTTGATGATCCGCGCTATGCCGCATCCCGGATTCTGGTCGCGCGGCGCACTTTCGGGACCGGCTCGTCGCGCGAGGCGGCAGTCTATGCCCTGTGGGACTACGGCATCCGCTGCGTTATCGCGCCGTCCTTCGGCGACATCTTTACCAGCAACGCGGTCAAGAACGGGTTTCTGCCGGCGCTGGTCAGCGATGCCGACTGCGAAAGGCTTCTGGCGGAGCTTGCCATTTCGCCACAGCCCCGGCTGACGGTCGATCTCGAGGCATTGATGATCATCGGGGCCGGGCTGTCGCTGCCTTTCAGCCTTGATCCGGTCCGCCGCCTCCAGCTTCTCAACGGCTGGGATGATCTTGATCTGACGCGCCGCCACAGCGCCGAGATCGCCGGCTTCCGCGCCGCCCGGCCGGGCTGGACCTGGCCAACGACGCCGTCCGCGCGCGCCTGATCGTCGAGCCGTACTTGCGGGCAGAGGCCAAGACTGGCGCGCCTTTTGCGAGGATGTCCCTGCGGCCAACAACGTGATGACGATCCTGTGCCGATAGGCATGGACAAACGTCCGGGCCGGTGGAACACTTGTCCAGACATGTGGTCCACATCCGTTTGATGTCACCGGAAACAGGGGATTCAAGATGGCTTTTTCGGCAACCCGACTGACCCGCTTTTGTCTCGCTGCCCTTGCGCTCGCGGCGGTGGCCGCGTCGCCGCCGCGCGCTCAGGCGCAGCAGCCGGCGACGC
>JAPLOW010000150.1 GCA_026400555.1 Hyphomicrobiales bacterium
ACACGCTGATGACCTTGCTGGCGGCGGCGGGCGTGACCTACATCATGGGCGTTCCCGGCGCCGATGACGTGATGCTGAACTACCAGTCGACATCCTTTCACGATGCACTCTACCTGCGCGAGGTGTTCGGCCTGAACTGCGCTCCGGAGTTCGAATCTTGGCTCTCCCGCATGGGAATCACCGGCGAGGGTGGCCGACTTGCGCCACCCGCCGCGGTGCCGGCGTTGATCACCCGCTTCGAGGGCGGCGGGCCATGAGCGACTTTCCAGCCAAAGCTGACCGTTGGACCGCACTGAAGGCTGCGACGCCGGCCCGGATCGGGTTGCCGCGCGCCGGGCAGGGGCTGGCCCTGTCCGAGGTTCTGGCCTTTCAACTCGCCCATGCAAGAGCCCGTGATGCGGTGCATGCGGCGCTGGATGTCGAGGCAATCGCACAGGTGCTTGGCCCGCATGTGCTGCATGCGTCGAGCGCCGCGCCGGCGCGCGACTGCTATCTGCGTCGCCCCGATCTCGGGCGGCGTCTGGCCGATACGACCGCACTGGCGCTTGCTGATGCGGCAGGCGATCCGGTCGACCTGGCCATCGTCATCGCCGATGGCCTCTCGGCCACGGCGGTACAGGCCCATGCTGCCCCGCTTGCGCTCCGGGTTGCCGATCTGGCCCGCGCCGCGGGCCTTACTCTGGCACCATTCGTGATCGCCACACAGGCGCGCGTGGCGCTGGGCGACCACATTGCGGCGCAGCTCAAGACCCGCGCCGTCGTGATGCTGATCGGCGAGCGGCCGGGCCTCTCCGCTGTCGACAGTCTCGGCGCCTATTTCACGCATAACGCCAGGCCCGGCGTCAGCACGGACGCTGACCGGAACTGCGTCTCCAACATCCGGGATGGTGGATTGCCCCTGGAGGACGCTGCGGGCCGCCTGTTTTGGCTGATCACCGAAGCCAGGCGGCGCGGCGCCAGCGGTGTGGCCCTCAAGGATGAATCGGGCCTGACGAGCTTTCTTCCGGCCTGACGCCGCCCGCACTGCCGTATGGCGATGCAGGCGGCAACTGCCCATGCCTGCAATATCACCACAACATCGCTTCCTATCCCCGGCAACCGACGCTATCGTCCGCCAGCTTTTCGAGACACCCGAAGGTTGAGCCCTTGGCCGTTATCGCCGCGATCCAGCACGTCACGCATTACACCTACGACCAGCCCGTGACGCTGGGTCCCCAGATCATCCGGCTCCGTCCGGCGCCGCACTGCCGAACGCGCGTGGAAAGTTACGCGCTCAAGGTCACCCCGGCCCAGCACTTCGTCAACTGGCAGCAGGACCCGAGCGGCAACTGGCTGGCGCGCTTCGTCTTTCCCGAACCTGTGACGGAGTTCCGCATCGAGGTCGATCTCATCGCCGATCTGGCGGTGGTCAACCCGTTCGATTTCTTCGTCGAAAGCGATGCCGAGATCTTCCCCTTCAGCTACCCGACCGACCTGAAGGAGGAGCTTGCGCCTTATCTGGTGGCCGAACCCGCCGGCTCGAAACTGGCAGCCTTTCTTGCAACGATCTCGCGCGAGCCAACCAACACTGTCAATTTCGTCGTCGACCTGAATGCGCGGCTTCAGCGCATGATCGGGTACACCATCCGCATGGAGCCGGGGGTCCAGACCCCGGAGGAAACCCTCACGCTGTGCTCCGGTTCCTGCCGGGACACAGGCTGGCTGATGGTGCAGACTCTGCGGCATCTCGGAATGGCGGCTCGCTTCGTCTCGGGCTACCTGATCCAGCTCACTGCCGACATCGACCCGCTTGAGGGGCCGAAGGGCACCGACAAGGACTTCACCGACCTGCACGCCTGGGCCGAGGTCTACATTCCCGGTGCTGGCTGGATCGGCATGGACCCGACTTCCGGCCTGCTCTGCGGGGAGGGCCATTTGCCAGTCGCGGCGACGCCGCATTACCGCTCGGCGGCCCCCGTCAGTGGCTCGCTGATGGGCAATACCAACACCAGCTTCGCCTTCGAGATGAAGGTGACGCGGGTGCGAGAAGCCCCGCGCATCACCTTGCCGTTCTCCGAGGAGGCATGGTCCAGCCTCGACGCACTCGGCCACAGGGTCGACCGCGATCTTGAAGCGCAGGATGTTCGCCTGACCATGGGCGGCGAGCCCACCTTTATTTCTATCGACGACTACGAGGCGGCTGAATGGAACACGGCGGCGGTCGGCCCGCAGAAGCGCGCCCGCGCCGATGATCTGATCCGGCGGCTGCGGGAGCGGTTCGCCCCGGGAGGCTTCCTGCATTACGGGCAGGGCAAGTGGTATCCCGGCGAGACCTTGCCGCGTTGGGCCTTCGGCTTGTACTGGCGCAAGGATGGCATGCCGATCTGGCGCGACATGAGCCTGATCGCGCCGGAGCCGAAAGCGCCGCAGAAGGCGAGCGCCGAATCCGGCCCTGCGAAAGAACTCACGCTTCACGTCGCCCGGAATCTCGGCATCGAGGCCGAGTATATCGTTCCCGCCTTCGAGGACCCGGCGCACTGGATCCTGAAGGAAGGCCAGCTCCCGCCCAATGTCGACCCGGCGAATCCCAGGCTCGCCGACCCAGAAGAGCGCGCCAGGATGGTCCGCACCTTCGAGCGCGGCCTCAATGCCGCGTCGGGCTATGTGCTGCCGGTGCAGCGCTGGCAGGCGGCGGCGACCGACCGGCGCTGGAAGTCGGAGCGTTGGGGCCTGCGTCGCGGCAAGCTGTTTCTCGTGCCGGGCGACTCGCCGGTTGGCTACCGTTTGCCGCTCGGTTCATTGCCCTGGGTTCCGCCCTCGGCCTATCCGCATGTGCATCCGCAGGACCCGCTCGAGTCGCGCCCGTCGCTGCCGAGGCCAGATCCGGACCATGGCCTGCGTGAGGTCGGCGGCCAGACCCCGGAGGAGGGCGCGGCGTTGAGTTTCATCGCCTCGGGCGAGCGCGATGTCGAGCGACAGCAACGCGTCGAGCAGGACCTGTTGGCGGAGAGCGTCCGCACCGCGCTCAGCGTCGAGATGCGCGACGGCATTCCATGCGTGTTCATGCCGCCGGTCGAGAAGGTCGAGGACTATCTTGATCTCCTGGCTGCGGTCGAAGCGGCCGCGAGGGCGACAGGCACGCCGGTTCACATCGAGGGTTACGCCCCGCCCTATGACCCGAGGCTAGAGGTCATCAAGGTCACGCCGGACCCGGGCGTGATTGAAGTCAATGTCCAGCCAGCCGCCACGTGGTCGGACTGCGTCGCCATCACCAAGGGGCTGTATGAGGACGCGCGCCAGTCGCGCCTCGGTTGCGACAAGTTCATGATCGATGGCCGCCATACCGGAACGGGCGGCGGCAACCACGTCGTCATCGGCGGGGCAAGCCCGCCCGACAGCCCCTTCCTGCGCCGCCCCGACCTGCTGAAATCGCTGGTCCTGTACTGGCAGCGCCACCCGTCGCTGTCCTACCTGTTTTCGGGCATGTTTATCGGCCCGACCAGCCAGGCGCCACGCGTCGACGAGGCCCGGCATGACGGGCTCTATGAACTTGAAATCGCCATGGCGCACGTCCCGATGCCCGGCGCCGGCCATGTCGCGCCGTGGATGGTCGACCGTCTTTTCCGCAATCTGCTGATCGACGTGACGGGAAATACGCACCGTTCGGAAATCTGCATCGACAAGCTTTACTCCCCCGACGGGCCGACCGGCAGGCTTGGCCTCGTCGAATTCCGCTCCTTCGAAATGCCGCCCGATGCGCGCATGTCATTGGCGCAGCAACTGCTGGTCCGCGCGCTTGTGGCCTGGTTCTGGCGCGAGCCTCAGGTCGGCGCGCTGGCGCGTTGGGGCACGGCCCTGCATGATCGCTTCATGCTGCCGGAATTCGTCAAGGCGGATTTCAGCGCCGTGCTGGCCGATCTCGGCCGCGCCGGCTACGCCTTCGATCCAGTCTGGTTCCAGGCCCAGCATGAGTTCCGCTTTCCCTTCTATGGCGAGGTCAGCCACGGCGGCGTCACGCTGGAGCTGCGGCAGGCGTTGGAGCCGTGGCACGTCATGGGCGAGACCGGCGCCATCGGCGGCACCGTGCGCTATGTCGATTCCTCGATCGAGCGCCTGCAGGTCAAAGCCTCCGGCCTTGTGCCGGGCCGTCATGTCATCACCTGCAACGGCCGCCGCGTGCCCCTCGTCGAGGTGGCCGGCAAGGCCCATGCCGGCGGCGTCCGCTACAAGGCCTGGCAGCCGGCTGCCGGACTGCATCCGGTCATTCCGGTGCACGCGCCGCTGACCTTCGATATCGTCGATCTCTGGGCCGGCCGCTCGCTCGGCGGGTGCATCTACCACGCGGCCCATCCGGGCGGCAGAAGCTACGACACCTTGCCGGTCAACTCCTACGAGGCGGAGGCGCGGCGGCTGGCGCGCTTCGAGAACATCGGCCACACAGCCGGCCAGTTTATGCCTCCGCCTGTCGAAATCACAGGTGAATTTCCGCTGACGCTTGACCTGCGTCGGCCGTTCGGAGTCTGACAAGGCATGCCCCATACCCGTCTGGCCGAATCCCAGCGCACCAAGGCTGCTCGCCGGGACCACCTGCTACGGTCCTACCGGCCGCTGGCCGGGGTGCATGATGAACTCGTCACACCTGACGGGGCCATCCGTCCGCAATGGGAGGCGCTGCTCGACGAGTGGACCAATGTGACGCCCGACGAGATGACGCGCCGCAAGGCCGTTGCTGACCGGCACCTCGCTGACGCCGGCGTCTCCTACCGCATCCGGGCCGAATCCTCCCTCGATGACATGCTCTCCGGCGAGCGCTCCTGGCCGATGAGCCACATGCCGCTGCCGATCAGCGAGCCCGAGTGGCGCGCCATCGAGGCGGGCGTGATCCAGCGCGCAAGCCTTCTGGAAGCGGTGCTGCGGGACCTGTACGGGCCGGGTCGGCTGATTTCCGAGGGTGCCCTGCCCGCGGCGGCTGTCGCCGGGAGCCCTGATTTCCTGCGCCCGATGAAGGGAGCGCTCGGGCCTGACGGGCAGCAATTGCAGATTTACGCCTGCGATCTCGGGCGCGGACCGGACGGGAGCTGGTGGGTGCTCGGCGACCGGACGCAGGCGCCGTCGGGCGTCGGCTACGCGCTTGAGAACCGCCTTGCCATGGCGCGGGCCTTCCCCGACCTCTACCGCGCGCTCAATGTCGAACGGCTGGCAAGCTTCTTCCAGGGCTTCAGGGCCGGTCTCGTCTCCGGCGCGCGCCGGGCCGACCCGCGCATCTGCCTGCTCACTCCGGGCCCGCTTAGCGAAACCTATTTTGAACAGGCCTATCTCGCGCGCTATCTCGGCTTCCTTCTCGTCGAAGGCGGCGACCTTGTCATGCGCGACGACCGCGTGCATGTGCGCACCATTGCCGGGTTGAAGCGCGCCGATGTGATCTGGCGCCGGATCGACGGCGATTTCTCGGACCCGATGGAATTGAATGCCGCCTCACGGCTCGGGGTGGCGGGCCTGCTGCACGCCATCCGGCAGGACAATGTGGTGGTCGCCAACAGCCCCGGCTCGGGCGTGGTCGAGTCGCGCGCGCTGATGAGTTTTCTGCCGCGGCTCAGCCGCAAGTTGCTTGGCGAGAAGCTGCTGCTGCCCAACGTCGCGACCTGGTGGTGCGGACAGGCTGAAGAGCGGCAGGAGGTCCTTGATCGCATCAATGATCTGGCTATCGCACCGGCGTTCCGCTGCGACCTGATCGACGCCAGCGAGGGCGACCACCTGCTCATGTCCGAACAGGATGAGCGGACCCGCGCCGGGATCATCGCAGCGATCAAGACCCGCGGCATGGACTACGTCGCCCAGGAGGTCGTGAAGATCTCGACCATGCCGGTGCTGCGCGATGACGGCTCGCTGGAGCCGAGGCCCTTTGCCTTGCGGGTCTATGCCACAGCCACGCCCGAAGGTTGGCGCGTCATGCCGGGCGGCTTCTGCCGCACTTCGGACCGTCTCGACGCGCGGGCGGTCACCATGCGCGAGGGCGCACGCTCGTCCGACGTCTGGGTTCTCTCGGAAAAGCCTGTGGCGCAGGTCACCCTTCTGCCGCCGCCGGACCAGATCCAGATCCGCCGCCTGGTCGGAAACCTGCCCAGCCGCGTGGCTGACAACCTGTTCTGGCTCGGACGTTATCTCGAACGCGCCGAAGGCGTCCTGCGCCTGACGCGGACCTTGCTCGGGCGCATGATCGACGCTGACGCACGGCTTCCTGGTCAGCAGGAGGCGGTGAAGCGGCTGAGCGGCCTGCTGGTCGCCTGGGGGGCGGCGCCGGGCGCACGGACACCGCCTTTGCGCCAGGCCTTTGCCGCGTTGCACGGGCTTGACCATTACGGCTCTGCAGCGGCCTGCATCCGTGAGGCCAAGCGCACCGCATCGGTCACGCGTGAGCGCCTTTCCGTGGACGCCTGGCGCCTCATCGGCGACTTGACCCGCCGCATCGAGCGCAGCAACGACGATCTGCCGACCGAAGGCGAGGGGTATGAGACCGCAGACCGCGCCTTGCGCGCGCTCGCCGCCTTCGCCGGGCTAGCCGAGGAGAACATGAATCGCGGCGACGGCTGGCGGTTCCTCGAAATCGGCCGCCGCATCGAGCGCGCGATCACGACCTGCCGTTTCGCGCGCCAGTTCGGGGAGGCGGCCGCCTCCGCCGAGAGCCTCGATGTCATGCTCGACCTGATCGACTCGCAGATCACCTATCGCTCGCGCTATCTGGTCGGCGTCGCCTTCCACCCGGTCATCGACATGGTGCTGTTCGATGAATACAACCCGCGCTCGGTAGCGTTCCAGATCGCGCGGCTGGATGCCGAGGTCGCCGCCTTGCCCAAGATGCGCGATGACGGGCTGATGGAAGCGCCGCGGCGGCTGTCGCTCAAGCTGGCGGCGGACATAGCCACATCGCGCACCGACCAGGTTGACCGCAGCTTCGTGCTGACCATCGAGCAGCGGCTGATGAACCTCTCCGAAGCCGTCGCCAACCGCTACTTCCTGCAGGCCGGCATCGACGCGCCTGGCCGGAAAGCGTGAGGGAGCCGTGCTCTACAACATCCGGCACATCACGACCTACACCTACAACACCGCGGTGCCGTTCGCGCGCTGCGTGCTGAGGATGTTCCCGCGCGAGGAGCCGGGCCAGAATGTCATCTCATCGGAACTCAGGCTGACGCCGGAGGCGTCCGAGCGGCGCGACAGCATCTGCTTTTTCGGCAACCGTGTGACGACGCTCACCATCGAGCAGCCGCACAGGGCGCTCAGCGTGGCCGTAACATCGCTGGTGGATGTGCTTCAGCGCGGATTGGCGGGGCTCGACCTGTCACTGTCTTGGGAAGTTGTGCGGCGTGATGCGGTCGAGCATGGCGGCCTCGAGCCGTCCTCTCCGGTGCACTACCTCTACCAGAGCCGGTCGGTCCCGATCGAGCCCGGACCGGTGGCCTACGCGGCGAAAAGCTTCAGCCCGGGCCGGGGCATGCTGGAGGCTGCGACCGAACTCATGCATCGGATCAAGGCGGATTTCGTCTATGATCCGAAGGCAACCGTCGTCTCGACGCCGCTGGCGCAGGCGTTTGAGAACAAGCGTGGGGTCTGCCAGGATTTCGCCCATGTCATGATCTCGGGATTGCGCGGCCTCGGCCTGCCGGCCGCCTATGTCAGCGGCTATCTGCGGACTATCCCGCCGCCAGGCGAAAAGCGGCTTGAGGGCGCGGACGCGACCCATGCCTGGGTTTCGGTCTGGTGCGGCGACGGGCTCGGCTGGGTCGGGCTCGACCCGACCAATGGCATCATGGCCGGCAATGACCACATTATCGTCGCGCGGGGCCGCGACTATGCCGACGTATCGCCGATCGACGGCGTCATCATCGGCTCAGGCGGCCAGTCGATTGATGTCAAGGTCGATGTCGAACCTTTGGGGTAGTTTGTCCGATGAACCTGCCGTCCCGCTCCGCTGCAATAGCCCGCGCCACCGCCCATTTCGATGACGGCTCGTTTCGCCGCGATCTGGCCGCCCGCGTCGCGATCCCGACCGAGAGTCAGAGTGCAACGTCAGGGCCAGCGCTGGCTGAGTACATCCACGGCAACATGATCCCGGCCTTCGCTGCGATGGGCTTCACCAGCCGCGTGCTCACCCATCCGAAGTCGAAGGGGCCGTTCCTGCTGGCCGAACGCATCGAGGATCCCTCCCTCATGACCGTGTTTGGCTACGGCCATGGCGACACCGTCCTGGGCATGGAGGGGCGCTGGCGTGACGGGTTGGATCCCTGGATGCTGACCGAGATCGACGGCCGCTGGTACGGACGCGGCGTCGCCGACAACAAGGGTCAGCACAGCGTCAACATGGCGGCGATGGCGGCCGTGTTGGCCACGCGCGGGAAGCTCGGCTTCAACGCCCGCTACCTGATCGAAACCGGCGAGGAAACCGGCTCGCCGGGGCTGCGTGATCTGTGCACCCAGCATGCGGACGCCTTCAGGGCCGATCTGCTGATCGCGTCGGACGGGCCGCGTCTGTCGGTGGAGCGGCCGACAATCTTCCTTGGCGCACGCGGCGCGCTGCAGCTCAACCTCACCATCAACGCCCGCGCCGGCGGGCATCATTCTGGCAACTGGGGTGGGCTGATCTCGAACCCCGGCATCATCCTGGCGCACGCGATCAGCCGGATTGTTGGCGCGAATGGCCAGATCCGCATACCGGAACTGGTTCCGAAGAATGGCATTCCGCCCTCGGTACGGCGGGCTCTGGAGGGGCTCGTCGTCGATGGCGGGCCCGATGGGCCAGCGCTTGAGCCTTGGTGGGGCGAGCCGGGGCTCACCGGGGCTGAGAAGGTCTTCGGTTGGTGCAATTTCGAAGTCCTTGCCTTCGAGACGGGCGATCCGAAAGCGCCGGTCAACGCTATTCCGCCACGGGCCTTCGCGCGCTGCCAGTTGCGCTTCACGGTTGATGTCGACCAAGAAGACGTGATCCCGGCCATCAAGCGGCATCTGGCGCGCGAAGGGCTCGGCATGGTCGAGGTGACGCCGGCGCGCGATGAGGTCTTCGGGGCGACCCGCCTCGATCCGGATGACCCGTGGGTCGAGGTCGCCCGCGCCTCGCTCGAGGCGACAACCGGAACCAAGCCTGCGATCCTGCCCAATCTCGGTGGCGCGCTACCGAACGACATCTTCGCCGATGTTCTGGGGCTGAAGACGGTCTGGGTGCCGCACTCCTATCCGGGTTGCTCTCAGCACGCGCCGGACGAGCATGTCCCCGCCGCCCTGTTCCGCGAGGGGCTGGCGATCATGGCGGGGCTGTACTGGGACATCGCCGAGACCCGAGCTTAGAGACCCGGTACCAGCACGGCCTCGATCTCGCCGGCCAGCCAGTCGGTCTGCTCGGCGGTGATGACCAGCGGCGGCGACACACGGATCGTGTGGTCGTGCGTGTCCTTCACCAGAACGCCGCGCTCCTTGAGCATTTCGCAGTAACGCCGCGCGCCGCCAGCTTCGGGATGAAGCTCCACGGCGATCATCAGGCCGCGCCCGCGCACGTCGCGGATAATGTTGCTGCGGATGCCGGACAGGGCGCGCTTCAACCGTTCGCCTTGCACCGCGGAGTTCGCGATCATGTCTTCCTCCGTCAAAACGCGCAGCGCGGCGCGGGCGATGGCGCAGGCCAGCGGATTGCCGCCGAAGGTCGAGCCATGCTGGCCGGGCTTCAGCACGCCGAGCACGTCGCTGTTCGAAAGCACCGCCGAAACGGGATAGAACCCGCCCGACAGCGCCTTGCCGACCAGTGTGACGTCGGCCTCTATGCCTTCATACGCCTCCGCCAGCATGGCGCCGGTGCGGCCAAGGCCCGTCTGGATTTCGTCGAGCACGAGAACCACGTTGTGCCGCGTGCACAACTCGCGAACCCGCCTGAAGTAGCCTGCAGGCGGAATGATCACACCTGCTTCGCCCTGGATCGGCTCGACGAGAAACGCAACCGTTTCAGGCGTGATCGCCGCTTCCAGCGCCGCCGCGTCGCCGAACGGGATGGTCACGAAGCCCGGCGCGAACGGCCCGAACGAACCGCGTGCGGCCGGATCGGTGCTGAAGCCGACGATGCCGAGGGTTCGCCCGTGAAAATTGTCGGTGCAGACGATGATCCGGGCCGTGTTCGCCGGAACGCCCTTGACCTCGTAGCCCCACTTGCGCACGGCCTTGACCGCCGTCTCGACGGCCTCCGCGCCGCTGTTCATCGGCAGCACCTTGTGCGAGCCCGTCAACGCGGCGATCTCCTGATAGAACAGGGCCAGTTGGTCATTGCGGAACGCGCGCGAGGTCAGGGTCAGCTTGCCGGCCTGCTGCATCATCGCGGCCAGGATCCTGGGGTGGCAATGGCCCTGATTGACCGCCGAATAGGCTGACAATCCGTCCAGATAGCGTTTGCCATTGACATCCCAGACGAAGATGCCTTCGCCGCGCGCCAGCACGACGTCGATCGGCTTGTAGTTGTGGGCCCCGAGCGTGCGCTCGATGGCGATGAAATCGGTGCTGTGCATCGTCATGGGTTGCTCCTCAGGCGGCGTCGTGGCGCTAGGCCCGCGCGCGGGCGGCCGGCAGGGCCTTGGCCAGAACCGTCCGCCCGAACAGGCTCCCGATCAGGTCGACGGCCAGATGGGCGCTCTTGCCGCGGTCATCCAGAAACGGGTTGAGTTCGACGATGTCGAGTGACCGCATGAGACTGCTCTCGTGCAGAATCTCCATGATCAGATGGGCCTCGCGATAGGTCAGTCCGCCCTGCACCGGCGTGCCGACGCCGGGGGCAAGGGCGGGATCGATCAGGTCAAGATCGAAGCTGACATGCAGGTGCGTGGTCGCGGGATCGAGCCCGCCGAGCAGTTGGCGCAGCAGCGCCGACACACCGAACTCGTCGATCATGCGCATGTCGATTGAGTTGAGGCCGTCCGCCGCCAGCGCCTCGCGCTCGTCCCGGTCGATTGAGCGAAGGCCGAACAGGTGGACATCGCGATGCGCGATCGTTGGCGCGTCCGGGACGGGCAAGAGGCCCTGCAGGGCAGGCTCGCCCGTCAGGCAGGCCACAGACATGCCGTGCAGGTTGCCCGACGGGGAGGTCACGGGCGTGTTGTAGTCGGCATGCGCGTCGAGCCAGAGCACGACAAGGTTTCTGCCCGTCCGCCTGGCATGGGCCGCTGCGGCGCTGACAGTGCCCATCGACAGGCTATGGTCGCCGCCCAGGAATATCGGCAGTCCGCCCTGTTCGAACAGGGCGAGCGCGCGCTCACGGATCGCGCGGGTCCAGGCCGCGATCGCCCCGTCATGCCGCCCGATGCCGCCCGGCTGCGACGCTGGGGGAAACGCCAGCGGCGCCACGTCGCCATGATCGCGGACGGTATGTCCCAACCCTTCGAGATGGCTGGCCAGCCCGGCGATGCGGAAAGCCGCCGGCCCCAGCGCCGCGCCGCGCACCGAGGCGCCGAGATCGAGCGGAATGCCGAGCAGCGAGACAAAGGAGGGTAAGGCATGGGACTTGGGCATCGAGGCGGTCCAGTCGGCAGTGAAGGAGACCGACCCGCACAATCATGGTGGCCGATAGTCTCAACATAAAGACAGCATTATGTTACAGATTGAGCATTATTTGGTGTTATGCCAATCTGGATCTTCAAAGTGTCAAGAGATAAACAACTCGATGAGATCGACCGCAAGCTGATCGAACTGCTCAGGTCCGATGCGAGGCTTCCCGCCGTCACGCTGGCGCGGAGCCTGTCGGTCTCGCGCGCTACGGTCCAGAACCGGATCGACAAGCTCCTCGCTCACGGCGTGCTGCTCGGCTTCACGATCAGGCTGCGCTCGGACACCGAAACCGGGGCGGTCCGGGCATTGACCTCGCTCGAAATCCGCTCGGGCGACGCCAGGACGGTATTGGGGCTGCTCAAGCGGGTGCCGGAAGTGCGGCGCATCTACTCGACCAACGGGCGCTGGGACAAGGTTGTGGAGCTCAACGCCACCGACCTGGCTGCCCTCGACAGGGCCATTGCCGAAATTCGCGCAATCCGGGGCGTATCGCACTCCGAGACATCGATTCTTTTGACCGAGCTGTGAGACGCCAATCCGTTGCTTGGTGAATCCTCCGTCAACCGTCACAGGCGTGAATCAACGTTTAATCATTGAAATAATGACGCTTTCCGGAACAAGACGGTTTCCGGGACGTGAATCTGATGGCGCGGCTTTCCGTCGTTTACCGACAATTTAGCGCGTATTTTAGAGGCTTTTTCGCACCTGGCGCCCATGATCATCCTCAATGACCGGCACAAAAAACAGCTGGCACAGGACAGCAAAAACAGCATTCAGGGTGGTGCAGACAATGGCACGTCAGATGATGGAAGAAGTGGATGCAATGGCGAGCCCTCCGGCAGGGATGTCGGGGGAAGCCTACTACGAGCTAGGGCTCAGCTATGCTTGCGGACGCTCCCAGCCAGTCGATCTTGTCTCGGCGCACAAATGGTTCAACGTCGCCGTGATGCAAGGCTATCGCGCCGCTGCCGAGCGCCGCGCCGAACTCGCCTTCGAGATGACGCCGGACCAGATCGCCACGGCGCTGCGCGAGGCACGGGCCTTCGTCACCCGCCATTGAGCGGAGACATGATTGGCCGCTTGTGGGCATGGGATGCGGCGGCTATAAGCGCGCCGCAACCCAATTTCGCCTGCAAGAGGATTTGTCCATGGCTATCCAGCGTACCTTCTCGATCATCAAGCCAGATGGCACCAAGCGCAATCTGACAGGCGCCGTGAACGCCGTGATCGAAGCTGCCGGCCTGAGGATCGTGGCGCAGAAGCGCATCCTCATGACGCGCGCCCAGGCCGAGACCTTCTATGCCGTTCATGCGGCCCGCCCGTTCTTCGGCGAACTGTGCGAGTTCATGACCTCGGGGCCGGTCGTGGTCCAGGTTCTGGAAGCCGAGAATGCGATCGCGAAGTACCGCGAAGTCATGGGCGCCACGAACCCGGCCAACGCCGCTGATGGCACCATCCGCAAGCTCTTCGCGCTGTCCGTCGGCGAGAACACCGTGCACGGCTCGGATGCGCCCGAAACCGCGGCGATCGAGATCGCCCAGTTCTTTGCAGGCAACGAAATCGTCGGCTGAGCAGCGACGCTCCGGCATGACCAATGGCCGCCTTAGGGCGGCCATTTTCATGTCCGGCGCCGATTCCGGCTTGCCTTGCGTGCGCGCCGCTGCGATTCATGAGTCATGAATGCACAGCCGAAAATCGCCCGCCACGCCTCCGTCTGTCCGCATGACTGTCCGTCGGCCTGTTCGCTGGACGTCGAGGTGCTGGACGGTCGCACGATCGGGCGGGTGAGGGGCCACCGCGAACAGAGCTACACCGATGGCGTGATCTGCGCCAAGGTTGCGCGCTATGCCGAGCGCATCCATCACCCGGACAGGGTGCTGCATCCGCTGAAGCGCATCGGGCCGAAGGGCTCGGGCCAGTTCACGCGGATTTCGTGGGATGAGGCTCTGGATCTCACTGCAGGAGCCTTTCTCGAGGCTGAGGCAAAGCATGGCGCCGAAAGCGTCTGGCCCTACTACTACGCCGGCACCATGGGCCTTGTGATGCGCGACGGCATCCACCGCCTGCGCCATGCGAAGAAGTATTCCGGCCAGTATTCCACCATCTGCACCAACATGGCGTGGACCGGCTTCATCGCCGGCACGGGCAAGCTGGCCGGGGTCGATCCGCGCGAGATGGCCAAATCCGGATGCGTCGTGATTTGGGGCACCAATGCCGTGCACACCCAGGTTAACGTCATGCACCATGCCATCAAGGCGCGGAAGGAGAATGGCGCGAAGATCGTCGTCATTGACATCTACCGCAATGCCACGGTGGAACAGGCCGATCTGGGTCTCGTGCTGAAGCCGGGCACAGACGGGGCGCTCGCCTGCGCGGTGATGCATGTGCTGTTCCGCGACGGCCTGGCCGACCGCGAGTATCTCGGCACTTACACGGACGCGCCAGCGGAGCTGGAGGCCCATCTGCAAAGCCGGTCGCCAGAATGGGCCAGCGCGATCACCGGCCTGACCGTTGCCGAGATCGAGGCCTTTGCCCATCTGGTCGGAACGGTCAGAAACAGCTTCTTCCGGCTTGGCTACGGCTTTTCGCGCCAGCGCAACGGCGTCGTGAACATGCACGCGGCGCTCAGCATTGCCGCCGTCACCGGCGCCTGGCGCCATGAGGGCGGCGGGGCATTCCACAACAACGGCGCGATCTACGGCTGGGACAAGAGCCTGATCGAAGGGCTCGATGTGCTGGACCCGTCCGTCCGCAACCTAGACCAGTCGCAGATCGGCCGCATCCTCACCGGCGATGCGGAAGCGGTCCGCCATGGCCCCCCGGTCGCGGCCATGCTGATCCAGAACACGAACCCGGTTTCGGTGGCTCCGGAGCAGCGGCTCGTGAAGCGCGGTTTTGCGCGCGAGGACCTGTTCACCTGCGTGCACGAGCAGTTCATGACCGAAACCGCGATGATGGCGGATGTCATCCTGCCCGCCACCCAGTTCATGGAGCATGACGACCTGTATCAGGGCGGCGGCCACCAGCACGTGATGCTGGGGCCAAAGCTGATTGATCCGCCGGGTGAGTGCCGCAGCAATCACGAGGTTCTGGTCGGATTGGCCGGGCGCCTCGGCGCGCGCCATCGCGGTTTTGCAATGTCGCCGCGCGAGATCATCGACTGGACCTTGCAGGCCTCAGGCCATGGCACCTATGCCGAACTTGAGGCGGCGCGCTGGCTCGACGTCCAGCCCGATTTCCGCAAGGCGCACTACCTCGACGGGTTTGCCTATTCGGACGGCAAGTTCCGCTTCAGGCCGGACTGGCCAAAAGTGCCGAACAAGAATGACGGCGTCATGGGCCCCTGGACGGACATGCCTGCGCTGCCTGATCATTGGGACGTGATCGAGACGGCTGACGCCAAGCATCCGTTCCGCCTCGCCACCAGCCCGGCACGCAACTTCCTGAACTCGACCTTCACCGAGACGCCGACCTCGATCCAGAAGGAGGCCGGACCGCAACTGATGATTCATCCTGCGGATGCTGCGGCCCTGAGCCTGACAGATGGGGCGCCTGTCGTGATCGGCAATGCGCGCGGCGAGGTCAGGCTTTCGGCGCGCCTGTTTGACGGTGTGCAGCGCGGTGTGGTGATCGCCGAGTCGATCCATCCCAATGCGGCGCATGCCGACGGGGAGGGGATCAACACGGTCACGGGGGCGGACGCGGTCGCGCCTTATGGCGGCGCGGCCTTCCATGACAACAAGGTCTGGGTCCGGGCCGGCTGACCCTCCCCCCCCCCGCCCTCAGTTGAAGCCCTGCAGCGCCAGCTTCATTTCACGCCGCCGCGTGCCCGGCGGCTTTGGCTCGGCGCAGGACATGTACATGTGCAGCATCGTGCTGAACACGAGGAAGATCATGGTCATGTCGACCAGATCGAACACGCGCAGCTGGGCAATGCTGAAGCTCATGCCTAGGCAGATCAGCGCGAAGATCAGGCCGATTTCGCGGATGCGCCGCTGGCCTTCCATCGCGCCGATGGCCCGCACCATGTAGTCCCGCGCCAAATCCGAGTTCCAGTCCTTCTCGGCGTCCTTCGAATAGCGCGCCAGCAGCCGCCAATAGGACGAGATCGTGATGATGCCAAACACCAGCGTGATCGCGGTGATCACGACGCCGCGCATCAGGGCCGTGGAGATGATGGCGAGCACCGTTGCCATGATCGTCGCGGTCGCCAGATGGCGCAGGATGATGGGCATGGTCATCGCCATCTGCTCCTGCAGATGGCTGGCGAGGCGGTTGGCCCCGGTTACGCAAAACGCGTCAAGTCTGGCCAGCACGGTACAGGTCCCTGAGATGCGGGTTAATACTTTTTTTACCATAGCCTCCGCGCCCGGGGCGCTCAAGCGCCAGGCGATCGCGATCCGAAAACGGGGTTAACGCGGGCCCGCGTGATCTTCACAGGAACGGGCTAATTGGCTTGACGGACTCAGCGCGCTTTGCGACGACCAGATGGCGAATGACATCAAGGGGTTTGACGATGCGGAGACTGACGTTTCTTCTTGCTGGCGCCCTGGCGCTGGCTCCCATGGCGGCCCTGGCTGCCGCCGGTCCTGCGCCGCTGCCGGAGCCTGACCCGAAGACCAAGAAGATGTCGCGCTACCAGATCCAGCTGCGCACCTTTGACGCCTGCCTGATCACCCAGTCGCGCCTGCAGAACACGACGCGCGAAGCGGTCCACACGCCGTGCAGCTGCTACGCGACGGCCACGGTCAACTCGATGACCAACACCGAGATCCAGGCGTTTCGCGACACCAGCGTCTTCAATGACAGCACGCGCGAGAAGGCCCTGCAGCAGCTCGACCGCTGCAAGCTGCCGCGCCCGACCTAATCTCAGGGCGCCGCCGCGGTGAGGCTGCGGACAGCGGCGGCCAGCGCCGTCCGATAGAGCTTGTGTTCTTCGGCGAGTACGCGGGCGGCGAGCCTGTGTGCGTCGTCATCTTGCAGGACGGGCACGCGGGCCTGCGCGATGATCTCGCCGTCGTCCAGTTCCGGCGTTACCCAATGCACCGTGCATCCATGCTCCGCATCCCCAGCCGCCAGAGCGCGCGCATGGGTGTCGAGGCCCTTGAAGCGGGGCAGCAGCGAGGGATGGATGTTGATCATCCGTCCGCGCCAGAGGCTGACGAAACCTGGCGTCAGGATGCGCATGAAACCCGCCAGCGCAATGAAGCCGATCCCCCGCGCCGCCAGGACGTCCTGCAACGCGGCTTCGAAGGCTTCGCGGTTCGCGCCGAAGGGCCTGTGGTCGACCACGACGGCCTCGACGCCGCGGCTGCGAGCTTTCGCCAGCCCCCCTGCGTCGGGACGGTTCGACACGACAAGGCGGATGTCGGCGGGATAGCCGGGCGTAGCTGCGGCCTGCAGCAGGGCGTCCATGTTGGACCCGCCGCCCGACATCAGCACGGCGGTCGGCACGCGGCTCACAGCGCGAGCGAGCCCTTGTAGCGCACGCGCTCACCGGCGGCATGGGCGGTGATTTCCCCGAACACGAAGGAGCGCTTGTTCTCCCGTGCCAGCGCATCGACCACAGCGTCGACCGCTGAAGGCTCGACGACCGCGATCATGCCGACGCCGCAGTTGAAGGTGCGCAGCATTTCGCGCTCCGCAATGCCGCCGGTGCGCGCGAGCCAGCCGAAGACGCCGGGCACCTTGATGCTGGCGAGATCAAGCATCGCGCCGAGCCCCTCAGGCAGCACGCGCGGGATGTTGTCGGGAAAGCCGCCGCCCGTGATGTGGGCGAGCGCCTTGATCGCGCCGGTCGCCCGGATCGCAGCCATAACCGGCTTCACGTAAATGCGCGTCGGCGCGAGGAAAGCGGCCTCCATGCTCAGGCCGGGCGCGAACGGAGCCTCGTCGCGCCAGCCGAGGCCAGACATCGCCACGACCTTGCGCGCAAGCGAGTATCCGTTCGAATGCAGGCCCGTCGAGGGAAGGCCAAGGATGACATCGCCGGCTTTCAGGTCGCGCCGCGGCAGAAGGGATCCGCGCTCCGCAGCCCCCACGGCGAAGCCCGCAAGATCATAGTCGTCTTCGGCGTAGAGGCCCGGCATCTCGGCTGTTTCTCCGCCGATCAGGGCGCAGCCGGCGAGCTTGCAGCCATTGGCGATGCCCGCAACGATGTCGATGCCGGTTTGTGGCCTGAGCTTGCCGGTCGCGAAATAGTCCAGGAAGAACAGCGGCTCGGCGCCCTGGACGATGATGTCATTGACGCACATGGCGACCAGATCGATGCCGATCGTGGCGTGCATCCCCGTCTCGATCGCGATTTTCACTTTCGTGCCGACGCCGTCATTGGCTGCGACAAGGATCGGATCAACGAAGCCGGCAGCTTTCAGATCGAACAGGCCGCCAAATCCGCCAATCTCGCTGTCGGAGCCGGGACGGCGCGTGGCGCGCACGAGCGGCTTGATCGCGTCGACCATGGCGTTGCCGGCGTCGATGTCGACCCCCGCCTGCGCATAGGTCAGGCCGTTCTTCTCGGATTGCTGCATGCGCCGGGCAGTCCCTGTTGCCGTTGCCTGCGACCCTTAGAGGATTGCGTCGCAAAGTGGTATCCGGTTGTCGGCAAAAAGCGGGCGGCTGGCCGCGAAAATCGTTGATATGCGGCGTGCGTCGATGACATGGGGCCAGTTGCAGCCGACAGAGGCGCGAATGCGGGGGGCCGAAGCGCAAAGGCTCTCGTCAGTCGCGACTTTGGCCGCTATCGTCGCGTCCATACGATATGCAGGGCCGCCAAGAGCCAGAGGGAACGCCGAGCCGCACAATGACCATTCCTAATTTCATCACCATCGGCCGCCTTCTGGCCGTGCCGCTGGTGATCATGATGATCATACAGGGCCGCTGGGATCTCGCTTTCGGCTTGTTCATCTTCGCGGGCGTGTCCGATGCCGTTGATGGGCTGATCGCGCGCCGCTTCGACATGCGCAGCGAGCTCGGGGCCTATCTCGACCCGGTGGCCGATAAGGCGCTTCTGATGTCGATCTACCTCACTCTCGCCATCACAGGGATCATCCCGGCCTGGGTGGCCATTCTGGTGATCTTCCGCGATATTCTGATCGTTTCCGGTGTCATCCTGTCATGGCTTCTGGAAAATCCGGTGGAGATGAAGCCGCTGATCGTCAGCAAGCTCAACACCTTCGCACAGATCGCCTTCGCCGCGGCATTGCTGGCGGCGAAGAGCTTCGGCGTCTCGCTCGGCCTGTGGTCCGATCTGGCCATGTGGATCACCGCGGCGTTGACGCTGGCCTCTGCGGGGGCCTATCTGGCTTTCTGGGTCAGGCACATGGCGAGCTAACCGCCGCGCCCGGACCGTCATGGGAGTGTCTGCATGACATTGCAAAGGCAGCTTGGCTTCTGGCTCGTGTCAGCGCTCGTTCTGGCGGTGGCGCTCTACGTGCTGGGTGATGTGCTGCTGCCGTTCGTCGCCGGCCTCGTCCTGGCCTATCTGCTCGATCCACTGGCGAGCCGGATGGAGAAATGGGGCGCGAGCCGCCTGGTCGCAACGATCGCGATCCTGTCGCTTTTCATCCTCTTTTTTATCCTCGCTCTGGTTCTGCTTTTGCCGGTTCTGGCGCAGCAGTTGTCGGTCTTTGTGGCGCGCTTGCCGACCTATGTCTCGCAGTTGCAGGCGATCGCGGCCGAACGTGGCGGACCGCTGCTTGAGCGGCTGGGCCTTGGCGGCGGCCTTGGCGACACCCAGAAGATCGTCAGCGACTTCGCTGGCCAGGCGGCAGCCTGGGCGACGAAGGTCGGGCAGTCAGCCCTTGCCGGCGGGCAGGCGATCGCAAGCCTCGTTTCGCTGCTCGTGATCACGCCTGTGGTTGCGTTCTATCTTCTGGCGGACTGGGACAAGATGATCGCGACGGTCGATCGCTGGCTGCCTGTCCGGCACCGCGATACGATCCGCGGCCTCGCGGCCCAGATGGATGTCGCCATTTCCGGCTTCATCCGAGGCCAGTCGCTTGTCTGCCTGTTGCTGGGTTCCTACTATGCGATCGGCCTGTGGGCGATGGGGCTCAATTTCGGTGTCCTGATCGGCATGCTCTCGGGCTTTCTGAGCTTCATCCCCTATGTCGGGTCGATCACCGGCCTGCTTCTGGCTGTCGGCGTGGCGCTGGTGCAGTTCTGGCCCGATTGGAAGATGCCGCTGATCGCCTTCGCCATCTTCGCCTCCGGTCAGTTCATCGAGGGCAACATCCTCGCGCCCAAGCTGGTCGGGGAGGCGGTCGGCCTGCATCCGGTCTGGCTGATGTTTGCGCTTGTAGCCTTCGGCTCGTTCTTCGGTTTCCTGGGACTGCTGCTGGCCGTCCCGCTCGCGGCCATCGCTGGTGTGCTGGCGCGGTTTGCGCTCACCCAGTACCTCGCCAGCCCGCTCTACAGCGGCGAGTGGGTGCGCAGGCTGGAGAGCAAGGGTGAGTGACGGCAGGCGGGCCACACAACTGGCGTTCGATCTGGCCGGAGCCCCGCGCTACGGCATTGAGGATTTCCTCGTCGGCGCGTCGAACGAGGAGGCCTACTCGGTTCTGGAGAACTGGCCCGCATGGCCGGACCCGGCTGTTGTCCTTGTCGGCCCGGAGGGATCGGGCAAGAGCCATCTGGCGGCGATCTGGGCCGAGAACGCCCATGCCTGGCGCGTCGGCATCGGCGAGGTCACGGCCGAACGGGTCCCGGAACTGGTGTCCGGAGGCGCGCTTGTGATCGAGGATTGCGAGCGGGGCCTGCCGGATGAGGCAGCACTGTTCCACCTCATCAACTTCGTCAGGGCCCGCGGCGGCTATCTTGTCCTGACTGCCCGCGCCCAGCCAGACCAGTGGGGCATCCGGACGCCGGATCTGCTCTCGCGGCTGAGGCTCGCGCCTCTGGTCAGGATCCAGCCGCCGGATGACGCGCTGCTGAAGGCGCTTTTGGTGAAGCTGTTCTTCGACCGGCAACTGATTGTCGACACCGGCGTGATCGACGCCGTCGCCCTGCGAATTCCGCGCTCCTTCGCGCAGGCGCGGGCGGTGGTCAATGCGATTGACCGCGCCTCACTTGAACGGCGGCGGCGTGTCACGCGGGCTTTCGCCTGCCAGTATGCCGACGAGCTTGCGGCAGCGGCTGAATAGGGCAAGGTGCACGGATGTCGTCAGAACGTCACAAGCCTGTTGCAGGGGTGGTCCGCCGCAAGAGGACTCCACACGTGACCAGCCAGGACCATATCGAGCCCGCCCCGGCCGACAAGCCAGTCAAGGCAAGCACGAAGACCGATGGGGCTGCGCCGCCCAAGGCAGCAGCGCATCGCGGACCGCCGGCCTGGGGACGTGACCCGCAGCGCTTCATGAACCGGGAGTTGTCCTGGCTTCAGTTCAACCGGCGGGTGATGGAGGAGGCCTCCAACCGCAATCATCCGCTGCTGGAGCAGCTGCGCTTTCTGACAATTTCGGCCAACAACCTCGACGAGTTCTTCATGGTCCGCGTCTCCGGGCTGATCGAACAGCTCAAGGCCGGGATTACGACGCCGAGCCAGGATGGCCTGACCCCCGCCGAGCAGTTGGGCCGAATCGCTGAATCCGTGACGGCCCTTACGGCCGACCAGCAGAAGCGCTGGCTCGACCTGCGGGCCGACATTGCCAAGGCCGGCATCGTCATCGTCGAGCCATCCGAGGTCTCGCGGCAGGACATGATGTGGCTGGAGGATTACTTCCTCAACTACGTCTTTCCCGTCCTGACCCCGCTCGCCATCGATCCGGCGCATCCCTTTCCGTTCATTCCCAATCTCGGCTTCACCATTGCGCTCGACATGGTGCGCGAGAGCGATGGGCGGGCGCTCAACGCCCTGATCCGCGTGCCGTCGCGCTTCGACCGCTTCATCGAACTGCCCGACCTGGCCCGTATCGGCGCCAACCGCTTCATCGCGCTTGAGCACACGATCGAACTGTTCATCAACCGGCTCTTCCCGGGCTACCACATGCGTGGCCACGGCTCCTTCCGCGTCGTGCGCGACACCGATCTCGAGATCGAGGAAGAAGCGGAAGACCTCGTCGGCATGTTTGAAAGCATGATCAAGCAGCGCCGCCGCGGCGTCGTGATCCGGCTTGAGGTGCAGGCCTCCATGCCGGCGCGGCTGCGCTCGATGATCGTGCGCGAACTGAAGGTCGAGCCCGAGGAGGTCGTGGCCATCGAAGGCATGATCGGGCTGAACGAATTGTCTCAGATTGTCGGCGTCGACCGGCCGTCGCTCAAGTTCAAGCGCTACGAGGCGCGCTTTCCCGAGCGCATCCGCGAACATGGCGGCGACTGCTTTGCCGCGATCCGTCGCAAGGACATTGTGGTGCATCACCCGTACGAATCCTTCGACGTGGTGGTGCAGTATCTGCAGCAGGCCGCGCGCGACCCGGACGTCGTCGCCATCAAGCAGACGCTTTACCGCACCTCATCGGACAGCCCCATCGTCAAGGCGCTGGCCGAGGCGGCAGAGGCCGGGAAATCCGTCACCGCGCTGGTCGAGCTCAAGGCCCGCTTCGATGAGGAGGCCAATATCCGCTGGGCCAAGGACCTGGAGCGCGCCGGCGTGCAGGTCGTCTATGGCTTCATCGAACTGAAGACCCACGCCAAGCTGTCGCTTGTCGTCCGCCGCGAGGGCACGCAGCTTGTTACATATTGCCATGTCGGGACCGGCAACTACCATCCGATCACCGCACGGGTTTACACCGACGTGTCCTTCTTCACTGCCGACCCGGATCTCCGGTTATGCCGAACCGCAGGAACTGGAGGTCATGGCGGTTTCGCCGCTGACCGCCAAGAAGCGGCTGCTTCAGCACATCCGCGAGGAAATCGAGCACGCGAAGGCCGGCCGCCCCGCCGCGATCTGGGGCAAATGTAACAGCCTTGTCGATCCGGTCGTCATCGACGCGCTTTATGAGGCGAGCAGCGCCGGCGTGCAGATCGACTTCATCGTGCGCGGCATCTGTTGCCTCAGGCCCGGCGTCGAAGGCATGAGCCAGAACATCCGCGTCAAGTCGATCGTCGGTCGCTTCCTCGAACATGGCCGCATCTACGCTTTCGGGAACGGCCATGGCCTGCCGCATGCGAAGGCGCATCTGTACATCTCATCGGCCGACCTGATGCCGCGCAATCTCGACCGCCGCGTGGAGACACTGATGCCGATCACAAACCCGACCGTGCACCAGCAGATCCTCGACCAGATCCTGATGGCCAATCTTCTCGACAACGAACAGAGCTGGCGCATCTTGCCTGATGGCTCGTCTGAACGCATTGTCGCGGCGAAGGGCGAGGCGCCTTTCAATGCGCACAAATACTTCATGACAAACCCCAGTTTGTCCGGACGTGGGAAATCACTTGCTCTTTCCAGCCCCCTCATCCTCGCCCGCCGGGGTGGGTGACCACGATGCGCAGGCCGCTCACGGGCGGCTGGCGATCGGCTCTCCTGTCGCCATTGTCGACATCGGCTCCAACTCGGTCCGGCTTGTCGTCTATGAGAATCTCTCGCGCTCTCCGACGCCAATCTTCAACGAGAAGGAAATGGCCGGGCTGGGCCGCGGCGTCACATCCACGGGCGAACTGGCCGCAGACGCCGTCAGCAAAGCGCTTGGCGCATTGCAGCGGTTCCGCATCCTGTGGGAGGCGATGGACGTCACCGACGTTCGCGTGATTGCCACCGCCGCCGCGCGCTATGCCCGCAACGGGCCAACCTTCATCGCCGAGGCGGAACGCATCTGCGCCCGGCCGATCGAACTCATCTCCGGCGACCGTGAGGCCTTTCTGTCAGCGCTCGGCGTCATTTCGGGGTTTGCCAGCCCGGACGGCATCGTCGGCGACCTTGGCGGCGGCTCGCTGGAGCTGGTCGGCGTCGAGGGTTCGGCCGTGGGGCAGGGGGTCAGCGTACCGCTCGGCGGCCTCGCCCTGCAGGATCGCTCCGGCGGCTCGCTCAAGGTGGCCGAGAAGATCGTCAAGGAAGAACTGGATCGGCTGCCGCAGGTTGAGGCGATGCGCGGCCGCTATTTCTATGCCGTCGGAGGAACCTGGCGTGCACTCGCCAAACTGCACCAGCGGCAGGCCCACTACCCGCTGAGCGTGATGCATGGCTACACTGTGCCGACGCGGGATGTGGCCGATT
>JAPLOW010000103.1 GCA_026400555.1 Hyphomicrobiales bacterium
AGGCCGGGCAGCGCGGGGGTAGATTCAACTTTGGCGGGCATGGGCTCCGAAATCGACAGGGTTCAGGTCTCGCAGCCGAATCCTATGGCCGATCAAGGGTTTGCGCCATGTCCGCCAGCCCTGATGAATTTTCCGGGCTAAAACCGTCCATCGAAACGGGGCAACCTCAGGGCCAGATCCTCCGTCAGCCAGCGAACTACGCTGTCTCAAAGCATTCGACGACGGACAGGTTCTCAGAAACCGTGACGGATGGTTGCTCATTTGGGTGTGTAGATCTAGACACTACTCCACCGTTACACTCTTCGCCAAATTGCGCGGCTGGTCGACATCAGTGCCCTTCAGCACCGCCACCTGGTAAGCGAGCATCTGTACTGGAATAGCGAACAATATCGGCTGGGTGAAGGCATCCACATCTGGCAATGCGATCACCCGCGACGCGAAGCTGCTTAAGGACGGCGCGCCCTTCGCATCCGTGAAGGCCATGATGCGTCCTCCCCGCGCCGCCGCTTCCTGAAGATTGGACAGCGTCTTGTCGTAGAGCGGACCCGAGGGGCACAGGCTGATGACCGGCACGGAGTGATCGATCAGCGCGATCGGGCCGTGCTTCATCTCGCCGGCAGCATAGCCCTCAGCATGAATGTAGCTGATTTCTTTGAGCTTGAGCGCCCCTTCCAACGCGATCGGATAGAGGCTTCCCCGAGCCAGGAACAGGACGTCGCGTGCCTGTACCACCTCGGCCGCCAATTGCCGGATCTGCTCATCGGCCTGCAGCACGCGTGCGGCCAGATGCGGGATCTCGAGCAGCGCCTTGGTCAGGCGGCCTTCATCAATGGTGGTCAGTTCGCGGCGCGCACGGCCAAAGCCGATCGCAAGACACGCCAGCACCGCCAGTTGCGCGGTGAAGGCCTTCGTCGAAGCGACGCCGATTTCCGGTCCGGCCACTGTCAACAATGTGCCGTCGCTTTCGCGCATCATGCTGCTCTCGGGCACATTGACCACAGACAGTACCGACTGGCCGTTCTCGCGCAGAAGCCTCAGCGCGGCGAGAGTGTCCGCGGTCTCGCCGGATTGCGACACCATGATCGCTCCTCCGCCTTCGAGGAGCGGTGGCCTGCGATAGCGCAGTTCCGATGCCACATCGGCATCCACCGGAATGCGAGCCAATTGCTCGATCCAGTAGCGCCCGACCATCCCGGCCAGGAATGCGGAGCCGCAAGCGCTTATCGTCAGGCGCGGCACTACAGCCGGGTCGAAGGGTAGCGCGGGCAGCCGCACTTCCAGTGTCTTCGGATCCAGGTATTGCCGTAGCGTGTCACCCAGCACGGCAGGGTGCTCATGCAGCTCCTTCTGCATGTAGTGGTCGTAGTGGCTCTTGCCGATCTCGGCGCTCGAGACTGCGGTCAGACGCATGGCGCGCTCGACCGGCCGATCATGCGCGTCGAAGAAGGTCGCGCCATCATGGGTCAGCACCGCATAGTCCCGCTCCTCAAGATAGGCGATCCTGCGGGTCAGCGGCGCGAGCGCGAGCGCATCGGAGCCGATGAACATCTCACCGTCGCCGAATCCGATCGCCAGCGGCGCGCCATGCCGCGCGGCGACCAGCATGTCCGGCCGACCGGCGAACATCACGCCCACTGCGAAGGCGCCATGGACGCGGCGCAACGCGCGCGCGACGGCCAGCACTGGCTCGTCGCCCTCGAGCAAATGCAAGTCCACGAGCTTGCAGAAGGTCTCGGTGTCGGTGTCAGTCTCGAAGACATAGCCCTTGTCCTCGAGCTCGGCGCGCAGCTCGGCGAAGTTCTCGAAGATCCCGTTATGCACCACGGCCACGCGGTCCGTGGCGTGCGGGTGGGCGTTGCGCTCGACCGGCGGGCCATGAGTGGCCCAGCGGGTATGGCCGATGCCGGTACCGCCCCGCAGCGGGTCATCAGCCAGCGCCGCGGCTAGGTTGGCCAGCTTGCCCTCCGCACGGCGACGCCTGATGCGTCCGTCGACGAGAGTAGCGATGCCCGCACTGTCATAGCCGCGGTATTCCAGGCGCTTCAGCGCATCCAGCAAACGTGGCGCCGCTTGCTCGCGTCCAACGACTCCGACGATGCCGCAAATAGTTATATCCTCCTGCCGCGCGTTGGCATTCTGTAGCGTGCGTTTCTGGAGACCGCAAACGCTCTCCAACGTGTCCGTCGTCGAATGCTTTGAGACAGCGTAGTTGGCTGGCTAACGGAGGATCTGGCCCATCGGGTTGTGTAAGCGCCGCTGCAAAACTGACCCACGCGCCGATTGAAACCTGACCCATGCCAGAGATGGGCCTGTCGAATTGGCGGGGTCTGGGATGGTTGGAGGAGAGGCGGAAATGGAGATCAGGGTATTGTCCAAACACGGCAAGGGCGCGCGGGAGATCGCACGAGAGGTCGGTGTCTCGCGCAATACGGTGCGGCGCTACCTGCGGGCGCCGGACGCGGCGCGGTATCGCGAACGGCCGCCTCAGCCTGGCAAGCTGTCGGGGTTCGAGGGCTACATCCCGCAGCGCCTGGCCTCTGCATGACCCTGCCGGAGAGGGGCGCCCGCCGGGGTCAGCCAGAGGTGGCTCGGTTTCTCGCTACAGCGTTTCGGTTCCGATAAGTGCCTTCCCTGCCGGTTGATATG
>JAPLOW010000094.1 GCA_026400555.1 Hyphomicrobiales bacterium
ACGTAGGCGAAATGCACGTCCTCGAAGGTGACTTCGCCGGCGCTGACCTTGAGGTCGGGGGCACCGGGCTTATCGAGGATCTCGGGGTCACGGTTCAGGAGGTTGAACATTTCCTCGATGTTCAGCGTAGCCTGCTTGATCTCGCGGTAGACGGTGCCCATGAAGTTGAGCGGCGTGTAGAGCTGGATCAGCAGCGCGTTGATCAGGACGAAGTCGCCGAGCGTGTTGCGACCCGACCGGATGCCGTCGACGCACATCCACATCGCGATGGTGAGTGCCACCGAGAAGATGAAGGCCTGGCCGAAGTTGAGCAGGGCCAGCGACTGGTAGGCCTTGACGCTGTTGCGCTCGTACTTGGCCATGGCGACGTCATAGCGGGCGGTCTCGCGCCGCTCCGCGCCGAAATACTTCACTGTTTCGAAGTTCAGCAGCGAGTCGATAGCCTTGGCGTTGGCGTCGGTGTCGCTGTCGTTCATGTTGCGGCGGATGCTGATGCGCCACTCGGTCGCCTTGATCGTGAAGGCCATGTAGATGACGACCATAGCCACGAGCAGCACGACGTAGCGCCAGTCGAAATTCCAGAACAGGACGGCGATCATCAGCGTCAGTTCGACGATGACCGGCACGAGTTGGTTCAACCCCAGCCGCACCATGTCCTCGATGCCGGAGCGTCCCCGCTCGAGGATGCGGGTCAGGCCTCCGGTCTTGCGCTCGAGATGAAACCGCAGCGACAAGTGGTGCAGATGGGCGAATGTCTGATGGGCCAGCTTGCGCACTGCGTGCATGAACACCGGGGCAAAGACTGCGTCGCGCAACTGGATGAAGGCTGCTGACCCCACGCGCATGACGCCATAGATCGCGACCAGCAGGATCGGCGTGAGCACCAGCCATTTGGTGCTGGGTGTGCCCATCTCGGCGGCAAGCTGGTCGGTCGCCCATTTGAACGAGAACGGCACGCCGACGAGGATGATGCGGCCGACGACGAGCAGGCCGAAGGCCAGCAGCACGCGCATCTGCAGATCAGCCCGGTCCTTCGGCCACAAATAGGGCCACAAAGCCTTGAAGGTCTGAACAAATCCGCCCGATGCGGCGGACACGCCTGCTTTCGGGCTTGCGGGGTCTGGTGCTGATGCCATGCGGGGGGATTACCTCTGACCTTGGCGTATAGAGCTTTCCTGCCGCCCGCGCGAGGCGTGCGCGCGCAAATGCGCATTGCGTGACGCGCCGGAAAGCGACGCAATCCGTGCGCGTTCGGCCTTGCTGTTGCCGCAACCGCAATTTCATGTAGCTTCAGCAAGGCAATCGCCGGAGCGCGGCGAAAAGCAAGGACGGGAACATCCCTATGAAGACACTGATTATGCCATCGATCGTCTTGGCCGGCCTGGCGCTCGCGCCGATGGGCCCGGCAGTGGCCCAGCAGCGCGCCCAGAAGCCGCCGGGCGAGATCACCCTGATCAACGGGCGGACGGTCGCCGTGACCGCCTTTGAGATCGCCACGAGTGGCGACAATCCGCGCCTCGTCGCCAAGCTTGCCAAACCGCTGGAGGCTGGAAAATCCATCAAGATCAAGCTCAACAAGCCGACGGGATGCTCGTTCTTCGTGCTGGCCCGCTTCGAGGATGAGAGCGAGAACGATTCGGATGGCCTCAATCTGTGTGGCGAAAAGCAGATCCGCCTGACCGACTGACAGGCCGTCCATGGACCAGAAAGCGCCCGTCTCGCGCCCGAAGGTGAAGCCGTGCCCGATATGCGCGCGGCCAACCGAGCCGGCCTGGAAACCGTTCTGCTCGAAGCGCTGCGCGGACGCGGACCTGGCGAACTGGCTCAAGGGGGCCTACGCCGTTCCCGTGGTCGAGGACAATGCGGCGCCCGATCGTGATGCCGGGAGCGCCGCAGAGCGCTGAGACGCCCGCCGCGCCGGCCTTGTCCACATGATTCAGCACGGTCCCGGCGCTTGCGGCGTCAGTCGGCGAAAGACATGGCGCCGCAGCGACGGAAACGTCTGGACAGTCCAAAAGCGAGCGACTATACCCCGCCCACCAACAGCCGATGGCCCTGCCGCCGGCCGGCGCCCGAGTAGCTCAGTTGGTAGAGCAAGCGATTGAAAATCGCTGTGTCACTGGTTCGATTCCGGTCTCGGGCACCATCTCTTCCCTGACAGGTCTCCAAAGACAGTCTATCCCAGGGCGTGCCTCGCCCGTCCGACGCCGTCGGTCGCAAGTGTTCATGGCGAGGCCTAACTGTGACGAGACGAGGCGTGACTGGTCGCAGCAACGCGCTTGCGCCAAGGCTTTGAGCCTTGCCGGTAGAAGTTGGCAAAGGCGGGTCCGGTTGCGCCGGCTTACAGCCGTCCGGTCAATAGCAGGATGACGACGACGATCAACAGTACGCCGAGGACGCCAACGCCGCCGTGGCCATAGCCGTAGCCGTATCCGCCGAATCGGCCGCTGAAGCCGCCGAGCAGAAAGATGATCAGGATGATGATCAGGATTGTTCCAAGGGACATTGTGGTATTTCTCCGTTTTCAAGTCATTGATTTATTGTGAGAATTTTCAGCTATTTCTTCTCGATCGAAATGCCGCGCTCTCCGATGCTGATCTCAACGCCTGTCGCCTTCTGCTTTTCCCTGTAGAGCTGGATTGCAAACAGGGATGCGGCGACGGCGAGCACGCCAATCATGGTGTAGAGAACGTTATTGCGTGTCATGGCTGTTTCCGCTGTGAATCCGGGCTTTCGGGCTTGATTGGTGCTGTCCAGGCCTGACCGGGCGACCGATCAGTCGCATTTCTTGCCACGTGTCACATGCGGATCCCTTGCATCGGGCATCCGCGTCCAATGATGCACGGGTCATGGAGCGGTCAGGGTAAGAGGAAGGCGACATGTGTCACTTCAATGGTTGCCGCGCCCGGAGCGTGTTGCATTCAAGGCGGGCGCCTGGAAAGACAAACGCGAAACCACGCCATTTGTTCCCGTCCGCTTCTTGCTACGCTTGTGACGTGCCGGCGCCGCTTTGCATGCCAGACCAAGGCGAGCCGCTCCATCCGGCAGGGCTGTCGCAAAGCCGGTCGGCCTGCTAGGACTTGATCAGGGCAGACAGGGGGGCCTTGTGACCGCTTCGTGCTCCGGAGCCCAGGAGAAGCCACATGCATCCGCTCCATCGCGAAAACCATTTGGTGGACCGCATCGGCTGGCTCAGGGCTGCCGTCCTCGGCGCCAATGACGGCATTATCTCGACCGCCAGCCTGCTCGTCGGCGTGGCGGCGGCAGCGAAGTCGCCGGGTGAGGTGGTGCTGGCGGGCGTGGCCGGGCTGGTTGCCGGAGCCATGTCGATGGCCGCGGGCGAATATGTCTCCGTCAGTTCGCAATCGGATACGGAACAGGCCGACCTTGCGCGCGAGAGGAGCGAACTTGCCGGACAGCCGGAGGCCGAACTGGCCGAGTTGACAGCCATCTATGTCGCGCGCGGTGTATCCCCTGACCTTGCGCGTCAGGTTGCAGAGCAGATGACTGCCAAGGATGCTTTCGAGGCCCATGCACGCGATGAGCTTGGCCTGTCCGGGCACTCGATCGCCCGGCCGGTGCAGGCGGCGCTGACCTCCGCCATCACCTTCTCTGTCGGCGCGCTTGTGCCGCTGGCGATCGCGCTGTTTGCGCCGAAGACCGCGATCGGGTGGTGGATTTCGGGCGGGTCGCTGGTCTGCCTCGCGCTTCTGGGCGCCATCGGGGCGCGCATTGGCGGTGCGCCCTGGCTGAAGCCGACAGCCCGCGTCACATTCTGGGGCGCTTTCGCGATGGCGATCACCGCCGCGATCGGCCTCGCGGTCGGCCATTCCCTCTGACGGAGCGCCGACCGGCCTGTGTTCTTATCCCGGCTATCGCAGCCCTGCTTCCGCAGCGCAGTAGCGCGCGATGTCCTCATGGGTCGCGAACCAGACCCCGGGCAGCGACTTGGCATGCCGGATGATCTCGTCGAGGATGAAGATGCGCGAGCGGTGGCCGATGTGATGCGGATGCATGGTGAGGACGTAGAGCCCGCCTTCCTCATGGGCCATGTCCAGCTCGCGGCGGAAGATGTTCAGCACGGTTTCGGGACCCGTATAGGGCCTGAGCGAGGCCATCCGGTCCATGTTGAAGTAGATGGCGTCGTCGCGGATCCATTCGACCGGCAGTTCGACGATTCCGGTGGCTTCGCCCTGATCGAGCAGTTCGTAGGGTTCATCATCGGCCATGAGGGATGAGTCATAGAGCAGGCCCATCTCGCGGATGATCTTGAGCGTGTAGGGCGAGAAATCCCACGAGGCTGTACGCATGCCAACAGGACGTCGTCCCGAAAGCTTTTCCAGCGTCTCCGTGGCCCTGAGCGCGAGGTCACGCTCGGTCACGTGATCAAGCTTCGAATTGAACTCGTGAATCCAGGAGTGGATGCCAAGCTCGTGGCCGGCCGCGACAACCGCCCGTGCTTCCTCTGGATGCAGCATGGCCGACACGGCTGGCATGAAGAAGCTCGCCGGCACGCCATGGTGCTCGAGCAATCTGAGGATGCGCGGCGAGCCCTTGCGCGCGCCATACTGGCCCTGGCTCATTTTGCCGTGGGAATTTCCGCCGAAGCGCAACTCGATGGTTTCGTGATCGCTGTCGAAGGACAGCGCGACAGCGCAGCGCGCGCCGTTCTTCCACTGCTTCGGTGCCAGCGAACGGCCGGCCCGGACATGATCGACTTTCGCACGCCAGACGGCTTCAGGCCAGGTCCAGGGCTTTTCTGCATCCGTGCTCATCCGTTCACTCCTCTGCATGATGACAGGCAACGCTTGCGCCGTCAGGGCGGGCGGCAAGCTTTGGGCGTTCGCTGCGACACAGATCGCTGGCCAGGGGGCAGCGCGAGCTGAAGGCGCAACCGGGCGGAAGATTGGCTGGGCTGGGCAACTCCCCATCGAGCACGCGGCGCGGCTTGGCGCGTTGGCGCACCGGGTCCGGTTCCGGGGCGGCCGCCAGCAGAGCCTGCGTGTAGGGGTGGCGGGGCTTGCCGAAAAGCACTGACATGGACGCCGTTTCGACAATGCGCCCGAGATACATCACCGCCACGCGGTCTGCGATGTGGCGCACCACCGAGAGGTCATGGGAGACGAACAGGTAGGACATGCCGCGTTCGCGCTGCAGGTCGACCAGCAGGTTGAGGATCTGTGCGCGCACCGACACGTCGAGCGCCGAGACCGGCTCGTCACAGATCACCAGCTTCGGCTGGAGCGCAAGGGCTCTCGCAATGACGATACGCTGCCGCTGGCCACCGGAGAAGGCATGCGGGAAGCGGGATGCATGATCGGGTTCAAGCCCCACCGCCTTGAGCAGCGCCGCCACCCGGTCACGCAGGGCGGTGCCCGTGGCGAGGCCGCGGACCAAGAGCGGCTCGCCGATCGCCGCCCCGATCGAAAGCCTTGGATTAAGCGAGAGGGCAGGGTCCTGAAACACCATCTGCGCATCGCTGCGAATGGCGCTCAGGCTGTCGCGATCGGCGCTGTCGACGGCCCTGCCCGCGACCTCGATGCGCCCGCCGGTCAGCGGAACCAGACCGAGAATGGCGTTGGCGAGGGTGGATTTGCCGCAGCCGGACTCGCCGACGAGGCCAAGGGTTTCGCCCGGCGCAATTGCCAGCGACACCCCGTCGACCGCTTTCAGTGGCGGTGCGGCCTTGCGCAGAAAGCCGCCGCGCGACCGGAAGTGAACCGCGGCGTCCCTCACGTCGAGAACCACGCCGCTCATGCGGCGGCTCCCAGCCTTGCCACCTGATCGGAACGCCAGCAGGCGGCCAGATGGCCGGGGGCGTGATCGACGAGGGGAGGGCTCTCGATGCGGCAGCGGTCTTCGACCAAAGGACAGCGGCTGGCAAAACGGCAGCCGGCGCCATGGGATGAGGGCGGCGGCACGGTGCCCTCGATGGTGGCCAGCCGCGATTTCGGCATGATCCCCGCGCGCGGCATGCTGGCCAGAAGCAGCGCGGTGTAGGGGTGCCGTGGCGCCCGAAAGAGCTCCTCCGCCGTCGCCGTTTCCGCGACACGGCCGGCATACATCACCACCACCCGGTCGGCGATGTCGGCGACCACGCCCATGTCGTGGGTGATGAGCAGGACGGCGGTGCCGCGCTCGGCCACCAGTTGCCGGATCAGGTGAAGGATTTGCGCCTGGATGGTGACGTCGAGTGCCGTTGTCGGCTCGTCGGCGATCAGCAGACGCGGGCCGCAGATCAGCGCGATGGCGATCATGATGCGCTGGCACATACCGCCGGACAATTCGAACGGGTATTGTGCCAGTCGCCTGTCCGGATCGGAAATACCGATCGAGACCAGCATCTCCCGGGCACGCCGCCTGGCCTCCTGCGCCGAGACGGAGCGGTGGGCGGTGAGGGCCTCCGCAATCTGGTCGCCCACCGGCATCAGCGGATCCAGTGATGCCGTGGGCTCCTGAAAGATGATCGAGGCGTCGCGGCCCCTGATCCCTGCCATGGCTGACATGTCAAGGCTCGCAAGATCCTTGCCTTCGAGCAGGATGCGCCCGCCGGCGAGGCGGACTGCGTCGGGAAGCAGGCGCAAGACGGCGAGGGCGGACAGCGACTTGCCGCAGCCGGACTCGCCGACGAGTGCGACGATCTCGCCCTCATCGACCGACAGCGACAGACCATCGACGACGGCAGCGCCGCCAATGTCGAGCCTGAGCCGGTCAATGTCGAGGACGGGAGCGGCCATGCGGTGCAACTCAGCGCTTGCCGGCGATCGGGCCGGGCTCGAAGACGCCGAGCGAGTTGCCGCCATCAACCGCCAGCGTGGCGCCGGTGATGAAGCTCGCCCGCTCGGAGGCCAGATACAGAACTGCTCCCGGCGCATCGGTCGGGCCGCTGCTGCGGCCCAGCGGAATGCGGCTCAGCATGCGATCGACATAGTCGGGCGACAGCGGGCTGACCACGCTGCCCGGAGCGAAACCGGGTTCGACCACGTTGACGCGAATACCCTGTTCCGCCAGTTCGATGGCGAAGCCCTTGGCAATCCGCTCCAGTGTCGTCTTCGAAGTACAATAGGGCACGGTGCCCTTGCGCAGGGCACGCGCCGCGCCGGACGAGATCATGATGATCGCACCCTTCCGGCCAGCGGCGATCATGGCCTTGGCGAACTCGCGGGTGACGAGGTAGGGCGCGCGCACGTTGATGTTGAAGATCCTGTCCCATTCGGCGGTGTCGATCTGGAGCAGCCCGCCCGCCGGATAGATGCCGGCATTGTTCACGACCACATCCGGCACGCCCCAGCGTGCCGTGACGGTCGCCACGAGATCCAGGATCGACGCCTCGTCGGTCAGTTCGGTCTGGTGGACCATCGCATGCTCTGCCGGGATCCGATTCTCGGCGATGATCGCCTCCGCCGCATCCTTGCGGGCGTCAGCCATTACGACGCGTGCGCCCTCGCGCCAGAAGGCCTCGGTGATCCAGCGCCCGAAAACACCGGCGGCGCCGGTGACGACGACGATTCTGTTGTCGAATTCCATGTTCGTCTCATCCTCTTGGTCTGGAGCGTGGATCGAGATGATCCCTCAGCCAGTCTCCCAGCACATTCACCGAGAGAACCAGCAAGAACAGGCATGCGCCCGGAAACGCGGTCAGCCACCAGGCCCGTTCGAGATACTGGCGGCCGGCGCTCAGGATCGTTCCCCAGCTTGGTGTCGGCGGCTGGATGCCGAGGCCGAGAAAGGAGAGCGAGGCCTCGAACAGGATCATCAGGCCGAATTCCGCCGTTGCGACGACGAGGAGCGGGCCGGCAATGTTGGGCAGGATATGGCGCAGCAGCAAGCGTGGGCCGCGCGCTCCCGCCAGTTCCGCGGCGCGGATGTAGGGTAACGTCGCGACTTGGAGCGTCTGGGCGTAGGCGACGCGGGCATAGCGCGGCCAGCGCGTCAGGCCGAGCACCAAGATCAGGGTCTGGAAACCCGGTCCGACAACGGCGACGGCCAGCACGGCGAGCAGAATGGCCGGAATGGAGAGCATGATGTCGACGAAGCGCATGATGGCCATCTCGACCCAGCCGCGCCGCCAGCCGGCCAGCATGCCGAGCGCGCTGCCGATGAGCAGCGAAACCGAGACGGACGCGACGGCCACAAGCATCGAGGCGCGGGCGCCGTGGATGACGCGGGACATCAGGTCCCGCCCCAGATCATCGGTGCCCATCAGATAGGTCAGGCCCTGCGCCGTGGTGTGACCTGGTGGCCTAAGCCGCTGGATCAGGCTCTGGCGCGCAGGATCGAAGGGCGCGAGCAACGGCGCAAACAGGGCCATGAGCACAAAGGCGCCGAGCAGGCTGGCCATGACGATGATCGAGGTGGGCACCCGCGACAGGCGCGCGCGCAGGTTTGTGGCCAGGCTCATGGCTTGCCCAGCCTGATGCGGGGATCAATGCCCGCGTAAAGCAGGTCCGCCGCGAGATTGACGGCGACATAGACCAGCGAGACGAAGAGCACGATGGCCTGCACGACAAGAAAATCACGCGACTGGATGGCCTGGATTGCCAATTGTCCGATCCCGGGCCAGGCAAACACCGTCTCGACGATGATGGCGCCGGCAAGCAGGTTGCCGGTTTCCAGCGCCGCGATGGTCACGACCGGAATCGCCGCATTGCGCAGCACATGCCGCGTCACGACCTTGCCGAGCGGCAGCCCGCGGGCGAGGCCGGCGCGGACATAATCCTTGCCAAGTTCATCGACGACCGCGATGCGGGCCATCCGGGCGAAGGTCGACATGGACAGCATGCCGAGCGCGATGGCCGGCATGACCACCGAAGCGGGGCCATCGACACCGGAGGATGGTAGCCAGCGCAAGGTCACGGCGAACAGCATGATCATCAAAATGCCGCTCAGGAAGGTTGGCATGCTCTGGCCCGTCACGACCAGTGCGGCGATCGGGCGCTCGAACCAGCGCCCGCGCCAGATGGCCATGGCGATGCCGGCAGGAACGCCCAGCCCGACCGCGACGACGAGCGCGGCGCCCGCCAGCGCCAGCGTGTAGGGAATGCGGCTTGCCAAAATGTCCCAGGCGGGCACGCGCTGCACCACCGAAACACCCAGTTCGAGATTGAGCAGGCCGCCGAGGAAGGTCAGGTACTGGCGCCAGATCGGTTGATCGAAACCGAGTTCGCGCCGAACGGTTTCGATGTGCTCCCGCGTCGCGCCCTCGGGCACGAGCAGAAGCACGGGGTCACCCGACAGGCGCATGACGAAAAACACGATCGTCATCACGCCGAATGTCGTCAGTGCTGCCTGCAGCAGACGGCTGAGAAGATAGCGCGGCATAAGTCCGGCCTCTCAGCCGGTCAGGGTTGCCAGCGCATGTCGAACAGGAAGAACGCCTCGTTCGCGGTTGGCTGCCAGCGGATTTCCCGGCGCGCGCCATAGATGGCGAAGTCCTGGTACAGGCCAAGACCTGGGACCTCGTCGCGCAGGATCTCGAAGGCGCGCCGATAATGGGTCAAACGTTTGGCCTCGTCCAGCGTCGCCCGGGCGGCATCGACCTCCTTGTCGAAATCCGCGTTCGAATACTTCGCCCAGATCGAGCCGCTACGGAACAGCGGGAAGATGACGCCGTCCGCATCCTGGCAGGCACAGCTCCAGCGGCCGAGCGAGATCGAACCGGCCTCGTCCGGTCGGCCCTGACGGCGGCGCAGGAAGGTCGGCTGGTCCATGGTCTGGATGTCGACCTTGAAGCCGACTTCCTGGAGCATCTGCTGCAAGGCTTCAACCAGGCGACGATCATAGGCCGGCGAGGTCAGGAAACTGAGCTGCGCGTTGACCGCGTTGGCCTCACGGAGCAGGGCCTTGGCCCTGGCGGGGTCGAAGGTGTTGCCGCCGATGCCTTCGACATACCCGAAGTTGGCAGGCGTCAGCACGACATCGACCTCCTTTCCGTAGCCCTGCAGCAGGGCCTCGATCAGGGTCTTGCGGTCGATGGCGTGGGCGATGGCGCGGCGGACGCGGACATCCTGTGTCGGGCCTGAAACGGCATTGATGAACATGTAGCCGATGCGCTCGGTCGGCGCGGCGAGGACCTGGAGTTTCGCATCGGACTTGATGCGCACGGCCTCGTCCGGCCCGAGCTGACGCACGATGTCGGCGCGCCCTGTCTGAAGGTCGGCGATGCGGGTGGCTACATCCGGCACGACGCGGAAGTTGGCTGTGTCGAAGGGTGGGCGGCCGCGCCAGTAGTCGGGCACGGCGTCGAGGGTCACGCCGACGCCGCGCTGCCAGGCGCGGAGCTTGTAGGGTCCGGAGCCGACCGGCTGGAGGTTGAAGGCCTGGGCGCC
>JAPLOW010000012.1 GCA_026400555.1 Hyphomicrobiales bacterium
ACGACCTCGTCGCCGGAGCATGAGCGCCCGAACATCCAGTTCCATGTCCAGCCGCTCAGCCTCGACCGGTTCGGCGATCCGCTGCACCGCTTTCCGGCGATCACCGTGAGCGCCTGCAACCTGCGCCCGACCTCGCGCGGCGAGATCCGGCTGCGGTCAGCCGATCCCGCCGCCAAGCCGGTGATCGCGCCGAACTACCTGTCAACCGACGAGGACCGGCAGGTTGCCGCGGACGCCATCCGCGTCACCCGCCGGCTGATGCAGCAGAAAGCGATCTTGCGCTTCCGGCCGGAAGAACATGTGCCCGGCCCGGCGGTCGGCGATGGTGCGGCGGCTCTGGCCAAGGCGGCCGGCGAGATCGGAACGACGATCTTTCATCCGGTGGGCACCGCGAAGATGGGTCTGGCCTCCGATCCGATGTCTGTCGTCGACGAACGCCTCCGGGTCATGGGCGTGCAGGGGCTGAGGGTGATCGACGCCTCGGTGATGCCGACGATCACGTCCGGCAACACCAATACCCCGACGATCATGATCGCCGACAAGGGCGCCGGCATGATCCTCGCCGACTGGAAGGCGGCCTGACGCACGATGACGATATCCCGATCGGGCATCGCCGACTTGTGAAGGTGCCCTGAACCAGCCTATCTGTGCCCCACGGGCATCCGGCGGATTGAAGGACGGGACGACATGTCGACACGCATCGGGCGGTCTTCGCGCCTGATTCCCCTGTATCATCAGGTCTACCTGCATCTCAGGGACATGATCGCGAGTTCGGCGGTGGCCCACGACCAGCCGCTGCCGTCCGAACCGCAGCTTGCGGCACGCTTCGGCGTCAGCCGGGTGACCGTCCGCTCGACGCTGGCGCGACTGGAAGCGGAGGGACTGGTGCGGCGCGTGCACGGGGTCGGCACCTTCCCGAAGGCCGCCCCCGACAGCGGACGTGCCAACATCCAGGGCCATCTGGAAAACCTGATGTCCTTCGAGGAGGCCACGACCGTCCGCAATCTGGCATGGTCGGCGGACACCGAGCCCGATCCGGTCGCCGCGCGTGCGCTGGGCGAGGGACGCTGCCTTAGGATCGTGCGCGTCCGCTCCTATCAGGGCCAGCCGATCTCTTTCACCACTATCTGCGTGGCGCCCCGGCATGCAGCGCTCATCACCCTGCCGCCCGAGGGTAACGTGCCAATCATCCAGACGCTCGAGCAGAACGGCGTGGTGGCGCGCGACGCCGAGCAGGTTCTGACTGCCGTGGCTGCGCCCGAGCAGGCGGCGCGCCATCTACAGGTCGAACCCGGCACGCCCCTGATCGCGATGCGCCGGCTGATGCTCGATGAGGATCGGCAGCCCATCCTGCATCAGGAGAGCCTCTACGTGCCGGACCGCTTCGAATACCGGATGAAGCTCAACCGCACGAGCGTCGGCCCCGTGGCCAAATGGACGCCAATCGGCTAGGTTCACGCCTTCAAGGCCTCGTCGATGAACCGGTTGGTCCAGACCTGATCGGGATTGGGCGGGTTGGCCAGCCCGGTTTCGCGCAGCGCCGTCAGGCCCGTCGCCCACAGATCGGGCAGGTTGCGCAGCAGGTTCTCGCGGCCGCGGGCGAGCCAGAGTTGCTCCTTGGAAGCATCCGACACCGCGACCACCGTGTCCAGATCGCGGATGCCGGGAATATCGAAATCGCGGGCGGCCCGCTCGAAGATCGGCGGGTTGGGCTGGGTCAGCATCTCGTTCATCGAATCCCGCATCGCGCGCAGGAAGCGGACGACGGTCTCCGGACGCTTCTCGATCATCTCGCGGGTGGTGAGGTAGCACTGGCTCGGCATCGGCGCATAGCGATCGGTCGACCAGACCTCGATCTGCTCTTTGTTGCGCTGCAGGACGACAGGCACGATGATCGAGGCCATGAAGCAGTCGACGCGGCCCTGCCGCACCATCTGCAGCACGCCGGGCGAGTTGCCCGTCACCTCGCGTTTCACATCATCGGGCTTCAGCCCGACCTTGGCCAGGACGAGATTGAGGAAGATGTCGGTGGTCCCGCCAACCGAAACGATCCCGACCGTCTTGCCCTTCAGGTCTTCCGCCCGCGTGATGGGCTTCTCCTTCGGACTGATCATGTGAAAGGTCGAGCCCTGATGGCTGGTGGCGATGGCGACCACCGGGACGCCCTGGGCCGCAGCGCGAATCATGTCGATCGAGGCCGCCCGGATGAACTGCACCTGTCCGGCCGCCAGCTGCTGCAGGGCCTGCGCCGTTCCGGCGGCGCCAAGCAGCTTGGCATCAAAGCCATGCCGGGTGTAGTGGCCGCCCGAGACAGCGTTCATCATCTCGATGAAGTCGGGGATGAAGCCGAACGGGGTCATCACCGTGAGCGGCTCGCGCGCCTGGGCCCGCAGCGCCGGTGCGCCGATCACGGCGGCTGCGCTGCCGGCCGCAAGGCCCGACAACGCGGCGCGGCGAGTCATCCTGAAACTGTGCAACGTCATGGCAGTCCTCCCTTGGCCGTTTTCGGCTCCAAATGCGACAATCGCGTCAGGTCACCCTGCCGCGCAGCGGATGTTCATGGCATCAGACTTCCGCCATTGATGTGAAGGGTCTGGCCGGTGATGTAGCGCGCCGCCGGCGACAGCAGAAACAGAATCGGGCCCGCAATGTCATCGGCATCGGCCAGCCGGCCCAGCGGGATCGACTGGACATAGCTGGCCACATCGAGACGCAGCGGCTGCGACGGATCACCATGGGCAATGCCGCCGCGCAGGAAGGGCGTGTCGACAGCCGAGGGCGCGACCACGTTGACGCGGATGACGGGCGCTTCCTCCGCCGCCAGCAGCTTGGTCAGGGCGATGACCCCGGCCTTCGACACGCCATAGGCACCATAGCCGGGCGCGGCCTTCACCGCCAGACCGGACGCCATGGTCACGATGGCCGGCTCGCGCCCCTGGCGCAGCAGCGGCACCGCCGCCTTCAGGGCCAGGACGGTGCTGTTGAGATTGCCATCGAGCACGTCGCTCCAGGCGGTATGGCTCGTCTCGGTGAGCGACGCGCGCAGGCGGGCGAAGCCGGCCAGAGCCACCATTCCATCAAGGGCAGACCAGCGCTTGCCAATCTCGCTGAAGACGCGGGCGACATCGGCCTCGTTGGTGAGGTCGCAGGCAAACGCCGGCACATCCCCCGGCAATGGATGGACGTCCAGAACGCGGTCCAGATCCAGCGCGATGACTTCGGCTCCACCGGCCCGGAGCGCAGCCACCACGGCCCGCCCGATGCCGCCGCCGGCTCCTGTCACAAGGACCCTTCGTCCGGGGGCGAGGGAAAAATCCGGAGAGGACATCAGCTTCTTCCGATCTGCAGGCGCTGGACAGCGTTGAGAGTTGTCGTATGAATAAGACAAGTCAAGACGGAGATGTCAAATCATGCAGGCAGGGGATCCGGCGACCGACCTGATCGCGCCCGGTGCGGGGGCGTCGCTGGACTGCGACGTGTTGATCTCCGGCGGCGGTCCGGTCGGTTTGTGCCTCGCCTATCTGCTGGCCTCGAAGGGCGTGCATGTCCACGTCGTGGAGGCAGAGGCCGCCATCACACGCGAGTTGCGCGCGTCGACCTTCCACCCGCCGACGCTCGACATGCTGGATCCGTTCGGCATCACGGCGGAGTTGCTGGACAAGGGCCTGATCTGCCCGAACTGGCAGATCCGGATGCATCCGTCTGGAGAACGCGCCGTCTTTGACATGGGCGTGCTGGCGGGCGACACTAAACACCCCTACAGGCTACAATGCGAGCAGTGGAAACTGTCCGAGGCCCTGCTTGTCCGGCTCGCGGCCTTGCCCGGGGCGCAGCTGTCGTTCGGCACGTCGCTGGTGGCCTTTGTCCAGGGGAGCCACGGCGTTGCGGCGACAGTGGAGCATGCGGGCCGTGTCCGGACCATCAGCTCCCGGTTTCTCGTGGGTTGTGACGGCGCCCGCTCGGCCGTCCGCAAGGGGCTCGACCTTCCCTTCGAGGGTCAGACCTATCCCGAAACCACCTTGCTGGTGACCACGCGGTTTCCGTTCGAGGACCATCTGGAGGGCCTCTCGAATGTGTCCTACTGCTGGAAGGATGGGGGAAACTTCTCGCTGCTGAAAGTCCCCGGCAGGTGGCGCGTGTCGATCTATCCGCGCGAGGACCTGAGCATCGAGGAACAGCTCTCTGACGAGATGATCAACCAGGCCCTGCAGGTGATCGTACCGATCGACCGTCCGCACGCGGTGCTCGAGTCAAGGCCATACCGCGTGCATCAACGGATCGTGCCGACCTATGTGAAGGACAGGGCCATCCTGGCGGGAGATGCGGCGCATCTCAATTCGCCGGCGGGCGGGATGGGCCTCAATGGCGGCCTTCATGATGCATTCGCGCTGTCGGAGGCCTTGGCCGGCATCCTTCAGCGCGACCGCCCGCTCGATGATCTGGCGCGCTATGATCGCCAGCGGCGCCCGATCGCTGCCGAGCAGATCCTGGCGCAGGCGGAGCGGAACCGCAGCACGATGCGGGAGAAGGACCCGGCCAGGCGTCGTGAGACACTTGCGCGCCTGCAAGCCGTTACGGCGGACCGCGAGAGCATGCGGGCCCATCTGCTGAAATCATCGATGATCGAGGGCCTCAGGCTCGCCGCCGCGATCGCCTGATTGGTGCCGCCCGCGGGGCGCTGTCTCAGCGCCTGGCGCTGCCATGCCAGGGGATCAGCAGCCTGCGCAGGATCCCGATGGAGAAATACAGCAGAAAGCCGAGCATCGACATGTGGATCAGGATGGCGAACATCTCGTCCATCTCAAATGCGTTCATGCGTTCGATCAGCATGCGACCGAGGCCGAGATTGCCGCCCAGATACTCGCCAACGATCGCACCGATGATGGCCAGCACGATGCCGACCTCAAGGCCGGTAATGATGTAGGGCAGGGCCGAGGGTAGCTCGAGGCGGCGGAAAATCTGCCAGCGCGTCGCATTCAGCGAGGTCATGACGTCGCGATGTCCCTCGTCGATCGACTTCACGCCGAGGACCGTGTTGGTCAGGATCGGGAAGAAGGCGAGCACGGCGGCGACGATCACCTTGGAGGTGACGCCGAAGCCGAACCAGACCACGAACAGCGGCACCAGCGCCACTTTCGGAATCACCTGCGTCGCCACGATGAAGGGATTGAGTGTCAGCTCCAGCCAGCGGACGCGGGCGATGGCGACGCCAAGGCCAACCCCGATGACGATGGCCCAGCCGAAGCCCGCCAGCGTCGCGTACAGCGTCCAGTAGGTGTGGTTCCAGCCACGCGGATTGGTCATCAGCCGAAGCCACTCGGTCCAGACATCGGCGGGCGCCGGCAGGATGAAGTGCGAAATGCCGGACCATTTGACGTAGACATGCCAGAGTCCGATCAGCGCCGCGAGCAGGATCGGGGTCGTGATCCAGGGCAGCAGGCCTTCGCGCACGCCGCGGCGGCGGGCGAGAGCGTCCGACGGTGGCGTTCCAACAGGCGCACTGTCACTCATCGGATTCACTCATGGCATCGACCCTGTGGCACAACCTCTACACCATCCCGCATGCGCGCCTCACGAGATGGCGGCAAGGCGCTGGCGCAGCGCCAGAGCGATGTCCTGGAAGGCACGCGTCGACTGCACCTCCGACCGGCGCGGCCTCGGAATTGGCACATGGACGATGGTGTCGATCTTGCCGGGGCGCGGTGACAGCAGCACGATCCGGTCGGCCAGGAACACGGCTTCCGAGATCGAATGGGTGACCAGGATGATGGTCTTGCCGGTGTCCATCCAGATGCGCTGCAATTCGAGGTTCATGGCGTCCCGCGTCATGGCGTCGAGCGCTCCGAAGGGCTCATCCATCAACAGGATCTTCGGATCATAGGACAAGGCCCGCGCAATCGCCGCGCGCTGACGCATCCCGCCCGACAGTTCGCGCGGCCAGCGCCGTTCGAAGCCGCCGATGCCGACCAGACGGCACAGCTCATGCGCCTTCGCCCGGCGTTCGGTCCGCGCCATGCCTTTCAGCTCCAGCGGCAGCGCGATGTTGTCCTCGATGCTGAGCCAGGGGAACAGGTTCGCGTCCTGAAACACCATGCCAAGCTCGGAGACCGCCTCGGGCCGGCGCTGCTCGCCCTGCCAGAGCAACTGGCCTTCCACCGTCAGGCGACCAGAGGTCGGGGCGATCAGTCCGCCGACCATGCGCAGCAGGGTGGTCTTGCCGCAGCCGGACGGTCCCAGAAGCACGACGAACTCACCCTCCGCCACGCTCAGGTCGGTGGGCGACAGGGCATGGACGGGCCGATCCCGCGTGCCGTACCATTTCTCGATCCCGGACAGGATGATGGCTGGCTGCTCGGCGCTCATCGGCACATGATCCATTCAGTCCGATCTCCACAGGGCGAGGCGCTGCCGCCAGCGCGCGCACGGCGACAGGATGCGCCGGAAGCCCACGGCGCGACCGGCCTCATCCATCTGCGCCGACAACAAGGCGGACGCGAGCGCCATATTGGACGAGAACACCGGTTTGCCAAGCTGCTCGGCCACAACAAAGGGGAGGCTCGGCATGCCCGTGCCGCCGATCAGCACGGCATCCGCCCCGGCATGATCGAGGCGGGCTGCCACATCCGCCACCGCTGCCGGGGACAAACGGTAGATTCCGCGCGTATCGGCCAGGTCAGCCGGAAGCCCGGCATGCGCCACGATCTCGAGGCCGACGGCGCCGAAGTAGCGCTTCGCCTCGTCAACCAGCCAGGCCGGATACGGCGCCATGAGCGCGAGACGGCTGAGGCCAAGCGCCCCGCACATCGCCCGGATCGCCTCAGTGGCTGTGATGACCGGACAGCCGGCACGCTCGGCATGGGCGGCCATGTCGCGGGCCTCCGCCTCGGGGCCACGCAGGTAATAACAGGTACAAGCGAAGCCGGCCGCCGTCAGCGGCGCCTGGTCGAAGCTCGCAAGGGCCGGGCCGATGGCGCCGATATAGTCGCCAAGGCGCGTGCGGCTATCCGCCGACCGCGAGGTCACGCGCGCCGTGAGCAGGGCCGCGCCGGTGAGGATCGAGATTTCCGGTTCGGCGCAGGGATTGCCCATCGGCGTGATCAGACCAAGCAAAGGGCCATAGACCCCGCCATTGTTCGCGGACTGGTCCATCACATGCCGCTCATGCGGGCAAGCTGGCCCTTCCAGTGGGCGCCGCGCGTCCAGGCGCGCAGGGCCTCGGGCGTATCCACCGACGGATCGCGGAAGGCCACGGCGCGCCAGGCGATGCAGAGCATGCAGGACAGCACCGGCGCCGTGCCAATGGCGGGATGGTTGGCGATCGACTGCAGGGTCGGCATGCCGGTGCCCAGCATCAGGATCGCATCGACATTGGCTTTGCCTAGACCGGCCAGCGCCTCGTCCGCCGCTCCGGCGGAGAGCGAATAGATCGGGTGAAAGGCGGTCGTTTCGCGATAGGCGCTGACTTCGGCCGCGACCTCGAAGCCGCGGGACGTCCAGTAGCCGGCGCTCTCCTGATCAAGCGCAGAGTTGTAGGGCGACACCAACGCGATCCGTCTTGCGCCCAGACGGTTCAGCGCGTCCACCGAGGCGCTCGCGCCCGACAGGGCCGGTACGCCGGTTGCGGCGCTGATGCCGGCCAGCAAGGCGTCCTCGCGCTCCGCGCCGATGAGATAAGACGACCCCGTGCAGGCGAGCGCGACGACGTCAACAGGCGCATTGGCGAACTGGGATAGGAGTGCGGGAAACTGGTCCATGTAGTCCAGCAGCCGCTCCGAGATCGTCGGTCTGGCGCTGGTCATGCGGGCATTGATGAAGGCGTAGCCCGGCGGGGTCAGGATCGCCATTTCCGGCTCGACCGTGGTGTTGGCCTGGGGGGTGAAGACCCCGATCAGACCCCTGGGCGCATAGGCGACGCTCACCGTCTGTCCCCGATGGAGCCGGGCGCGGATCGGGAAGGGCTGGGCAACGGGGCGGGCATCCGGGTCATACTTGTATCAGTGACAAAACAACTTTGACATTGCAACCGGCCTCAGACGCTGTCGCTCACCCTGCTGCGATCGGACAACGCCTCGGCGAGGTTCAGCCGCGACACCTTGTTCTCGCCGTCGAGATCGGTCAGCGTCCGTGCCATCTTGAGGACCCGATGGTAGCCGCGAGCCGTGAGCTTCATGGCGTCCGCCGCATCGCGCAGCAGTTTCAGACCCCCGGCGTCCGGCCTGACGACGTGGTCGAGCGCCTGCGGAGGGGCTGCGACATTGGTCATGACCGCGGGCATGCCGAGGGCGTCATAGCGGTCGCGCTGGCGCCGGCGCGCCGCTGCGACCCGGGCGGCAACCTCGGCGGAGCCCTCTGCCGGAGCCGGAAGGGTCAGGTCGGCGGCGCTGACGGCGGGCACGTCGATCGCCGGATCGATGCGGTCCATCAGGGGTGCCCAATATTGACCCCTTTGTCGTAGAGCGCTGAGGCGAGCGGGCGCCCCAGCGTAGCTGCCCGGGGTTGCGCAGCAGGGGCGTCATCAATGACGAGAAAGCTGTCCGTGCGGCGATGACCTCATCCTGGTCCAACGGCCAGACCGAAGGCCAGATCACAGCGCTCAAGCTTGTCAAACGACAGATGTATGGGCGTGGAAAGATCGATCTGCTGCAAGCAAGAATGATCGGTGCGCCATGACCCAAACCTGCATCAGAATTGCGTCAGAGCCTGTTTTGCAAGCCGATTGGGGGCCAGATGGCGTTCCGGTTCACGTCAGCCGAGAGCGACCCAACGCGCGCCGGCGGCGGATGAGCGCACAGCCGCCTCTATGAAGGCGACACCCCTGACCCCGTCGTCGATGGTGGGGAAGTGCACCTCGGGCGCAGGCGCAGCGCTGCTGCGGGCCGCGACGATGGCGCGCGCCACCTCGCTGTAGATGGTCGCGAAGCCTTCGAGATAGCCTTCCGGATGGCCCGAGGGAATGCGAGTCACGCGCGCTGCGGCCGCACTGGCCGCGCCTGTTCCGCGCGAGATGGTGCGGACGGCCTCGCCGAGGGGCGACCAGAGGAGCTGGTTGGGATGCTCTTGCCGCCAGCAGAGGCCGCCTTTCGCGCCATAGATCCGAATGGCGAGTGCGTTTTCGTTGCCAGGCGCCACCTGGCTCGCCCAGAGCAGCCCACGCGCACCATTGGCATAGCGCAGCATGATCTGGGCATTGTCGTCGAGCGCGCGGCCCGGCACGAAGGTACTGAGTTCCGCGCAGAGCGCGCTCACGGGGATGCCGGTGATGTAGTCAGCGAGATTGTAGGCGTGGGTGCCAATGTCGCCGATGCAGCCTCCTGCGCCTGAGCGCTTCGGATCCGTCCGCCAGCCAGCCTGCTTCTGGCCACTGTCCTCCAGCTTGGTCGTCAGCCAGTCCTGTGCGTATTCCACCTGCACGACGCGGATATCGCCCAGTTCCCCCGCCTGGACCATGGCGCGGGCATGCCGCACCATGGGATAGCCGGTGTAGTTGTGCGTGACCGCAAAAATCAGGCCTGACTTTCGGGCGAGATCCCTCAGCTTATGGGCCTCGTTCAGTGTCGTGGTCAGCGGCTTGTCGCAGATCACGTGAATGCCGGCCTTCAGGAAGGCGGCCGCCGCCGGGGCATGCATGTTGTTGGGCGTGACGATGGCAACGGCCTCGATGCCATCCTTCCGCCGGGCCTCGCGCTTCGCCATCGCGGCGAAGTCGCCATAGATCCGAGCGGGGTCCAGCCCCAGCGCTTGCCCGGAGCGTTGTGCCTTCTCGGGCGTCGAGGACAGGCAGCCCGCAACGACCGTGTAGTGGTCGTCCAGCCGCGCAGCCATCCGGTGCACCGCGCCGATGAAGGCACCCTCGCCGCCCCCGACCATGCCGAGCCGGATGCGAGCATGCCTGGCATCATCTCGTGCTTCAACCATGACGCTGCTCCCTCAACCTAGCCCGAGGAGACGGTCGATCTGCACCTTGTCGACCGCGCCGCCGGCAAAGTCATCGAAGGCCTTTTCGGTTACGCGGATGATGTGGCCGGCGATGAAGGGGGCGCCTTCGGCAGCGCCGTCTTCAGGGTGCTTGAGGCAGCATTCCCACTCCAGCACTGCCCATGAGGCATAGTCGTTTGCCGCCATCTTCGAGAAGATGGCCCCGAAGTCGACCTGACCGTCGCCCAGCGAGCGGAAGCGTCCAGCCCGGCTGATCCAGGGCTGGTAGCCAGAATAGACGCCCTGACGGCCGCTCGGGTTGAATTCGGCGTCCTTCACGTGGAAGGCCTTGATGCGTTCATGGTAGATGTCGAGGAACGCCAGATAGTCGAGCTGCATCAGGAGGAAGTGGCTTGGATCATAGTTTATGTTGCAGCGGCGGTGCCCCTTGAGCGCGCCAAGAAACATCTCGAAGGTTACCCCGTCGAACACATCCTCGCCGGGATGGATCTCGAAGCAGACATCGCAACCTGCCTCGTCGTAGGCGTCGAGGATCGGGCGCCAGCGCCGCGCGAGCTCGGTGAAGGCCGTCTCGATCAGGCCCTGTGGCCGCTGCGGCCAGGGATAGACAAAAGGCCAGGCCAGCGCGCCGGTGAAGGAGACCGTTGCGTCAAGTCCGAGATTGCGCGAGGCTTTCGCGGCCAGCAGCAATTGCTCCACCGCCCATGCCTGCCGCTCTTTCGGCTTGCCATGAAGCTGCGGCGGGGCGAAGGCGTCGAAGGCCGCGTCATAGGCTGGATTGACCGCGACAAGCTGGCCCTGCAGATGGCTCGAGAGCTCTGTGATTGCAACACCGTTCTCGGCCGCGATGCCCTTGATCTCGTCGCAATAGGCTTGGCTTTGCGCAGCCAAGGCCAGATCGAACAGCCGACGGTCCCAGCTCGGAACCTGCACACCCTTGTAGCCGAGCGCGCCGGCCCACCGTGTGATCGCGGGCCATGAGTTGAACGGTGCGGCGTCGTTCGCGAACTGCGCGAGGAAAATCGCTGGTCCCTTGATGTTGCTTGGCATGATGCGTTCTCCTTAGCGCCAGGGCCGCCAGGTTAGCGCAATCTGGCCCGGTGCAACAGCCCGACGCTGCGCTTGCCGTGTTTAGTGAAATCCGACGGCCTGTCGCGGCGCAGCATATTTTTGCTGCGCTGCGGCGATGAATTGCACTTGTAATGTTTAGCAAAAACAAATTCACTAAACACGATCACTAAACAATCCCGCGCTTGCAACGGGAGATCACGGTGATCCGCCATTGAGCCGGAAAGAGCGCGCTCTTCGGCCAATCAAGCCCGGTGCGCCGATGCGCGGCCGGGCACAACAGGGAGAGAGAGCACCATGAAAAGACTCGTTGCAGCGGCAGGCTTTCTGGCCGCCACCATTCTGGGAGCCGGGCAGGCGCAGGCACAAAGCAAGACCATCACCCTGTGCTGGGCAGCATGGGATCCGGCCAATGCGCTTGTGGAACTGTCCAAGGACTTCACCGCCAAGAGCGGTGTGAACATGAAATTCGAGTTCGTGCCGTGGCCGAACTTCGCCGACCGCATGCTCAATGAGCTCAACTCCAAGGGCCGGTTGTGCGACCTCATCATCGGTGACTCGCAGTGGATCGGTGGTGCCGCCGAGAACAAGCACTACGTGAAGCTGAACGACTTCTTCGCCAAGGAAGGCATCACGATGGATGACTTCATGCCGGCGACGGTGACCGGCTATGCCGAATGGCCCAAGGGCACGCCGAACTACTGGGCGCTGCCGGCCATGGGCGACGCGCTGGGCTGGACCTACCGCAAGGACTGGTTCTCGGATGCCAAGAACCAGGCCGAGTTCAAGGCCAAGCATGGCCGCGATCTCGCGGCGCCGAAAACCCAGACCGAACTCAAGCAGATTGCCGAGTTCTTCCAGGGTCGGGACATCGGCGGCAAGAAGGTCTATGGCGCCGCCATCTTCACCGAGCGCGGCTCGGAAGGGATCACCATGGGCGTCAACAACGCGCTCTATCCCTTCGGCTTCGAGTACCAGGACCCGAAGAAGCCATACGCCATGGAGGGTTTCGTCAACTCGCCAGGCGCGGTCGCCGGTCTCGAGTTCTACAAGTCGCTCTACAAGTGCTGCACGCCACCGGGCTACACCAACGCCTACATGCAGGAAGGCCTCGACGCCTTCAAATCGGGCCAGGTGGCCCTGCAGATGAACTGGTTCGCCTTCTTTCCGGGCCTGCACAAGGATCCGGCGGTCGGTGGCGACAAGATCGGCTTCTTCGTCAATCCCGGTGAAACCGGGAAGGGCTCGCAGCTTGGCGGGCAGGGCATCTCGGTGGTGGCATATTCGCCAAACCAGGCCGAGGCGCTCGCCTACATCAAGTGGTTCGCCGCGCCCGACGTCCAGAAGAAGTGGTGGTCGCTCGGCGGCTATTCGGCCCACAAGGCGGTTCTCAATGACCCGAACTTCAAGAACACCGCCCCGTTCGCAGCCGACTTCCTGACGGCCATGGGCGAGGTCAAGGATTTCTGGGCCGATCCGTCCTATGCTGCACTGCTGCTCGCCATGCAAAAGCGCATGCACGACTACATCGTGGCTGATCAGGGCACCGCCAAGCAGGCGCTCGATCTGATGATCCAGGACTGGACCAAGGTGTTCAAGGAAGACGGCAAGCTCTGAGGCTGCTTCACGCTGTCAGCCCCGGCGGCCCCTGGGGCCAGGAAGGGGATCCATCAGCCACTGTGCTTGTGGATTCCCTTCCCCTTTGCTTCGCTCCGGCCAGGAGTTACCACTGCGGACCCGACTTTGGCTCGTGTTGCCCCCGGCAGCCTTTGGGCCGGGCACGGGATTGATGTGCCACCGTGCTTGCGAATTCCCTTCTCCTCCGCTTTGCTCCAGCCGGGAATGACACCGGTGGATCTTCAGGAACGTCACGATGAATGCCCCCGCCAGTCCCGCCACGCTGATCGACAGGGCCGCGCGCGCCACGCCGCCGGGCTTGGCCGGCAAGGTGCGCGGGCTGTCGGACAAGACCATCGCCTGGCTGTTCATCTCCCCAACGATCGTGCTGCTCCTGGCGATCAATATCTTTCCGCTGATCTGGACCATCCAGCTGTCCTTCACCAGCTACCGCGCCAACCGGCCCAACGCGCCGCTGCGCGATGTCGGCCTTGCCCATTACAACGACATCCTGACCAACCCGGATATCTGGGCTGCGATGCAGGTGACGGCGCGCTTCGTGATCGC
>JAPLOW010000174.1 GCA_026400555.1 Hyphomicrobiales bacterium
CAGAAGGGCGATCAGCGCCACCAGCCCGTCGGGATCACGCGAGATCAGCGTGCGCAACCCATAGGCATCCGTCGACAACAGGCCGATCACGAACAGCACGCCGATGGCTGCGCCGCTCAGGAGGTTAACGATCAGGAGCCTGTGCAGGGGATCGCGGGGCATTCCTTCAATCTCCTTCAAGACCTTCAAGTGTAAGCGCAGAAGATGAACATTCAAGTAACGGGCCGTCGGCAGGCTGCGGCGAAGCGGCCTGTTCACGTTCAATTGACTTCTGATTGGCCTTGCACCAGTTTGCGGCCGGCCCGTGATCTGGGCACTCCGTTTGCGCCGCAAGCGCCGCCGGCTTGAATCCAGTCCGCAGGAAGTACGCATAAGTCCATGAAAGTGCTCGTTGTTGAGTCGCCTGCCAAGGCGAAGACGATCAACAAGTATCTCGGCTCCGACTATCAGGTCGTGGCCTCGTTCGGGCACATCCGTGATCTGCCGCCCAAGGATGGCTCGGTCGATCCGGAGAAGGACTTCGCCATGCTCTGGGAGATTGAGGGGCGCGGCGCCAAGCAGCTGTCCGAAATCGCCAAGGCCATCAAGGGCGCGGAACGACTCATTCTCGCGACCGACCCGGACAGGGAGGGCGAGGCCATTTCCTGGCATGTGCTGCAGGCGCTGATGGAGAAGAAGGCGCTGAAAGGCATTCCGGTCGAGCGCGTCACCTTCAACGCCATCACCAAGGAGAGTGTCACCGCCGCTCTCAAAGCCCCGCGCGAGATCGACGGCGCGCTGGTCGACGCCTATCTGGCTCGCCGGGCGCTGGACTATCTCGTCGGCTTCACGCTCTCGCCGGTGCTCTGGCGCAAGCTGCCGGGCGCAAAATCGGCAGGGCGCGTCCAGTCAGTGGCGCTGCGGCTTGTCTGCGACCGCGAGCGCGACATCGAGGCCTTCCGGGCGCGGGAATACTGGACCCTTGTGGCCGAACTTGCCACGCTGCGTGGCCATACCTTCGAGGCGCGGCTGGTCGGCGCCGACGGCAAGAAAGTGGGTCGCCTCGATGTCGGTACGGCCGACGAGGCCGCCGCCTTCAGGAAGGCGCTGGAAGCGGCGACGTTTGAGGTCGCCGGCATCGAGGCCAAGCCGGTCAAGCGCCACCCGTCCCCGCCGTTCCAGACCTCGTCCTTGCAGCAGGAAGCCTCGCGCAAGCTCGGTTTCGCGCCGGCCCGCACGATGCAGTTGGCCCAGCGGCTCTATGAAGGGGTCGATATCGGCGGCGAGACCGTCGGCCTCATCACCTATATGCGGACCGACGGCGTCGACATGGACGGCGCGGCGATCGTTGCAGCACGCCGCGTCATCGCCAAGGAGTTCGGCGCCGGCTACGTGCCCGACGTGCCGCGCAAATACACCACCAAGGCGAAGAACGCGCAGGAAGCCCACGAGGCGATCCGCCCGACCGACATGGGCCGCCTGCCGGCCTATGTCATCCGCCAGCTCGAACCAGACCAGGCGAAGCTCTATGAACTGATCTGGATCCGCACCATCGCCAGCCAGATGGAGAGCGCGCAGCTTGAGCGCACCACCGTCGACATCAGCGCCACGGCCGGGGGGCGCACGCTTGATTTGCGCGCCACGGGACAGGTCGTGCTCTTTGACGGCTTCCTTAAGGTCTATCAGGAAGGCCGCGACGACGAGGATGACGAGGAGAGCCGCCGACTGCCGCAGATGACGACAGCCGAGAACCTGCGCGCCAAAGAGATCAAGGCAACCCAGAGCTTTACCGAGCCGCCGCCGCGCTTCTCAGAGGCGAGCCTCGTCAAGCGCATGGAGGAACTCGGTATCGGCCGTCCCTCGACCTATGCCTCGATCCTGCAGGTGCTGCGCGACCGCGAATACGTCAGCATCGACAAGAAGCGGTTGGTGCCGAACGACACCGGCCGCGTGCTGTCGTCCTTTCTCGAGAGCTTTTTCGCGCGATACGTGGAGTACGACTTCACCGCCAGCCTTGAAAACGATCTCGACCGGATCTCCAACCACGAGGTGGACTGGAAGGAGATCATGCGCGCCTTCTGGGAAGAGTTTTCCAAGGCGATTGCAGGGGCCAAGGACCTGCGCACCGGCGAAGTGATCGACAAGCTGGATGAGGCGCTCGGTCCGCACCTGTTCCCGGCACGCTCCGATGGCACCGACCCACGCCTGTGCAAGGTCTGCGGCACGGGGCGCCTTGGCCTGCGCTTTTCCAAGACCGGCGGCTTCATTGGCTGCTCGAACTATCCCGAATGCCGCTATACCCGGCCCATGGCAGCGCCATCGCCGGATGGCGAAGCCAGCGGTGAAGGCGGCGGCCAGCCGGGCGTGAGGATTTTGGGCAAGGACCCCGTTTCGGCGCTGGATGTCACCGTCCGCGACGGCCGTTTTGGCCCCTATGTCCAGCTTGGCGAGGGCGAAAAGCCGAAGCGGCAGACGCTGCCCAAAGGGGTCTCGCCAGCCACAATCGGGCTCGACCGGGCACTGGTGCTCCTGTCGTTGCCACGCGAGGTCGCCAAGCATCCCGAGACCGGGGCGCCGATTTTCGCGAGCATCGGGCGCTTCGGCCCTTACGTGCAGCACGGCAAGACCTACGCCAACACCGGCAAGGATGACGACATCCTCGAGATCGGCGCCAACCGGGCCATCGACCTGATCGTGGCGAAGGAAAGCGGGGCAGGGGGTGGCCGCCGTTTTGGTGGCGCGCCGGCCGGCCGTGCGCTGGGCGAGTATCCCGATGGCGGTGTGATCACCGTGCGCGGTGGACGTTACGGCGCCTACGTCAACTGGGACAAGGTGAATGCGACCCTGCCCAAGACCATCACCGAGGCCGGCGTGACGCTCGAACAGGCCATCGATCTGATCCGCGCCAAGATCGCGAGCGGACCTCCGGTGAAGGCCGGCAAGAAACCGGCCAAGGCCAAGGCGGCCGCGAAGACGGCGGCCAAGGCTCCCGCCAAGAAGGCAGTCGGCAAGCGCCCCGTCGGCCAGTGATGCTTGCCGCGCCGGCTTTCGTCTTGGCGCCCGATAGCCGTGCGGGTCAGTTGCCGCTGAATTCGACCACGATGCTTGAGAAGCAACTCATGGCGCTGCGGTCAAAGCCAAAGCTGATCTTGTGGTCGGCAAAGTCGTAGCTGTAATACGTCGGGGCCGACCCGGAAGAGCGGGGCGTTGGCGGCGCGAACTCGAACTTCTTGCCGAACACGGCGGTCACCGAAGGTTCCTTGACGCAATGCTTCTTGGTGTCGACCGTCAGGACGAAAATCTTCACCATGCCACTCGTTCGGCGGACCCGCATTTCGAGGCTCGAAACGAGGCCGCCGCGCACGGGCGCAGCGCTCTTGAACACGTCGAACGATGCGTTCGACTGCTCTTCGATCCGCACAAATTTGCTGCCGATGCTTTGCGCAACCAGCGCCGGCCCAGCTTTGGGATTTGCGGCAAGTTCGCGAACGAGTTCAATGACCGGGTCTGTCACGATGGATCTGTCCGTCACGGTTGTGGGTGCGCATCGTAGAACTTCTTGTACGGCTCGCCATAATACTCTTCATAGGTCTTGCTCGGATCGGTGCTGGGATGTTCGCCCTCTCCGAAAAGGTCTGCAATCTCCTTGCGCGCCTTGTCGCGGTCTGCAGGATCGGGGTACTTGTCGGCGATGGCCTGATATTTGTCAGTCTGGGTGCCCGCGATCCCGATATCCGGGCCTCCGGCCTGGTTGATCTCCTTGCGCACCTGCGCATTGGTCAGGGTGGCTTCGCCTTCGTCCTTCAAGCCGCTTTCGACATTGCGCCGGACATACTCGTCCTTTGTAAGGCCGTTGTGCGGAACATAGGGATCGGCTGTGTAAAGCGCATGTCCCGATTCATGTGCCAATGTCTGCGTGATGGACGCTGAATTGCCCTTGTCATTCGGATCGATGACGATGGTCTTGGCTTTCTTGTCGCAGAACGAGCCCTTGCCCGGTTCGCCATATTTGATCGTCCAGCCGTCATCCTGAAGCTTCTGCAGATTTTTTTGCAGGGTGGGGGACTTCCCGGCGAGTTTGTCGACATCGTCACCAAGGCCCGTCTTCACCGGCGGCTTGGCAAGAGCTTTTTTGACCCCCTCCGCCAGCTTCTGCAAAGCCCGTTTGACCGCATCGATCATCGCCTGCCCGAACCGCGCGACGAGGGCCTGAAGCTCTGAGATCACCCCGGCGACGACGGCTGCGACAAAGGCCGCGACATCCTTCATCACGTCGACAAGCTTGGTGACGGCCGCCACCACCTTGTCGATGATCGCCTTAAGCGCGTCGAGGAGCCCGCCCAGTCCCCCAGCGCCGGCAGGTTTGCCAATATGCACCGTCATCATGCCCATGACGATCGGATCGAGCGGACCGAGCGCTTCCAGCACGTTGTCGCCGACGGCGCAGGCGGGAAGCCCGTTGATCAGGACCGAGGGGCTGCCGTCGATTACCATGCCCGGGCCATGGGGCACGGGTGGCGGGATCGGGGTCATGCACAGGTGCTGGTCCGGCGTGCCGCCCGTAACGGCTGCGGAGGCCGCGCCGAGACCCGACATGAGCGCCCCCATGGCTGTTGAGGTCGCCTGCCTGACCGCGATCTCGGCCGCAATGGCGGCGGGCGCGCCGGGCGTACCCATGGCCGCGTTCTTCGCGGTCTCTGCAACCTGCAAGACGGCGTCAGCCACCGCCTTGGCTGCCTGCAGGGCGGCGGCGGCCAGTGCCGGCAGGCCACGCCAGGCAGGCAACGACCCGATCTGGACAGTCAGCGAGCCCGGCCCCGGCGAGAGCATGCCGGGAAGGGGGTGCTGCACCTTGTCGGACACGCGCGCGGCAGGGTTGCCCATGGCGAAACTAACCTTAGGGAAGAGTGCTCAAGGCTAGGGCGGTTGAATTAGCGAGTCAATCACAGGCCAACCTCTCCGATGCGCACGAAGCGCCCCGTTGATCTTGCAATTCGGCAAGAGACCACCTGCACTCACTTGCAGTGTTAATCCAGATCGGGCCACCTATCTGCACTGCAACAATCGCAATCGAAGCCCCTGCAAGGACACACGCGCATGAACCTGTCCGGCCTCCACCATGTTACCGCCATCTGCGCAGATGCCGTGGGCAACCACCGTTTCTACACGCAGGTTCTGGGGATGCGCATGGTCAAGCGCACCGTCAACCAGGACGACACCTCGGCCTATCACCTGTTCTATGGGGACGGCCGCGCCACGCCGGGCAGCGACATCACCTTTTTCCAGTGGCCCGTGCCGCCTGCAAAGCGTGGAACGCGTTCGATCATCCGCACCGGCCTGCGCGTCACTGGTCCCTCAGCGCTGGACTGGTGGGCACAGCGGCTGACGGCGGCGGGCGTGCCGCATGGCGGCGTCTTCGAGCGCAACGGACGGCTGACGCTCGATTTCGAAGACCCCGAAGGCCAGAGGCTCTCTCTTGTGGATGATGGCGGGGCAGGCGCGGGAGAGGTCTGGGAGCGCAGCCCGGTGCCGGCATTGCACCAGATCAGGGGGCTCGGACCACTGGCGCTGAGCGTGCCTGACCTCAAGCCGACCGACATGGTCCTGCGGCAGCTCCTTGGCCTCAGGCCCGCCGGCTCGTTCCAGGATGCGTCGCTGGTCGATGGCGATGTCCATGTCTATGCCATTGGCGACGGTGGTCCGTCCGCGGAGCTCCATCTTGCGGTCGAACCGGGCAAGCCCGGCGCAAGGGAGGGCGCCGGAGCGGTGCATCACGTCGCGCTCCGCATCCCGACCTTCGAGGCCTATGATGCCTGGGCCCGGCGCCTCGCCGACGTTCGTTATCCCCACAGCGGGCCGGTTGACCGGCACTATTTCCGCAGCCTCTACTTCCGCGAGCCCAATGGCATCCTTTTCGAACTGGCGACCGACGGGCCCGGCTTTGATGTCGACGAGCCAATGGAGACGCTCGGCGAGACATTGTCGCTGCCGCCTTTCCTCGAGCCGCGGCGCCAGAGCATCGAGAAGGGGCTGGTTCCTCTCGGCGCCTGACGCGCCATCATCCAGCCGGCAGATGGCGAGGCGCCAAGGCGCCGGCGACGGTTGCCCTGCGGTTCAGGCGGCGTCACTATGTGCCCGCTGAAACCCGGAGTTCCACATGAGATCGCGTGCCGCTGTCGCCTGGGAGGCCAACAAGCCTCTCACCATCGAAACCATTGACATCGCGGGGCCGAAGCCGGGCGAGGTGCTGGTCGAAGTCATGGCGACAGGGGTCTGCCACACCGACGCCTACACGCTGTCGGGTCTCGACTCGGAAGGTAAGTTCCCCGCCATCCTCGGGCATGAAGGCGCGGGCATCGTGCGCGAGGTGGGCGCGGGCGTGACCACGCTCAAGGCGGGCGATCACGTCATCCCGCTCTACACGCCGGAATGCCGCGCCTGCAAAACCTGCCTGTCACAGCGTTCGAACCTGTGCACCGCGATCCGCGCCACGCAGGGGCAGGGCCTGATGCCGGACGGATCGAGTCGTTTCACCTGCGATGATGCGGGAACCCGCAAGGACGTGTTCCACTACATGGGCTGTTCGACCTTCTCGAACTTCACGGTGTTGCCGGAGATTGCTCTGGCAAAGGTCCGCGAGGACGCGCCCTTCGACAAGATCTGCTACATCGGTTGTGGAGTCACCACGGGCATCGGCGCGGTGATCTACACCGCCAAGGTATGGCCCGGCGCCAATGTCGTTGTGTTTGGTCTGGGCGGGATCGGCCTCAATGTCATTCAGGGCGCGCGCATGGTCGGCGCCGACAAGATTATCGGCGTCGATCTGAACCCGGCCAAGGCGGACATGGCCAGAAAGTTTGGCATGACGCATTTCGTCAATCCCGACGAGATCGGCCGGGACAAGGTCGTGCAGGCCGTCGTCGATCTGACCGGTGGCGGCGCGGACTTCTCTTTTGAGTGCATCGGCAATGTTCACACCATGCGCCAGGCGCTCGAATGCTGCCATCGCGGCTGGGGCGAAAGTATCATCATCGGCGTGGCGCCCTCGGGCACGGAGATCGCGACGCGTCCGTTCCAGCTCGTGACCGGCCGCGTCTGGAAGGGTTCGGCTTTCGGCGGCGCGCGCGGCCGCACCGATGTGCCAAAGATTGTCGACTGGTACATGGAGGGCAAGATCAATATCGATGATCTGATCACCCACACCATGCCGCTCAAGGATATCAACACCGCCTTCGATCTCATGCATGAAGGCATGTCGATCCGGAGCGTGGTCACTTTCTGACCTGATGTCGCGCCGGCACGCGCCCGGCCATGTTTGATGTCGGTCAATGTGCGCGCCGGCGCGGCGCGGCATCCTGCCAAGATGAGCGAGACAGGTCAGACAGCCGCGCCGATGCGTCCTGCCGATCCGGTGATCCGGACGGTTACGCGCGCGGACGTCATCGAAGCCCTGGCCGCCGGTCTGCGCGACTTCGCGGCGGCCCCGCAATATGGCCTGTTCTTCGGCGCGATCTATGCACTTGGCGGATTGGCCATCTTCGGCAGCCTGTTCTGGTTTGACCTTGTCTATCTGGCCTATCCGCTTGCAGCGGGCTTCGTGCTGGTCGGCCCGTTCGTCGCGGCGGGCCTCTACGATGTCAGCCGTCGCAGGGAGCGGGGCGACCCGCTGTCCTTCGGCGCGGTCCTGGGCTCGGTCTGGGCGCAGCGCCGGCGCGAAATGGTCTGGATGTCCTTTGTCGCGATCTTCTTGATGATCATCTGGCTCTATCAGGTGCGGCTGCTGGTGGCGCTATTCCTCGGCCTGCGCTCGTTCAGCACGCTGGGCGAGTTCCTGGATGTGCTGGTCACCACGCCGGAGGGGCTGACCTTTCTGGCCATCGGCCATGTCGTGGGGGCAATCCTGTCAGCGATAGCGTTCACGCTGACGGTCGTGTCCTTCCCGCTGCTGGTCGACCGTGACCTTGATTTCATCACCGCAATCATCACCAGCTTCCGCGCCGTCGCCCACAATCCGGTCGTGATGCTGGGCTGGGCGTTTTGTGTCGTGGTGCTGATGATCGCGGCGATTGTGCCACTGTTCGCCGGACTTCTGGTGGTTCTGCCCGTACTCGGACACGCCACCTGGCACATCTACCGCCGCGTGGTCGCGCCTGTGCAGGGTCCTGAGACGCCTCAGCCGCTGATTGCTTCCTGAGGGCCGCGCCTCTAGATTGGTTCAGGGCTGCGCTGACTTGAGCAAGGCCACGCCATTGCCGGAGCCTTGCCTTGCCCGCCGCCTACGGATTCCACGTCATTCTGGCCTTCGTCGCCGGCTATCTGCTTGGCTCGGTTCCGTTCGGCATCATCGTCACGCGGCTCGGGGGAGGGCCTGATCCGCGCACAATCGGCTCGGGCAATATAGGCGCCACAAACGTGCTGCGCTCGGGCAAGAAGAAACTGGCGGCGCTGACCTTGCTGGGCGATGCGCTCAAGGGCACCGTCGCGGTGCTGATCGGCTGGTGGCTGGGCGGAGAGGGAACCGCGCTGGCGGCGGGTTTCGGCGCCTTCATCGGCCACCTGTTCCCGCTCTGGCTTGGCTTCAGGGGCGGCAAGGGCGTCGCCACCTTTCTCGGCGTGGCACTCGCACTGCAGCCTCTGGGCGCGCTTGTCTTCGCCGCAAGCTGGCTGGTCACCGCCAAGGTCTCGAAGTATTCGTCGCTATCGGCGCTGGTCGCCACGGTGGCGACACCGCTGGCCCTGTGGGCGCTGGGCCATGGCCGCATGGCCGCCCTCATGGCCGTTTTGGCAGCCTTGCTCTGGTTCATGCACCGGGAGAACATCCAGCGCCTGCTTGCGGGAACCGAAGGCAAGATCGGCCAGAAGAGCTGAGGGGCGGGCGGGTGCCGGGCCTTGCTCTGTCCGACCAGCAGCGCTTCGACTGGCTTCGACTGATCCGGACGAAGAGCGTCGGCCCGCGCACCTTCCGTATCATTGATCAGCCGCTTTGGCAGCGCCGGCGCGGCCCGTCAGCATTCCGCCCCCGGCGGTGATCGAACGGGAGATGGAGCAGGCAAGGCGGCTCGGCGTTCGCTGCGTGGCGCTCGGAGAAGCCGCCTATCCGCGCGCGCTGGCCGCATGCCGCGACGCGCCGCCGCTGCTCGCCGTGCGGGGGCAGCTTTCAGTTTTGTCGAGGCCGATGGTTGCGCAGGTCGAACGCGGCGTACCACAGGGCGGCCTGTTCGGGGACCCGGCCGCTGATCATCGGCCCGCAGAGGACGCGCTCGACGAACTGGACTGGCTTCTGGCCGGGCAGCCTGCCGCCACAGTGCCACCGTTTGGTGGAAAGGACCGCGACCTCGCCAGCCCCCTGTTGCGGATCCCCGGACAGTCGAGCCGCCGGAGGAGCTGGTCAGGCCGGCCTGCGAGGTCTTGCTCGAGCTGCTTGGCGCGGCGGCTCTCGGCATTGACGATCTGGCCTGGCACAGCGCGCTGGGCGTCAGCGTCGTGCAGGGCGAACTCATCGAGCTTGCAATGGACGGGCTCGTCCGGCGCGATGCGTCCGGCGGTTACGTAAGGGTCTGATCCTGCTCCAGACTGTTCGCGGATCTGGCGGCATGCAGTTCCAGTCCGAGCCTGTTGGCGCTCTCGCGCGCCTCGGCAGCCGCCATGTCGAGAAAGTAGGATAGCAGCCCGAGTTCGGATCTTGACGCCATGCGACCGAGCTCGGCGCTCATATGCCCGATATAGGTTGCAACCTCCAGCCGCAACAGGTCCGACGGATTGTGCGGGCTGTCCCAGTCCGGTTCCGCCGGGACAAGAAAGGTGGAATCCAGATGATTCAGGTCAGGGAGCGCATCGCGCGCCGCGATATCATCGAGGTGGGAATCCTTGTCGCGAGGGGGCATTCCTTGTGACATGCGCAGTTGCTCCACCAAACAGAATCAAGATCGGCACAACTTAAGATTGTATCATTTGCCGGAGCGTGACCGTCACTGTGAATTTGGTCGTGGACGGCCGTTTTCCCCTAAAGAACTGTCGCCAGAAGGATGATCGGCATTGTGATCATCGCAGCGACTGTCTGCAGGGTCGCAATTTCGGCCATAAGTGGAGCATCACCACCCATCTGCCGGGCGAGGATATAGGACGCTGCTGCGGTAGGAACAGTGGCTGCGATCATGACAACGCTCAATGAAGCGCCGGAGATGCCAAGTAACTGGGCAATAATGTATACAACTGCAGGCATCACCAGCAATTTGAGGCCAATGGCCATAACGTGCGGCAGGGCGGGGCGGGTCAGGCGCGACAGGTCCAGCCCCGCGCCAGCCACGAGCAGGCCGGCGGCCAGCGTGCCCCGACCGATGATGTCGATGGCACTGCCAACCGGTCTCGGGATGTAGGCGGCCAATGGATTGAGCGCGAGACCAAGCGCGCAGGACCAGATGAACGGGTTCTTAACCAGCGTCACCAGAGTCTTGCCGAGGTCGAATGCCTCGCCGCGGGCGTAGCGGGACATGATCAGGACGCTCATGATGTTTACAGCCGGGATCAGCGTGGCGATCAGCACGGCCATCAGGGCAACGCCCACCGATCCGAACTGCTGCGAGGCAACGGCAAGGGCGATGAACGTGTTCCAGCGTACCGCCCCCTGGTAGACAGACGTGAAGGACGGCCCGTCAACGCCGCGCGCTGCGAGCATGGGCCGCAGGCTGAGAAGCAGCAGGGTCATGATCACCGCCCCTCCAGTGAGGGCGCCGCCGACCGCAATCACGGGCACGTCGCCAAGCCGGGCAAAGGCGAGGGTATGGACCACAAGCGCCGGGATCAGTACATGGTAGGTGACGGCTTCAAAGCCACGCCACGCACTTTCGGCGATCAGCCCGAAGCGCCTCGCGGCAAACCCAATCATGATCACGAGAAAGACGGCGGCAAGGCTGTTGAGAAGTGTCGCCATGGGTGCTCTGCGCGGTGAAGGGCGTGGGCCCGCGTCTGTGCACGCTTCAAAGGGCGCCGGCAACCGGCACGGTCCTCATGCCGCTCTGTCAGCAGCGCAATTTCGACATATTCGGTTCAGGGCAGGTTCAATCGGCAAGGTTTAGTAAACCATGCAACAGGCGCGGGGTTTCCGCGCCGCTTCATGGAGGTGCCGGTCATGGCCCTGTCGAAAACATCATTGGCCCTTGCGGGATCAGGCGTTGCAGCAATGCTGGTTGTGTCTGTGCCGGCGCAGGCAGCTCCCTGGGCCAAGTCGGGTGACTTCGTTGCGTATCACGATATCGAGCAGGTGCGCTGGCGCGGCAACCGGCGCGGCGCTTATGCCGCGGGCGCGATCGGCCTTGGCATTCTGGGGCTCGCCGCTGCTGCGGCCGCTGCGCAGGGCGGCGGATACTACAGCGACAAGGGCTACGGCCACGCGCCGTCCTACGGTTATGGCTCGCCCTATGCCGGCGGCTATGCGCCATCCTATGGTTATGAGCCGTCCTACCGCTATGCTCCGGCCTACGGCTATCGCGATGCCTACCCGCCGCGCCGGGCCTATGCGCCGCACTATGGTCAGGCCTATGGCCCCGCCTATCACAACGGCAATCCGGGCAACTGGGGTCGTGGCGGCCTGACGCGAGAGCAGCAAAGCCGCGACCGCATGGAGCGGGGTCCCAAGTAAGGCCCAAACAGGGGCAATCCTTGAGCCAGTCAAGGGGTCGGCCAGAAGCTGGTTGTGAACACCGTGCTTCTGGCATAGCCTCGTGGAACAAGACATGTCTGCGAGAGTTGTGTTGAGTTGGGCGCGTGACGCACAGGAGTTGGCTGAATGTCGATGATGTCAGGTCAAAAAAAGGCAATCGTGCTGTCGAGTGCACTGCTGATGGCCGTGAGCGGGATTTGTACGCAGGTGAGCGCCGCGCCATTCGCGACGGCAGGGTCGTCGCAATTGGCTGCTGAAAGCATGATCGAGCAGGTTCAGGTGCGGCCGGCGGGCAAGCGTCGCCCCGTGCCGGTGGCAAGGGCGCGCAAGCGCAACAACAACGCGGCCGCCGCCGCCATCGTCGGGATCGGCATCCTTGGGATCGCCGCCGCGGCAGCTGCCTCCCAGGGCAGGCCGCGGGCCGGTCAGTACTACACCGACCAGTGGGGCAATCCGGTGGATGCCTATGGCCGGCCGATCTATGTCGAGCGGCCCGTCCAGTACTACCAGCAGCCGGGGTATTATCAGCAGCAGCCCGGCTACTACTATGAACAGCCCGGTTACGATCGCCGTCCGCAGGTCAGCGAGTGGGAACGTCAGGAAATCAGGGCGCGTGAGCGGGCCCAGCGTGAGGCTGCACAGCAGCAGTGGCGGCAGCAGCAGCAGATTTACCAGCCGCAGCCGCAATACCGGCAGGCCCCGGTCTATCGCCAGGACCCGTCCATTTATGGCCGCGGCTACGCGCAGCCCGGCAGCTCCGATTTCCGCGAGCGCCAGCGCCAGCGCGGCATCGGTGATCCGACACAGGACAAGGGTCAGTGACACACGCATCAGTGACGCGATCTGGATGACCGAAACGCCGCCTTCGGGCGGCGTTTGCCGTTGTCAGGCCATCTGGTCGAGCGCGCTTTGCAACAGGTACGCTGCGGCCATCTTGTCCACCACCTCGGCGCGCCGGGCCCGCGATGCGTCCGCGGCCAGCAAGGTCCGTGTCACAGCCATCGTCGACATACGTTCGTCGACATAGGCGATCGGCATCGCGGTCAACGGCAAGAGATTGCGTACGAAGGCCCGTGTGGACTGCACGCGCGGTCCTTCGCTCCCGTCCATGTTCAGTGGAAGGCCGATCACCAGGCCGCCGACACCCTGTTTCACGGCAATGTCGAGCAGCAACTGCACGTCCTTGCTGAATTTGACGCGCCGGATGGTCTCGAGCGGGCTGGCGATCGTAAGGCCGACATCCGACAGCGCCAGCCCGATGGTCTTGCTGCCCAGGTCAAGCCCGAGCAGGCGCTGATGACGCGTCAGGGCATCGCGCAAGGCGTCAAGTTCAAATACGGGCACGACACGACCTCTGCGGCAATGACAGGCCCTTACGCCGATCCCGGACTGGCGACAATCATCTGGGACCGCGTTATGGTGCGCAGGCCAAGCGCTGCGGCGCGCTGCCGCTCGAGGAGCCCATCATGAGACTGACCTGGTTCGGACATTCCTGCTTTCGCGTCGAGCTGGCCGGTGCGGTTGTCCTGATCGACCCGTTCTTTACCGGCAATCCGTCCTTCTCTGGCGATATTGGTGCTGAGACGGCAGGCGCGACGCATGTTCTCATCAGCCACGGGCATGGCGATCATGTCGGCGACGCGCTAGAGATTTCCGCACGCACCGGCGCGGTCGTCGTCAGCAATTTCGACCTTCTCATGTATCTCGCTTCCAAGGGGCTGAAGAACTTCTCGCCGATGAACACGGGCGGGACGGTCGATCTCGGCCCCTTCAAGGCCAGTCTGGTCAGGGCGGATCATTCTTCTGCGCAGGTCGAGGCCGGCGTCAGCTTTCCGCTCGGCAATGCCAATGGCGTGATCGTGGCGGCCAAGGGCGAGCCGGTCCTGTGGCACATGGGCGATACCGACATCTTCTCGGACATGGCGTTGATTGCCGAGCTTCACGCCGTGGATGTCTGCATCTGCCCGATTGGGGACCGTTTCACCATGGGTGGAAAGGCCGCCGCGATCGCCATGAAGCGCTTCGTCAAGCCGAAGCTGGCAGTGCCATGCCACTATGGCTCGTTCGGCATCATCGATCAGACGCCGGACCTGTTCCTCGCTGAAATGACCGGCTCGGACATTGCCGTTCGCGCGCCGAAGGTTGGCGAGGCCTTTGCCGTCTGAGATTGCAGGCTTGGGACAGGCCAGCTATAGCGCAGGTCAGGCGCGACGCCCGCAAGGTTTCGCAGCCGCGCATTCAAGGAGCCTGTCCGCATGTCCGTTGACGCCGCTACAGTCAGACGCGTGGCCCATCTTGCCCGCATTGCCTTGCCTGAAGGCGATGTTGCAAAGATGCAGGCCGAGATCAACGCGATGCTCGGGTTCGTCGAGCAGCTCAACGAGGTCAATGTCGATGGCGTCGAGCCGATGACCTCGGTCATGCCGATGGCAATGAAGAAGCGTGCTGATGTTGTGAATGATGGCGAAATAGCTGCACAGATCGTCAAGAACGCGCCGCAATCGGAAGACGACTATTTCATGGTGCCAAAAGTGGTTGAATGAACGCCAAAGCGTCATACTGCCACCCCGGATGCCGCGAAGGCGCGAACCGGGCTCCCATCGTCCAGCAGTCACTGAAAAGCATGTCATGACAGACCTGACCAAACTCACCCTGACCGAAGCGCGCGACGGCCTCCGCGCCAAGGCCTTCAGCGCGACCGAACTGGCCAGGGCGCACATCGCCGCCGTCGAAGGTGCACGGCTGCTCAACGCCTATGTGCTTGAGACACCGGAGATCGCACTCCAGCAGGCCACCGCCTCGGACGCAAAGCTGGCGAAGGGCGAGGGTGGTGCACTCGAAGGGCTGCCGATCGGGATCAAGGATCTGTACTGCACGGCCGGCACACGGACCACGGCCTGTTCGAACATCCTCGGCAATTTCGTGCCGACCTACGAATCCACCGTCACCAGCCAGCTCTGGCGCGACGGCGCAGTGATGCTCGGCAAGCTTAACAACGACGAGTTTGCCATGGGTTCGTCCAACGAGACCTCCTGCTTTGGCAATGTCATCAACCCGTGGCGGCGCCAAGGCTCCAACATGGGCGTCGGCAGCGCCTGTGTCGAGGGCACCTATCTGGTGCCAGGCGGCTCGTCGGGTGGTTCGTCCTCCGCGGTCGCCGCCAACCTGTGCCTTGCCGCCACCGCGACCGACACTGGCGGCTCGATCCGCCAGCCCGCCGCCTTCACCGGAACGGTCGGCATTAAGCCGACCTATGGCCGCTGCTCGCGCTGGGGCATCGTGGCCTTCGCATCCTCCCTCGATCAGGCCGGCCCGATCGGCAAATCGGTGCGCGATTGCGCCGTGATGCTGCGCTCGATGTCAGGGCATGACCCCAAGGACACGACCTCGGTCGACATCGCTGTGCCGGACTATGAGAAGGCCATCGGCCGCTCGGTCAAGGGCATGAAGATCGGAATCCCGAAGGAGTACCGCATCGACGGCATGCCCGCGGAGATCGAAAAACTTTGGCAGGACGGCATCAACTGGCTGAAGGCGGCCGGCGCCGAAATCGTCAACATCGCGTTGCCGCACACGAAATATGCGCTTCCGGCCTATTACATCGTTGCCCCCGCCGAAGCATCGTCGAACCTCGCGCGCTATGACGGCGTGCGCTACGGTCAGCGGGAGCAGGGCCGTGACATCGCCGACATGTACGAGAAGACCCGCGCCGCCGGCTTTGGCCGCGAGGTCAAGCGCCGCATTATGATCGGCACCTATGTGCTCTCGGCCGGCTATTACGACGCCTACTATCTGCGCGCGCAGAAGGTGCGGACCTTGATCAAGAAGGATTTCGAGGATGTCTTCGCCGCCGGTGTCCATGCCATCCTGACGCCGGCGACGCCCTCCGCCGCTTTCGGCATCGGCGAAAAGGGCTCGGCCGATCCCGTCGAGATGTATCTCAACGACATCTTCACGGTGACAGTGAACATGGCAGGCCTGCCGGGCATCGCGGGGCCGGCGGGTCTCGATGGGCAGGG
>JAPLOW010000071.1:0-65044 GCA_026400555.1 Hyphomicrobiales bacterium
CCACCTCCAGCTCCATCAGCCGCTCGGCGGCAAAGCCGATCATGTCCCGCAGGATATCCGCGTCGGAGGTCTTCTCCACAAGCGTGCGAAGGTCCATCATGTGATTGGTCATTGGTCTTCCTCTAGGTTGGACGGTTGTCACAAACCCGAGCATCACCCGAAGATCGATCAATGGCCACCGCCATCAGCCAGGCTGCTCCAGCGCTGCTCAGCGCGCGCAGCCGGGACGATGGCTACAGTCGAGCTACACCACGTCCCTGGACGTCACCTCCGCGCAGTTCATTCCGGTCGCCGAGACCAGCGGCCCGATCATCGACATCGGCACGGTCATTCTGTTCAAGGATTGCCGGGCTGCAGCAGCCTTCACCACGCCGATCACAGTCTCGGTCAACCTGTCGGCCGTGCAATTCTTCCGGGTCGACATCCTCAAGCTTGTCTCCCAGACGCTCGCCACCACGGGGCTGGCGCCGAACCAGGCTTAAGCTCGAGATCACCGAAAGCATGATGATCACCGAGACCCGCGTCGTGCGGCAACTGGTCGAAGCGCTGAAGGCGACCGGCGTGACGGTTTCGCTGGATGATTTCGGGACCGGCTATTCGTCCCTGCCTGTCTGCGCAACCTCGGCTTTGACGAGCTCAAGATCGACCGCTCCTTCGTGTCGGAGACCACCCCGTGGCGGGTTGCCGATGGCGATTGCCCAAACCATGGTGCAGCTGGCCCGCAATCTCGACATGACGAACTTGGCGGAGGGCATCGAAACGGACGAGCAGGCGCAGATGCTGATGGCGATGGGCTGCCGGCGTGGCCAGGGCTGGCTGTTCGGCCGGCCCGTCGCCGAACGGGAGTTCACCCGGCTTTCTTTGCCGGCGCGTCGCCGTGCGCTGGCTGGCTAGCGGACGGGAGCCAGAGCGGTTCGCGACGAGCCACAAGGCAAGGGCAGAGGCAATAAGGACTGATCGCTTCAGGCCTCGAAATCGAACGGGCTAACGCCCCTCACGCTCTCGTCGATCTGCAAGGTCCGCATCAGCGGCGGGGCGGCGCGCTGGGAGCAGTTTTGCCGCTCGCAAAGCCGGCAGTTGATGCCGATCGGCGTCGGCTCGAAGGTCTTGAGGTCGAGGCCGCGCGAGTAGACCAGCCTGCTGGCGTATTTGAGCTCGCAGCCGAGGCCGATGACGAACTGCGCCTCCGGTTCGCCCCAGGGCGAGGCGGTGCGGCGCACGGTGCGCGCCACCGAGAACCAGCGCGCGCCATCGGGCAGCTCGACGATCTGGGTAACGATCCGCCCCGGCGAACGGAAGGTCTGGTGCAGGTTCCAGCGCGGGCAGGTGCCGCCGAAGCGTGAGAACGGGAATGACCCCGAGGAAAAGCGCTTGGAGACATTCCCGGCATTGTCGACGCGCACCAGAAAGAACGGGATGCCCCGCCCGGTCGGCCGCGCCAGCGTCGTGAGGCGGTGTGCGACCTGCTCGAACGAGGCATTGAAGCGCGCGCTCAGCACCTCGACATCGTAGTCCAGCGACTCGGCCGCCTGAAGGAAACGGCCATAGGGCATCATCAGCGCGGCGGCGAAATAGTTGCCGAGCGTGATACGCAGCAGGCGGCGGGTTGCCCCCTGGGTTGGATCAAGCCTGACGGCGATGGCGTCGATTGCGTCATTGGCCTCGATGAAGCCGAGCTGGTAGGCGGCCTGGAAGGTGCGGCCCGAGGGTTCGACCAGTTCCGAAATCATGATCCGGCGGCGGTGGCGATCAAAACGGCGCAGCGCCTGGCTCATCACGTCGACCGGCAGCACCTGCAGGCGCATGCCGTGCTTCTCGCGAAGCCGCTCGCAAATGGTTGTTGGCGGCATGCAGGAAGTCGCGCACGCGCTCGACGGGATTGTCGCGGCCCGCGCCCGCACCCTCGGCGCGGTCATTGTCGGTAAAGCCGCCCTCCCCGCTCTCGCGGCTTTCGACATAGGCGCGGTAGAGCCGCTGGATGGCACTGACCAGTGAGGGCGCGATGTCGGCGGCTTCGCGCAGTTCGACCTTTGGTACCGGCATGCTACGGAACAGCGGGTCGGCGAACACCTCCTCCAGTTCGCCGGCGGCGCGGATCTCCTCTTCGCGGGCGAAAGAGCGGGGATCGACGTCATAGACCTCGGCCAGACGGATGAGCACCTGCGCCGTCACCGGACGCTGGTTGCGCTCCATCAGGTTGAGATAGGAGACCGAAATCCCCAGCTCCATCGCCATGGCTGTCTGCGACAGCGCCAGTTCGCGGCGCAGGCGACGCAGCCGGGCACCAGCGAGGATCTTGCGGCCGGTTTCGTCAGACATGAAGCCCTCCCAAAATTCTTATCCTGAGCCTATCGAAGGATGGTCTCCGGAAACGCAGGCGCTGGAACCCTCACCCTTCGACAGGCTCAGGATGAGGATGAGGGCATTGTTGGAGCGGGCTGACAGCACAGACCCAAGGAACAACCAACCCTGCCAACATGTAAAAATTTTACACGTCAACAAATTGACAAAAGTAAAATGCATTCAGATGGACCTTTGCCCCTGAATGTCTGACTTGTTTCGCATATCTCCGTGCAGCACATACAGGTCACCACAACCAAACGGAAAAAGCACGGAAACGGGCGCTTATCCTAAAGTTGTAAAATCTCTGTATGAGCTACGCAAGGATACCGCAATGAGCAAGATGACGTTCAAGGACCTCGTCCCCGCCGCACCGGAAGGCCGCTATGACGGCATCCGCCGTGCCTACACGCCCGAAGACGTGCTGAAGCTGCGCGGCTCCTTCCCCATCGCCTATACGCTGGCCGAACGCGGCGCCAACAAGCTCTGGCAGCTCCTGCACAGCGAGCCCTACGTCAACACGCTGGGCGCCATGACCGGCAACCAGGCCATGCAGCAGGTGCGCGCCGGCCTGAAGGCGATCTACCTGTCCGGCTGGCAGGTCGCTGCCGACAGCAACACGGCGTCCGCGATGTATCCCGACCAGTCGCTCTACCCCGCCAACGCCGCGCCGGAACTCTGCCGCCGCATCAACCGCACCTTGCAACGCGCCGACCAGATCGAGCATGCCGAGGGCGGAGCCAAGCGCGACTGGTTCGCCCCGATCGTGGCCGACGCGGAAGCAGGCTTCGGCGGCCCGCTCAACGCCTTCGAGATCATGAAGGCCTTCATCGAGGCAGGTGCGGCCGGCGTCCACTTCGAGGACCAGCTGGCGTCAGAAAAGAAGTGCGGCCATCTTGGCGGCAAGGTCCTGATCCCCACCGCCGCCCACGAGCGCAACCTCACCGCGGCGCGCCTCGCCGCCGACGTGATGGGTGTGCCCTCGCTGGTTATCGCCCGCACGGACGCCGAGTCAGCCCGCCTGATCACCTCGGACGTGGATGAGCGCGACCGAGAATTCATCGAGGCGGACAGCCGCACGCCGGAAGGCTTCTATCGCCTGAAGGAAGGCACCGGCCTTGATCATTGCATCAAACGCGGCCTCGCCTTCGCCGACGTCGCGGACCTGCTGTGGTGGGAAACGTCCCACCCGGATCTGGACGACGCCCGCCGGTTCGCCGAGGCGATCCACAGGAAGTTCCCGAACAAGCTCCTGGCCTATAACTGCTCGCCATCATTCAACTGGCGCAAGAAGCTCGACGAGGCCACCATCGCCAAGTTCCAGCGCGAACTGGGAGCAATGGGCTACAAGTTCCAGTTCGTGACGCTTGCGGGCTTCCACTCGCTCAACCTCTCGATGTTCGACCTGGCGGATGGCTACCGCGACCGCGGCATGGCGGCCTACTCGGAAATGCAGCAGCGCGAGTTCGCCGCCGAGGAGCGTGGCTTCACCGCCACCCGCCACCAGCGCGAGGTCGGCACCGGCTACTTCGACCAGGTCGCCGTCACCATCTCGGCCGGCCAGTCCTCGACCACCGCCCTGAAAGACTCGACCGAGGCCGATCAGTTCAAGAAGGCCCCGCCGAAGCTGCAGGCGGCCGAGTGACAACCAGAAAGACAGTGTCATCTCCGGGCTTGTCCCGGTGATCTCGACAAGCCCTGGCGACGAGCCCCCTAAACCGAGATGACCGGCACAAGGCCGGTCATGACACTGAAGGGCTAGATCGCCTCCCCCCCAACTCGGACCGCGGCCCCCATACCCGCGCATAGAGGAGAATGACCATGTCCAAGCCTGCCGTGAAAGAACGCGCCGAAAACTTCGCGTCGAGCATGAATGACGAACAGAAGATGGCGATCCGCATGCTCGCCAACGACCTCCACCGGCTCAACGCATCGGTGATGAAGGCCGTTGATGCCGGCCTTTCCGTCGAACTGCAGCGCTCTGCCCGCCATCACCATGAAGGCGGATTCTGGGGCGATCTGTTGACTCCGATCGTCGTCAAGCAGAGCTGAACAACAGCCCCACGACCATTACCGAGGAAATGCCCGCGAACCTCCGCTATGCAGCGCCATGGCGGAGGGTCCGCTGTTGCGGAGATGAAAATCGATGCATGACAATCATCCATGGCCATTAACGATGTTTGCGAACCGTTTCCTGAGACTTCTGTGATGTCTTCGCGACGTTGTTTCTTCAGGACATTTTGCATGTCACCTCTTGTCGTTCTTGTTGCAGGCTTGCTGATGGTCTCGGCAAGCACGGCGGAAGCTAAACGCGCCCGCCTTCTGCCCGGCACGAAACTCGCTACGGCGGCTGCAACACCATCACCGGCCGCGGTAGCCAAGCCGTCACCCGGCGCGGCGGCGGCTGTAGCCGGCGCGGCTGTGGGCCTGAGGCGCACCATCACGGCCACGGGCGCCGGCGGCGCGTCGGCAGCGACGGCGCAGGAGGACGTCCCAACCCGTGAGGCACTGCGCAACGGCGCCTGGGCCAGCGACACGGCGGTGCCGGCGCAGCCGGTCAGACCCGTCAGCCTGCCGAACCCGGATGCGCGGGCCCTGCCCGTCCTCGGGATCGGCGGCGGCGACACGCGCCCGGTCAAGGGCTTCAAGACCCTCAACTGAGCCCAGAGGCCGGTGCGGCCCGGCCTGGCCGGAACGCGCGCAGCGGGATTGCGCTTTCACACGGCCCGCCCTAAGCTCGCGGCCAGCCAAGGGGTGCAAGCCGAGCCACGGTCTTGCTGAGACGGACCAATCCGAACCCTTCGAACCTGATCCGGGTCATGCCGGCGGAGGGATGGATGTCATCGTCGCACAGGGCAGAGCTGTCTGCCGCACTCCTGAAACTGCGGGCCGAGCGCCCGTTGATCCACAACATCACCAATTTCGTGGTAATGAATTTCACGGCCAATGTGCTCCTGGCGGCCGGCGCGTCACCGGCGATGGTCCATGCGGCGGAAGAAGCCGGCGCCTTCGCAGCCCTTTCGCGGGCGCTGGTGATCAACATCGGCACGCTCGACGCCGGTTTCGTGGCCGGCATGGATGAAGCTGTCGCCAGCGCGACAGCACATCAGGTGCCCTGGGTGCTTGATCCGGTCGGCGTGGGCGCCACCCCCTACCGAACCGAGGTCGCTCTGCGCCTGAGCCGGAAGAAACCTGCCGTCATCCGCGGCAATGCCAGCGAGATCATGGCCCTGGCCGGGGCCGCTGGCAGCGGGCGCGGGGTCGACTCGCTTTCCGGCAGCGAGGAGGCCATCGAGGCCGGGCGCAGGCTGTCGCATCTGACCGGCGCTGTGGTGGCGGTGACGGGCGCGACCGACTACGTGATCGCCGGCGGCGAGGTCATCCCGGTAACAGGCGGGCACGCGATCAGCCAACAGGTGACGGGCACGGGTTGCGCCACCACGGCCCTCGTCGGCGCCTTCCTCGCTGTGGCGTCGCCAAAGGACGCGGCGATCACGGGCCTTGCCCTGATGAAGCGGGCCGCCGAACTGGCCGAGCCGGGCACCCCGGGACCGGGCAGCTTTGCCACCATGCTGATCGACGCCATCGCTGCGATCCGGTGAGCGCAATCATGGCGAACCCAGCCGATCTCAGGCTCTATTTCGTGACCGACCCGGTGCTGTGCGCCCGTGCCGGTCTGGTTGAAACCGTGCTGGCCGCAGTGCGCGGTGGTGCGACCCTGATCCAGTTGCGCAATCCCGGCGCCAAGGCGGGCGCACTGGTCAACGAGGCCCGCGCCCTGGTGTCGGCCCTCGCGCCGCTTCACGTCCCTCTGATCATCAATGACCGGCCCGATGTCGCCCACGCTGTCGGCGCTGCGGGCGTGCATCTCGGCCAGGACGATCTGCCCCCCGCCGCCGCCCGCGCCATCCTGGGACCGGATGCGATCATCGGGCTGTCGATCACGCATCCGTCCGAGATGGCGCAAGTGCCGTGGGACATCGTCGATCACCTCGGCGTCGGGCCTGTGGTCTCGCGCGGCGTCAAGCCCGACGCGGCCGAGCCGATGGGCCTCGCGGGCCTCGCAGCCTGCGTCCGGCAGTCACGGCTGCCGCTGGTGGCGATCGGCGGGATGGACCTTGGCGCAGCGCATGACTGCATCATGGCCGGCGCGGACGGGATCGCTGTCGTGGCGGGCATCGCCGGCAAGCCCGATCCGCGCGCGGCGGCGGCCGCCCTGCGCGCCGAGATAGACGCGGCCCTGAGGCTCCGCGGCGACGCCAGCGTTTAGAATCTGGCCAGATTTCAAGGCCAAAACGGTGCTTCCATGATGGATGGTCCGCCGATTGGACTTGATCCGCGAATGCAAACCCGGCAAAGCCGCTGCATGATCCGGGCATCCTCCCCCCCAACAATCGTGTTCGATCTTGACGGCACGCTGGCCGAGACCGCGCCGGACATCATCGGCACACTCAATGTCGTCTTGGCGCAGGAGGGGCTGGCAGCGCTGCCGGTCTCGGTGGCGCGCGATCTGGTCGGCGCAGGCGCGCGGGCGCTGATCGAGCGCGGCTTCAGGCTGTATGACCGGCCGCTGTCGCCCGAGAAGCTCGAGGCGCTGTTCCAGGTGTTCCTTGAGGTCTATGCGGGACGCGTGGCGGACGAGTCGCACCTGTATGACGGCGTGCTGGGTGCCCTCGACGCGCTGGCCAACGCCGGCCACCGCCTGGCGATCTGCACCAACAAGCCGGAGCGCCATTCGCGCCTTCTGCTCGATGCGCTCGGCGTCACGGGGCGGTTTGCCGCCATCGCCGGGCGGGACAGCTATCCGTTCTTCAAGCCGGACGCGCGGCACCTGACGATGGTCATCGAAGCCGCCGGCGGCGACGTGCGCCGCGCCATCATGATCGGCGATTCCAAAACCGACATTCAGACAGCACGCAATGCGCGGCTGCCGGTGATCTGTGTGCCCTTCGGCTACACGGACGTTCCGATCGAGAGCCTGGAACCGGATCTGGTGATCCAGCATTTCGACGAGTTGGCACACGCCATCGCGCGGGTCACCCCAGCGCTGGTCTGAAGCTCGCCGTCACGCTGGGGCGTTCAAGCGGCGCCGCGTTCGAGCGCAGGTTCGGGGCGGTTTGCGGCCTGCAAGGCCCGACCGACGAGCTGCTCGAACGGTATCGCGTCGTCGGTGTTCGGGTCGGCCGCTGACCGGCCTGCGCCCACTTCGCCTGCAGCCACCGTGACGCGCTGATCCACGCGGCGCAGCAGGTCTTCAAGACGCAGCGCGGCAATGGTGACCTGATCGACGGTCTGGACGAAGGAGGCGCGGCGGTCGCCGATGTCCACCAGCGCGCTTGCGATGTCATGGCCGTCCGGGCCGAGGGTACGGACCTGGGTGGCAAGGGCGCGGGAGGCTGATGCGAGGTCGCGGATCACGGCGTCGAGCGATGCGCCGGCCAGCGACCGTTGCGCGCCGAGGCTGGACGCTTCGCGCTGCAGAAGCCTTGCAGCGTCCTCGACCGTGCAACCGGTGGCGGCGAGGTCGTGCCGGACAGTTTTCAGCGCCTCAACTTCGCGCCGGGTTTCCGCCGCTGCGGCGGCCCAGGTCTCGGTGAGCCCGGCCTGTCCCTCGCTGGTGGCTCGGCGCAGGGCCTCAATCTCCCGCGTGGTGCCCAGCAGGTAGTGCGCAATCTGGTTCTGACCTTCCCTGAGCATGTCCGCCATCTTGCGCAGGTCGCGGGCGACGCCCTGGGAGTCGCGCACGCTGCTTGCGATGCCCTCGACATGGTCGTGGCGTTCTAGCAGCAGGATCGAGGCGCGCGCCACCTCGCCGACCGCGTCGGCGCGGTCCGACAGGCGGATGATGTCGTCGGCATTCTGGGGGATGAGAGCGGTCATGCCCCGGGCAAGTCTCGCCAGCGGCCGGCGGATCGTTCGGTCGAGGATCAGCGGCAACAGCAGCAGGGTCCCGGTCAGCAAGCAAAGCGCGGCGAGCATCGCGGCGGTGGCCAGCAGCGGTGATCCGAGGTGCTGGCCCGCCAGAGCGGCTCCGGCTAGAGCGGCGCAGAGCGCGAGGAGCGCGCCAAGTTGAGCCGGCAAAGCGCCGAGGGATGGGGTCTGCGACACTTCAGACGATGGATCTGGCTGCGACATACGGATGGCTCACCGGTGCGAAATGGGCGGACAGGCGTTCAGAAGGGCGGATGCGCGCGCGGGCGGCGAGACTGGTTGATCGGGCTGGTGGCAGATCAGGCTGCCCACCGCGCTCCTCCGGCACCTACAAGATCAACGAGGATTGGCTCGTCGCGGTCGCCGCCGGCGCTGGTGGCTTCATCCAGACGCTGCAGCAGCCGATAGGCCTGTGTGATCGCTGCAATGCGGGAAGGATCGTCCTTGGCGCCAAAGCGGGCCGGAGCGATGGCTGCGGCATAGGCGGTGTAAAGCGCCTCATCGTGGGAACCATCGAGGCCAAGGGCCAGTCTGGCCTCGGCGATGTCATGGGCGGAGGGGCGCTCGATGACGAGGCTCGCGAAGGCCGAAGGAGGCAAGGGGCCTACCTGATCGACCGACAGGTCGGGAAAGGAGGCGTAGACATCTTCAAGGGCCGCATCGAAAGCGGCTTCCTTGGCCTGATCCACCAACACGGCCATGCTGGCCACCGTGGACGGGCTCGGCGGCTGCGTTTCGACAAGGGACACCGAGGCGGCCGCGAGGCGTTTCGCCGCTCCGGCGCGCAGCCGGTCGCGGGCCGCCGCGATCAGTTCGCCAATCACCCTGCTGCGGGCGGCTGAGTCACCATCGACCTTGCCCAGCGCTGCCTTGAACTCCGGTTGCGTGGCGCAATGCGCCATTGCGATCAGCGGATTCCATAACACGGTGATGCGGTATTGCCGATGGCTGCGGAACAGGTCGAGCGCCTGGCTCAGACGCGCATGTCCGATGGCCAGCGCGCGCAAGGCCTCGGTCTCGTCGATCAGCGGGTTGTCGGCAGCGGCCGGCAGCAACGGGCCGGCGGCTGCAGCTGCCGCTACCTGACGCTGGAAGTCGGCCGGACTGCGGGTGGAGGCGCCATCGGCCCTGACCCGCAAGGCGGCAAGACCGGGATAGCGGGTGATGAACAGGGGCTCGCCAGCCAGCGCCGCGCCCGAAGCAATCAGTTTGTCGGCGGCCTGCGGTGTCGTGACGCCGATCAGGCGGTACCCGCTCATTTGCTTCTCCCCACCCCGAAATGCCACGTTCCGCCCGGCTTCAAGCTAGGCAGACATGGTTAACAGTGCGTAAACATCCGGCGCCGCGTGACGCGGGCCTGATACGTGCCGGCAGGGGTGGATGCGGTTACGCGGCCTGCAGGCGGCGGCGCTTCCACTGGGCGAACACGACGGCCCCGGCAAACAGCACGGACTGCACGACGACGATCATCGGGCCGGTGGCGCCATCAAGGTGGAAGCTGAGGATGGTGCCGATCACGCTTGATGCAATGGCGGCGCAGGCCGCAATCGCCAGCATGGCGTCAAAGCGCTTGCTCAGCATAAAGCCGATGGCTCCCGGCGCAATCAGCATGGCGATCACAAGGATGACGCCGACCGCCTTGAGCGACGCGACGATGGTCAGCGCCAGCAAGGCCAGAAGACCGACCTCATACAGCGCGACGGGCAGGCCAATGGCGCGTGCATGGGCCGGGTCGAAACAGACGAGCAACAGGTCCTTGCGCTTCAGCAGCACGAGCGCACCCACCGGCACAACAACTGCCGCAGTGCCGATCACATCATCCCAGCGCACGCCCAGCATGTTGCCAAACAGGATATGCAGCAGGTGCTGGTCGCTGCCGACCTTGGCGAACAGCACCAGCCCGAGGCCGAACATGCCGGAAAACACGATGCCGAGGACGGCATCCTCCTTAACCCGGCTGTTACGCTTGAGGTAGCCGGTGGCGAGGGCGCACCCCAGCCCTGCCGCGAAGGCGCCCAGCATCAGCGGCAGGTTGAGCACCTGCGCGATGACGAGGCCGGGCAGGACGGCGTGCGAGACCGCGTCTCCCATCAAGGACCAGCCCTTGAGCACGAGGAAGCAGGACAGAATCGCGCAGATAGCGCCAACCAGAACGGCGACGATCAGCGCGCGCTGCATGAAGTCAAAGGCGAATGGCGCGGTCAGCCAGGTGACCAGGGTCATGCAGGAGCTCCCGACGTCACGCGTGATGCGCGGCGTGCGGCCAGGCGCCCATGCTTTGGCGCGAACACGAAGGCGCCGAGGAACACCAGCGTCTGGAGCACGACGATCAGCCCCCCTGTGGCGCCGTCGACAAAGAAGCTGAGATAGGCCCCGACCGCGCTCGTGGCGGCTCCGATGACCATCGCCAACCAGATCATCCGGCTGAAACGGTCCGTCAGCAGGTAGGCGGTCGCGCCCGGCGTCACCACCATGGCGATCACCAGCACAGCGCCCACCGTCTGCAAGGCCGCGACCGTGCAGGCGCTGAGCAGGACGAAGAACAGGATGCGCAGCCGCTGTGGGTTGAGGCCGACAATGCGCGCCTGGCTCTCATCGAAGAAGGTCAGCATCAGGTCCTTCCAGCGCAGGCCGAGGATCAGCAACGACACGGCGGCGATGATGATAACCTGCACCACATCCTCGTCGGAGATCGCGAGCACATTGCCAAGGACGATCGACTGGACGTTGACCGAGGTGGGATTGATCGAGACGATCAGCAGGCCTGCGGCGAACATGCTGGTAAAGACGAGCCCGATGACCGCATCCTCGCGGAGCAGCGTGATCCGGCGCACGAGGCTGATGGCGAGTGCCGCGAGAATGCCCGAGGTGAAGGCGCCCAGAGCATAGGGCAGCGCCAGCATGTAGGCGAGCGCGACGCCCGGCACGACCGAATGCGCAAGAGCGTCTCCCATCAGGGCCCAGCCCTTCAGGATCAGGTAGCAGGACAGGAAGCCGCAAACAGCCCCGACCAGCGCGCTGACCCAGATGGCCTTTGACATGTAGCCGTAGCTGAAGGGCTCAAGCAGCAGGGTCAGCCAGCCGTCGGGGCTCATGCGCCCTGCTCCGTCTTGCCGGGGGGCACCATCGTCTCCCGGTCCTGCTCGCCATAGAGAACCAGCGGGCGCTCATCATCCGTCAGCACGGTGATCGAACGGCCGTCGGCGTCATCATGCAGGTCAGCCCCGCCCAGGCGGACATGGCGCAGAACACCGCCGAAGGCGCGGGCCAGGTTGGCCTCGGTGAAGGTGGCCTGCGTGGGTCCGGCGGCGATCACGGTCCGGTTGAACAGGATGACATGATCGCAGAAGGCGGGGATGCTGCCGAGATTGTGGGTCGAGACAAAAATCAGGCAGCCCTCACGGCGCAGGCTGTGCAGCAGTTCTATGATCGCCGCCTCGGTCTTCACATCAACGCCTGTGAACGGCTCATCAAGCAGGATGACCGACCCGCCCTGCGCCAGCGCCCGGGCGAGGAAGACGCGCTTTTTCTGCCCGCCCGACAGCTCGCCGATCTGGCGCTTGCGGAAGCCCGCCATGCCGACGCGCTCAAGCGCCTGATCGACCGCCAGCCCGTCGGCGGCGCTGGCAAGGCGCAGGGCGTTCATGTGGCCATAGCGGCCCATCATCACCACATCCTCGACCAGGACAGGGAAGTTCCAGTCGACATCCTCGCTCTGTGGCACATAGGCGACGATGCCGCGCTTCAGGGCGTCTGCCACGGCCAGGCCGGAAATCGTGACCGATCCGGTGGCTGGCGTCAGGAATCCCATCAGAGTCTTGAACAGCGTGGACTTGCCCGAGCCGTTGACGCCGACAAGCGCGCAGATCGTGGACGAGCCAAGCGCGAAGCTGGCGTCCTTGATCGCCATGACGCCGTTGGCATAGGTCACGGTGATGCCCGCGACATCGATCGTGGCGGCCGGATGCGCCACCGGCGCGGGGCGTCCGAAGGCCAACCAGCCCGCGCTCGGCGACGCTGTCACTTGCCGAACCCCTTCGCAATCGTGTCGACCGTCACCTCCAGCAGCTTGAGGTAGGTCGGCACCGGGCCGCGCACATCGCTGAGGCTGTCGACATAGAGCACGCCGCCATAGCGCGCGCCTGTCTCGCGCGCGACCTGCCGGGCAGGCTTGTCCGACACGGTGCTTTCACTGAACACGACCGGGATCCGGTTGGCGCGGACAGTCCGGATCACCGCCCTCACCTGTTGCGGCGTGCCCTGCTCATCGGCGTTAATGGGCCAGAGATAGGCCTCCCGCAGGCCATAGTCCCGCGCCAGATAGCTGAAGGCGCCCTCGGAGGTTACCAGCCAGCGCTGCGTCTCCGGTATCAAGGTCAACCGCTGGCGCAACGGCTCGTCAATGGCCTTGATCCGGGCGCTGTAGGCAGCGGCATTGCTGGCATAGGTCGCCGCATTGGCCGGATCAGCGGCGCTCAAAGCCTTCCTGATGTTCTCGACATAGATCAGCGCGGCGCTGGTCGACATCCAGGCATGCGGGTTGGGGCGGCCGTCATAGGGCCCTTGCCGGATCGGCATGGGCTCGACGCCTTCGGAGATGACGGCGCTCGGCACCTGCTTCACGTTCTCGAAGAACGTCTCGAACCAGCGTTCGAGGTTCATGCCGTTCCACAGCACCAGATCGGCCGACTGCGCCTTCACCACGTCAAGCGGCGTTGGCTGGTAGTCATGAATCTCGGCGCCCGGCTTGGTGATGGATTCGACGATCGCAGCGGTCCCCGCCACGTTCTGGGCGATGTCTTGGATGATCGTGAAGGTCGTCAACACCCGGAGAGGCGCGCCGCTGGCGCGGGGGCTCTGGCCAAAGGCCGGGACCTGCATCACCGACACACTCCCCACCCCGGCGGCGAGAGCCGCCATGACCTTGCGGCGTGTCCAGACAGAAGGTTGATCGACCATGCGCACATTCCCTTGCCGATCATCATGCTATTGCGAATTATTTGCACCTGTCAACGCAATTGCAAATCATTCGCAAATCAGTTTGCATCTGAGTGTCAACAAGGCTACTTTCGCATCATGATGACGCCTGCGCAGCGCTACGAGCGGTTCCTGACGGATTTGAAGGCTTCCGGTGTCAGGTTGACCGAGCAGCGCAAGGTCATCGTCAAGGTACTGGCCGAGGCGCGTGACCATCCGAACGCCGATGAACTCTACCACCGCGCCTATGTGCTGGACGGCAGCGTGTCGCTGTCAACGGTCTACCGGACCTTGCGGCTGCTGGAAGATCACGGCGCTATCCAGCGTCACGACTTCGATGCCGGGCGTGCCCGTTTCGAGAATGCCGACACCGACCACCATGATCATCTGATCGACGTCGACACCGGTCAGGTCATCGAGTTCCGGTCGGAAAGGATCGAGAAGCTTCAGGCGGAAATCGCCGCAGAACTCGGCTTTGACATCGTGCGGCACAAGCTGGAACTTTATGGCCGCAAGCGCGGCTGAGCGTCTTGGGCTCAGGGCTGGAGCCCCCCAGATGACGGCAGCGACACATGTCAGCCGGCTACGTCATAGGCGCAGCGAAAGCCGACATAGACCGCATAGAAGCTTGCGGCTTTCCATTGGACCCCGTCGACGCGCGCCTGTGCAGGGCCATACCACCATGAACCGCCGGCCGTTAGGGCGTCGCTGTCCCGCCGGTCGGCGATCCACTCCCAGACATTGGCGCCCATGTCGAACAATCCGTTGACGCCGCGCTTGGTGGTGCCGACCGGGACATGTGCGCGCCGATTGTTGTTCATCCCGTCCGGTTGTTCGCCGACAGGATAGGGATAGGTGCGCCCTTTGACGAAGCCATCACTCGGTTGATCGCGCTGTTCGGTGTAGGCAGCATTCCGCCATTCCGCCATGGTCGGCAGGCGTCCGCCGACGGAGGAGCAATAGTCGCTGGCCTCCTGCCAGGTAACGTGGGTGACGGGCTCATTGTCGGCGCCCGGCCTTCCCTGCGGTGCTTGGAAGGTCCAGCCGGGGCGGCGCGTCCAGCCGGCCGCGAATTCAAAGCCGCCGCCTTCGCGTTCCGCAGCGGTCACGAGGCCCTTGACCTGGGCGTGACGCCTGAACTGGCCGATGCTGACTTCGGTGCGATCGATCGCATACGACCCAAGCCTGACGCTATCCGGCGTCTGTGCTGAAGCCGGTTGAACATCTGCGTGCCCAAGCAGCGCGGCAAGCGCAAGGAAACGGACGAAGGCTTGATGCATGCGGGAATATCCGGCCTGTGAGGTCTACCCGATGAGCTAGGCCAGCCGTATCGACAAGTCAGGACCGCTGCGGCGCCGTGGCGCAGGCCGGGTCAGGCCGCTGACTCCAGTTCCCGGCGCTTCGCATGCTGCGCGGCCTCGACATTGGCGAGAAACTGGTCGACGGACTTTTCCCAGGTGAACCCGAGCGCATGTTCGCGGCAGAGCGTGCGCCTGATGCGCAAGGCCGCCAGCGCATTCGCCCGAAGATCCGTCCCGACCGCACCGGCGCCGCTGTTGCCGACCACATCGCGCGGCCCAGCGACATCGAAGGCCGCGACGGGAAGGCCGCAGGCCATCGCCTCGATCAGGACAAGGCCGAACGTGTCCGTCAGGCTCGGAAAGACGAAGACATCGGCGTGTGCATAGAGCGAAGGCAGTTGGTCATGGCTGCGCTGGCCCAGAAAGACCGCCTGGCGGTGGCGGTCACGCAGTTCGGCCGCTGACGGGCCATCGCCGATCACGATCTTCGTGCCCGGCAGGTCGAGGCCGAGAAAGGCGTCGAGGTTCTTTTCGGGCGCGAGCCGGCCGACGGTCAGGAACACCGGCCGCGGCCAATGCGGCAGGGCATCGGTCGGCGCATCCGGCGAGAAGTGCTTCAGGTCGACGCCGCGGCCCCAGTGCATCAGATTGGTGAAGCCGCGCGCCGCGAGGTCATTCTCGATCGATCGGGTCGACACCATTACCCCATGACCCGCATTGTGAAAGCTGCGCAGGGCGGCATAGCTGACGTCGAGCGGGATCGGGGCGCGCGCCAGGAGGTACTCCGGAAAGCGGGTGTGATAGCTGGTGGTGAAGACGCGTCCGTCATGCAGGCAGGCGTGGCGCATCGCCCAGCCGATCGGGCCTTCGGTCGCGATGTGAATGTGGTCGGGCCTGAACTGATCGAGCCGTTCGCGGATCACGGACGGCCATGGCCAGGCCAGCTTGATCTCGTGGTAGGTCGGCAGCGGCATGGTCGGGAAGTCGTCAGGGCTGACCACGCAGATATCGACGCCCCGCCGCCGCAACTCGGCGACCAGCCACCCCAGCGTCTTCACGACGCCGTTGATCTGGGGGGACCACGCGTCGGTGGCGATCAACAGTTTCATGGCGGAGCGTGATCCTGCTGCGCTTCGGTCAGGCCCATTGCCTGGCGGCAATCGGCACCGGCGCGGCGTCCGCCTCGTCCGGCTCGGGCACGCCGCGCTGCGGGCCACGTGACACAAGACCCGGCCCCTGCTTCATCCAGTGGATGACCTCCATGCGGCCATCATGATGCTCCGCGATGGCGGTGCAGCTTTCGACCCAGTCGCCGCTGTTGAGATAATGGACTGCGCCGATATCACGCGAGGTCGCATGATGGATGTGGCCGCAGATGACGCCCTGCACGTCCTGGCGCTCGGCCTCGCGGGTCAGAGCGTCCTCGAACTTCGAGATCACCGAGACGGCATTCTTGACCTTGAGCTTGGCCCAGGCCGACAAAGACCAGTACGGTAGCCCCAAACGGCGGCGGATGCCGGTGACGATCCGGTTCAGGAAGATCGCGGCGTCATAGGCGGTGTCGCCAAGATGGGCCAGCCAGCGGGCGTGGCGGATGACGAAGTCGAACGCGTCGCCGTGCAGCACCAGGTAGCGCTTGCCGTCCGCCCCCAGGTGGATCGCGGTTTCCTGCACCTCGACGCCGCCGAAGTGCGTGCCGTAATAACCACGCAGGAACTCGTCGTGGTTGCCAGGCAGGTAGATGATGCGCGCGCCCTTGCGCCCCTTGCGCAGCAGTTTCTGCACCACGTCATTGTGCGCCTGCGGCCAGTACCAACCGCCCTTGAGCGCCCAGCCGTCGATGATGTCGCCGATCAGATAGATGGTATCCGCATCGTGGTCGCGCAGAAAGCCCAGCAGCGCATCGGCCTGGCAGGCCTTCGTGCCGAGATGCACGTCCGAGATGAACAATGTCCGGTAGGTCTGGGATTCAGTCATCGGCAATGCCTTGTGCTGGCGCCTGACGGCAACGATCAGCCTCGAATCGTCGCCGAACGCTCCGGCAACTGCCGCTCCGGATCGCCGATGTTCATCACGATTTGATGACGCCGGTTGCGCGCCGCGGCGACGTCAAAGGACTGTCACGGAAATCAGCGCAATTGACATCTGGCTGTCATCACAGGAGTTGCCTCATGCCCGTCATCGCCCGAGACCTTCCCACCGGCATGGTCGCGAAAGCCTATGGACGCTGGGCCCATGTCTATGACGGCCTGTGCAAGCACCTGTTCCAGCCGGCGCATGTCGCGGCAGCGGAGGCGGCCAACCGGATCGGCGGCGAGGTTCTGGAAGTTGGTGTGGGAACCGGCCTGCTGCTGCCGCTCTATAGCCGCAACCTCCGGGTCACGGGCGTGGACCTGTCCCCCGCCATGCTCCTCAAGGCGCAGGAACGGGTCGAACGCGAGGGCCTCCGGCATGTGCATGCGCTCGACATCGCCGATGTCCACACCATGGCGCATCCGGATGAACGCTACGATGCGATCGTCTTCCCATTCGTGCTGACGCTTGTGTCCCATCCCGAAACAGCGCTCGACAACAGCCTACGGATGCTGAAGCCGGGGGGCGAGATCATCATCGTCAGCCATTTCCGGTCGCAAAACCGCTATCTGGCAGGGTTCGAGAGCGCGGTGGCCCCGCTGATCGCAGGAGTTGGGCTCAGGCCGGACTTTCCGGTCAGCCGCATCGCGACATGGTGCGACGCCAAGGCGGATTGCACGATGCAAGAGCCCGTGCCGCTGGGCGTTGGGAGGGTCTACAGCCTGCTCAGGATCGTGAAGAGACCGCGCGGCGAGAGGCGCTGAGCCGACTGATCGCGAAGAAATGGTGGGCGCGACAGGGATTGAACCTGTGACCCCTCCCGTGTGAAGGGAGTGCTCTGCCGCTGAGCTACGCGCCCGATGCCCGGTGGGATAAGCGCTCCACGCCGGCCCGTCAAGACAGGCTGGCGAGGGCTGCACCCGGCCCGTCCGGATGGTGTCGACGACCCTGCCGGTGTGCTCGCTCGGCGCGCCTACTTGTTGCACATTGGCCACGCGTCCAGTCAGCTTTTCTTCACTTTCCTGTGATGTGGATTCTGCGGATTGCCATTGTGGCGAAAATCAGACATTTCCAGATTCTGTGGGCAGCTTACCGCCCTTCATTCTTTTTCCCAGAGGGTCACATGCGCCGCCTTGTTCTCTCGATCGCTGCAGCGCTGCTTGGCGCAGTCATCGCAGCCCCGGCTTCCGCCGAAATCGATCCGCTGACCCGTCAGCCGCTCCTGATGAACCCTGAAGGCTTCAAGCCGCAGGCCACCGCCATTCCACGCGAAACCGTCACCTACAATTCGAAGTATGCTCCGGGAACGATCCTGGTCGATACCCGCGAGCGCCGCATGTACTTCGTTCTGTCGAGCACGCAGGCAATCCGCTACGGCGTGGGCGTCGGCCGGCCAGGCTTCGAATGGTCCGGCACCAAGGCCGTGACCCGGAAGGCCGAATGGCCGACCTGGACGCCACCGGCCCAGATGCTGCGCCGCCGCCCCGACCTGCCGCGTTTCATGCCTGGCGGCCCCGAAAACCCGATGGGCGCCCGCGCCCTGTATCTCGGGTCGACCCTCTACCGCATCCATGGCTCGAACGAGCCGGAAACGATCGGTCAGGCCGTGTCATCCGGCTGTATCCGCATGCTGAACGAGGATGTCATCGACCTCTACGAGCGGGCCAAGGTCGGCACCCGCGTGGTTGTGCTGCGCTGATATCGGAGCTTCTGCTCCAAACTCGAAAAAGCCGGCTTCACGCCGGCTTTTTGTGGTCGCAAGACGGCCCTGATGCGGCAGATGCCGCCGCCTCGCCTCAGCGATAGACAACCGTTTCGCTGCCGCCGCGCATGCGGCAGATGATCTCGCGCAGGTTGATCTCGCGATCGGCACCGTTGCGGGCTGCCTTCGCGCCGTGCTCTGCGGCGGGCAATTCACCCTGCGACTGGTACTTGAAGGTGATGCGCATCGGCGTGGCGACACCCTCGCCGAAGGCGATCGCCTCGCGGTTGCCGATTGAGGACAGGAAGCTGATCGTGCTGGCGGAGGAATCGGCGATGGCCGCCCTGATGATGTCCTGGTCGCGCGTGTTGCCCAGCCGCATGGCAAAGACAGTCGAGCACTGCGACAGGATCGTGGGGTCAAGCTCGCCTGGCCGCTGCGTCACGATGCCGACATAGCAGCCGTACTTGCGACCTTCCTTGGCGATGCGGGCGATGGCGGCCCGCGTCGGACCAAAGCCGAGGGCCGGGTCGTTCGGCACATAGCGGTGGGCCTCCTCGCAGAGCACCAGCACCTCGAACCCATCGCTGCTCCAGGTCGCGATGTCGAAAGCAAGGCGGGCGAGCACGGAGACCACCGAGTTCACGACTTCCGACGGGATGCCGGCCAGTTGCAGGACGGTGATCGGGCGGTTTTCATGCGGAACCCGGAAGATCGAACTGATCACGCGATCGAGGCAGTCCTCGGCGGTCGTCCGGCCGAACATGAAGCGGTAGCGCGGATCGCTGTTCAGGCTCTCGATGCGGCTTCGCAGGCTGCGGATATGGAAACGGCTGAAGCGCGGCTCAAGCTGGCCCAGAAGCTCGTCGATGATCTTGAACACATCCGACATGCGGTAGGGTACCGGCGTGTCGGCGGAGTAGTTGGCGACATCAAGCGGCTTGCGGATCAGCGTCGATGACAGCGCAACCTCGCCGGTGCCACGGTAGCGCCCCTTCGCGGTCGCGATGATCTCGCGCAGGACGTCGAGCTCTTCCTGGACCGTTGGGCGGCCCCGGAAGACGACGTCCGTTATCTCCTCGAAACTGAAGATCCAGAAGGGCAGCTCCAGCGTTGTGGAATCAAGGGAGATCGAATTGGCGCGGAACGCGTGGGCGTATTCGTTGTGCGGGTCGAGCACCAGCACGCGCAGAGTGGGTTTCTTGGCGACCGCCTCGCGCAGCAGCATGGCCACGGCACTCGACTTGCCGACGCCGGTGGTGCCGACCACGGCAAAGTGACAGCGCAGCAGATCCTCGACCGACACGGTCGCGGGGATGGTGCTGTCCTGAGAAAGCCAGCCCACCTCGATGCCGGCACGATCACCGATGTCATGGATCGCCAACAGGTCGGCACTCCGGATGCGGTGGGCGATGGCGCCCAGATAGGGGTAGTTGCTGATGCCACGGCGGAACTCGACCCTGCCATCGCCCGTCTCCATGATCTCGCCGACGAGTTCGATCCTGACCTGCATTTCGTTCTGCAGGCCCTCATCCCAAAGCCCGTTGCAGGCGTTCATTTCACAGACGAGGCCGACGACGCGGGTGTTGCCCATGCTGATGGAAATCAGCCGGCCGATCGACCAGAAGTCGGTCTGCGTTCCAACAAGGCTCGTGGCGGCTGCCGAGATCGTGGCGCGTGAGCCGTCACAGGCGACGACCCGACCGATCATGCGTTCGCTGGGCTGGTGCGCGCTGCGGCGTTCGCCGCCACCCGCTTCAAGCGGATGATCCATCACACGTGCCTGCATGCCGGAACCTCCTGGTTCAACCCGACGCCAAGATGGCCCTCAAAGCTTAACGGATGGTAACAGCAATTGTCAGATTACGATTAGCCTTAACAAGACATCCAATCAAAACAGAACGATTAGACACAGTACTTCGTCAAACTTTTCCAAAAATACTTCAGCAAGAGCAAGCGCGCCAAACTTTCCAGCAAGCTGCGGTCGGCTGCTCCGGACCCAGGCCTGCCTGCGCCCATGCCGTCTCAGGGCGTCAGGCCTTGCTGCCCCGCAGTGGGGGCTCGCGGGTCATTCCCACAGACGCCAGGCTTTCGAGGTAGGCGGCCCAGCGCACGGCGTGCTGGCGCCCCATGTCAGCCAGTGTGTCCCAGCCGTAGATACCCGTGTCGTGCAGATCGTCAAAGACGAGCTTGACAGCGTAGTTGCCGACAGGCTGGACCGCGATGATCTCGACGTTGCGCTTGCCGGCGATGGTCTTCTTCTGGCCTGGGCCATGCCCCTGGACTTCGGCGGAGGGGCTTTCGACCCGCAGGTATTCCGCCGTGAGATCGTGACGCTCGCCGCTCTCGAAGCTTACGCTGAGCGTGCGGCGATCCTTGCTCAGGCGGATTTCGGTGGGCCAGTTCTGCTGGTTGCTCATGCTGCGATGCCGCCTTGGCTGGTGCGTCAGGCGTGCATATTGACGGCGCGGCCCTGATCTTCCACATAGAGAGCACGTTTATGGACAGCGAGCGGGCCGATGCAAGCCCGATTTGTCCTGACGGCCAGATGATCGCCATTGCCATCCGCCGATGGCGCGGCCGCACTCCGGATGCCCCATGACTGATATGAAAGCCCCCGTCACCGCGCCGTTGGTCGACCCGTTCGGGCGGACCATCGAGTATATCCGCATCTCCGTGACGGACCGCTGCGACTTCCGCTGCGTCTATTGCATGTCGGAGGACATGAACTTCCTGCCCAAGCGCGACCTGCTGACGCTGGAAGAACTTGACCGGATCGGATCGGCCTTCATCGCGCGCGGGACGCGCAAGATCCGCATCACCGGCGGGGAGCCGCTGGTGCGCCGCGACATCATGAGCCTGTTCCGGTCGCTGTCACGCCATCTCGGACAGGGGCTGGAAGAGCTGACCGTGACCACCAATGGCTCGCAGCTGGCGAAATATGCCGGCGAACTTGCGGACTGCGGCGTCAAGCGGGTCAACGTCTCGCTCGATACCCTCGACGCCAATAAGTTCCGCGCCATCACGCGCTGGGGCGACCTTGGCAAGGTGCATGAGGGCCTCGCCGCGGCGCGGGCGGCAGGGCTCAGGATTAAGATCAACGCTGTCGCGCTGCGCGGCGTCAACGAGGCCGAGATTCCCGACCTGATCCGGTGGGCCCATGGCGACGGCATGGACATCACCTTCATTGAGGTGATGCCGCTGGGCGACATCGAACCGATGCGGATCGAGCAGTTCCTGCCGCTCTCGGTGGTCCGGGCGCGGCTGATGGACCAGTTCACCATGGTCGAGGACTCTTACCGCACCGGCGGGCCGGCGCGCTATGTCCGGGTCGGCGAGACCGGGGGGCTGGTGGGCTTCATTACGCCCATGACCCACAATTTCTGCGAAAGTTGCAACCGGGTCAGGCTGACCTGCACCGGCACTCTTTACATGTGTCTTGGCCAGGAGGATGCCGCCGACCTGCGCGGTGTGATCCGCAGCAGCGAGAGCGACGGGCCGCTGCATACCGCCATCGAGGCCGCCATTGCGCGCAAGCCGAAAGGCCATGACTTTGTGATCGACCGCCGCGCCAATCGGCCTGCGGTCGGTCGCCACATGAGCGTTACCGGCGGCTAGAGCAGGTAGCCCATCTTCAATCCGCCCCAATGCCGGTCCGCGACGAAGATCGGGATCGAGATTTCGCGGATGACCTGAAGTTTGCTGCCGCCCATGTCGCGCCGGTAGGTCTGGATCACGAAGGGCCGGACCGAGCGCGCGGCGGTCATGCCCGCATTGTCATTGTAGAATCGGCGGTCGCGGGCGTGAGCCTCGTTCCAGGCGAAATCACCCTTGCGTTGCGGTTGTGATGTCATCGGATGATTGACGCCAACATAGCCGTTGCGATCGGCGGCGACGCAATAGACCAAATTGGCGTCCAGCTTCAGCGGCGCCTCGCAGATCGCCGCCAGGTGAGGACGCAGCGCGGCCAGATAGGCCGCCTCGAACTGCGGCGGGTCAGTGTCGGGGACCGGCATATAGCCGCCGTCGAAAAGCTGTGCGTCGGTCAGAGCGCCTGCCCGCAGCAGATCGTTCATCGCGGCCATGACCTCAGCGCCGACGGCTTGGGCGCGCTCGATGAGTGGCCTGTAGCCCTGCTTGACGTGCTCGATCGCCGTCAGAAGCCGCTCCTGCGTGGCGTCATCCATCGACTGGAACGAGCAATGCAGACCGAGCGGGCTGATTCCAACCAAAGTTGATGTGATGTCGCCGATGTCGGCGAAGGTGACGCATACCGGATGGCCGCTTTCGAGGTCGCAATTGTCGGGACGGACCAGCAGGACGCCGCCCCTGCTGATGTCGATCGTCGTCGTGAGCCAGCCGCGCATCCCGTCCGTGATCCGCGCCTGCCGTTCGTGCGGGAAGCGGTCATGCCGCCGGCGCGCCGCGAAGCCGGCCTGCCGGATCGCGGCGATGAAATGCGAAACCTGGCCTGCCTCGCGGGAGGCTTCGGCCGCAGCCTCGGTGGCCGCCGTGCTGCGCCCGCTCGCGGTCGAGGTGATCTGTTCGATGCTCTCGACGCGTTCGGCCACGCTGTCGATGAAGCCAGCGGTCATCTTGGTGCGCCGCGTCAACTCGGATACCGACTGGGCCTGCTCGGCCATAGCATCGCTGATGGCAGAGACCATCGGGTTCACTGAGGTGATCAGCATGGCGATCTCGGACATAGCGGCGAATGATTTCGAGGTCGCGTTCTCAAGCTCCGTCACACGCGTCCGGATGTCGGCGACGCGGCGTGCCGTCTCCATTGACAGGGCCTTGACCTCCTGGGCCACAACGGCGAAGCCTCGGCCGCTCTCGCCCGCGCGCGCCGCCTCGATCGTGGCGTTGAGCGCGAGCAGGTTGGTCTGGCGCGCGATCATGGCGATTGTATCGACCATCCCGGAGATTTCACCCGACGCCGTCGAGAGCGACAGCATGACGTCAGTGGTCGAGTTGGCGACCCCGGCGGCCTGATCGACGCTGACCCTCGCAGTGCGGATGTTGCTGCTCACGGTTTCCGCGCTGCTTGAAACCTGCACCGAGGCTTCCGCCAATTGGGCCACGTCGCGGCTCGCATGGCTCGCCGCTCCCCGCAGCGCCGACATGCTGCTGTGGATGACCTCAAGATCGGCGGCGGTCTCGGTGGTCAGCATGCCCGACGTTTCGATCAGGGCGTTCAGGCGGGACAGGGCGCCGCTGACGTCATGTTCGATGGTGTCGATCGACTGCCGGAAATGGCGGCTCCGCAGGACCGTATCGATCTCGTCGGCATCGATGCCAGGTCGCTCCGCCGGCGGCGCGGCGGGCTTGGCTTCCTCAGCCACCTGGTGCGGCCCCGCCAGGCCCAGCCCGGCGCCGATCCGATCCAGAAGCCGGTTCAGCGGGGACCTCCGCTGGGACAGATCCTCGCCGGCCTGCGCCGGGACGACGACCGCCGGCCCTCGCTGTGGCATTGCTGGATGCAAGGCTGTTTTGGTCATCGGCCCGCCATCATCCCAACCCGCTGCTCTGCCGCACAGCGGATAAGCAAGGTCTCGGCGGTCAAGCGGACAACGACAGGAACAGAACGACAATCCATCGACGCTTCACCATGTCTGAACGCAGATGCTGTGGTAGACGCAAAGGTCTTACGGATGGTTAATGACGGCTGTATCTGCGGATATGCGCGGATTTGTCATGCAGCCATGAGACAACGCCGATGGACCATCGCCTCCCCGGCGCTTACCAAAGGCTGACGGGGGCTGGCGATGAGCGACCATTACGATGTGATTGTGGCCGGGGTTGGCGGCATGGGCTCCGCCGCATGCTGGGAACTGGCCAAGCGCGGCCAGCGCGTGCTGGGACTGGAACGGTTCGACATCGGCCATGCCATGGGCTCTTCGCATGGCATGACGCGCATCATCAGGCTCGCCTATTTCGAGGGCTCGCAATATGTGCCGATCGTGCGCCGCGCGCATGAACTGTGGCAGGAGACCGGCAGGCGCGCCGACACGCAACTGCTCTATGTGACCGGATCGGTCGACCTGGCGCCAGAAGGCGCCGGTTTTGTCGAAAGCTCCCACCAATCCTGCCTTGATCACGGCCTGACACACCAGTTGCTGAACCATGCCGAGATCAAGGCGCGCTTTCCGGCTTTCAACCTGCCCACCGGCCATGTCGGCCTGTGGCAGCCTGATGGCGGCTTCGTCGCCTCCGAGCGCGCCATCTACACCCATGTGGGCCTAGCGCAGGCGGCGGGCGCGACGATCCGCGCCAACGAGCCCGTGCTGGACTGGAGCATTACAGCCCATGGCGGGGTTAAGGTGACCACGGCGCGGGGAACATACACCGCCGGACGGCTGGTGCTGACCTCGGGCGCATGGATGGACACGCTCAATCCAGCGCTTGCACCCCATATCAAGACGGTTCGGCAGGCGATCGGCTGGTACACAGTCAGAAATCCGGAACCGTTCCGGATCGGCAACTTCCCCGTGTTCATCCTGACCGTCGACGAAGGCAATTTCTACGGTTTTCCGCTCTGGGAGCATCCCGGGTTCAAGCTCGGAGGGCCGCATTTCGGGCGCGAGCCGATCGACCCGTCGCAGCCCGACCGCACGCCCACCGAAAGGCAGGCGAACTTCCTCAGCGACGCCATCGAGAAGTACTTTCCCGACGCCAGCCCGGAACCATTGGCGCTCAAGGGCTGCATCTACACCGTCACGCCGGACGAGCATTTCGTGATCGACACCATTCCTGGCGCGGAACAGGTGGTCTTCGCCTCGTGCTGTTCCGGGCACGGCTACAAGTTCGCCAGCGCCATCGGGGAAATCCTGGCCGATCTCAGCATCACAGGCGCGTCCCGCTTCGATCTGTCTCCCTTCAGCCTCAGCCGCTTCCAGCGTGCCGCGTGACTGAACGAGGGATCCGACCTTGACGCCGGCCCGCAGCGCGAGCGCGGCCAGCAACCGACGTGGCGTCATCGCGATGGTGGCTGCCATGGCCACGTTCGTTGTCAACGACGTGCTGGTCAAGCTCTCGACCCAGACGCTGCCGACCGGTCAGGTCCTGGCCATCAGGGGGCTGTTCGCGGTTGCGGCGAGCCTCGTGCTCGTCCGCGTGTTCGGCCGCTTCTCGGATCTGAAGGCGATGGCCCATCCGATGGTGGCGCTGCGCGGTGCGCTCGAATCGGCGATCGCCTTTACCTTCATCCTGGCGCTGGCGCATCTGCCGCTCGCCAACATCACCGCGATCCTGCAGGCGGCCTCGCTGATCCTGGTGGCCATGGCGGCCGTCCTCGGCATCGAGAAGGTTGGCTGGCGGCGCTGGGCTGCGGTGGTCGTGGGTTTCATCGGCGTTTTGATCGTGGTAAGGCCGTCCTCCGAGGGGTTCACGATCTATTCGCTGGTTGCGCTCGCAAGCGCCGCGCTTGTCGGCGCGCGTGATCTGGTGACACGGCAGATCGGGGCCGGCGTGCCATCTGCGGTTGTGACCTTCACCACCACCATCGTCGTCTGCATCACCGGGTGGGTGATCGGCCTGACCGAAACCTGGCAACCGGTCGGGCAGCGCGAACTGCTGTATCTCACGGGAGCCGCGCTGTTCGTGGCGGCCGGCAACTACGCGATCATCGTGGCGTTCCGCGATGCCGACGTGTCACTGGTATCGGGCTTTCGCTACACGGTTCTGGTGTTCGCCATAGCGCTCGGCGCCCTCGTCTGGGGCGACCTGCCCGACCTGCCGGCCCTGTTTGGCACCTGTCTGATCGTCGGCAGCGGGCTTTACACCCTGCATCGCCAACGCGTGCGCGCAGCCGAGGTGACCGCATCATGACCGGCGAAGCGGCACGGCCCGTGCAGGTCCGGCCATCGCTGGCGATCCTGGTCGTGTGCAGCGCGGTGCAGCCCTTTGCGCTCAACGTGCTGGCACCAGCCACGCCGTCCATCGCCCGCGCATTGGGAACTGACTACGCCGCCATCCAGTTGACGCTGACTTTCTACCTGTTCGCCGTCGCGCTGGCGCAACTGGTCGTGGGGCCGCTCTCGGACCGGCTGGGTCGCCGGCCGTGCGTCATCGGAGGGCTCGCGATTTTTGCGCTGGGTTCGCTCGTCGGACTTGTGGCAGCGGACCTGCCGATGCTGCTGGCCGCGCGCATGCTGCAGGCCATCGGAGCGGGCTCGGCCTTCGCGCTGACCCGCGCCATAGCCCGCGACATGGCCGGACGCGACGAGGCCGCCAGCATCATCGGCTACGTGACCATGGCCATGGTGGTGGCGCCCATGCTGTCGCCTCTGATCGGAGGGTTCATCTACAAGACCCAGGGCTGGCGCGCGATCTTCGTCCTGATGGCGGTGGTCGGCGTGATCGCCACGACCGGCGCCATCCTGAAGCTGCCGGAGACCCATCACCGCAGCGGACCGCCGCAGCGCGTCAGCGACGTGTTCCGCGCCTTTCCGATCCTGATGCGCGAGCGCAGCTTCGTGATCTATGCCGGCGTGCTGACGCTGGTCTCGTCGACCTTCTTCAGCTTCATCGCGGGGGCGCCCTATGCGGTGGTGGAGCACATGCGCGCCGGGCCCGAAATCTACGGCCTCTTCTTTGTGGCCATGGCCGGCAGCTACATGTTCGGCAACTTCCTGACCGGCCGCTTCGGCCAGCGCATCGGCACGGCGCGGCTGATGCCGCTGGGTCTGATGCTGTCGGCGATCTCCGTCAGCATTGCCGCAGCGATGCCGTTCCTGTTCCCCTGGCAGCCCGCCCTGCTCTTCCTGCCGCTGATGCTCAACGGCATCGGCAACGGGCTGTGCATTCCCTCGGCCACGGCCTCGGCGCTTTCGGTCCGGCCCGACCTGGCAGGAGCGGCAGCGGGGCTGACCGGTTTCGTGCAACTCGGCATCGGCGCGTTCGCCGCATACCTTGCGGGAACGCTGACGCCACTGTGGCCGCCGGCCTTCCTGATGATCATGCTGGTCTGCACGCTGGGGGCCACAGCCCTGATCCGGCTCAATCGTTTCAACTGAAACCAAATGATTGCGGACAAAGGCTTTTCAACCGCTTGTCGCGTTGAAGATGGTGCGTTATCACATTTCAGGTTTCACATATCCAGATTGTGCTAGAACGTCTCCAAAAGGGGCCGAACGACAAGAAAACAAAGGGGATGGCCTTGGGTGGTTTGATATCTCTGAGCCGCTTGATCGATGCGGTGAACACGCTAATCGGGCGTTATGTCGCGTGGCTCATTCTGGTGGCCATCGGCGTGTCGACGGTCAACGCCATCATCCGGAAGCTGTTTGACATCTCGTCGAACTCCTGGCTCGAACTGCAATGGGTGCTGTTCGGGGCCGTGTTCCTGCTGTGCTCGCCCTGGACGGTGATCAGCCAGGAACATATCCGCATCGACATCGTCAACAACCTGTTCCCACGCTGGCTGAAGCACACGATCGATCTGGTCGGCCATGTGCTGTTCCTGATGCCGTTCGCCATCATCATGGTGATAGACGGCTGGCCCTTCTTCACCCGCTCCTACAATGTCAACGAGCAGTCGTTGAATGCCGGCGGCCTGCCGCAGTGGCCCGCCAAGTCCCTCGTGGTCATCGGCTTCTTCCTGCTGGCGGTGCAGGGCATTTCCGAAATCATCAAGCGCATCGCGATCATGCGCGGGCTGATCGAGGACAACACGCACACAGCCCATGATGGCGGCCACGCGGCAGCCGCGCTTGCCGAGGCGGAGCGCCTGCTGAAGCAGGCAGAAGCCGACGGCATCGCGCCGATCGCCAAAACCGTGCCAATCCATGGCGCGGGCAAGTCCAGCACCTGAACGCCTGACGCGTCCTCATTCCGGAGATCGACCGATGACCTCATCGTTTCTTCGCCGCGCGTTCGGGTTGGCTTTCGCCGCCGTCGTGCTGCTCCTGTCCTTCCACACCGCCGACGCCTTCGCTGCCACCGCCGGCGGCGGCCTTTCCGGCTTCGTCAAGGAGAACATGGCCCCGATCATGTTCGCGGCCCTCGTGGTCTTCCTGCTGCTGGGCTACCCTGTCGCCTTCGCGCTGGCGGCCAACGGCCTGTTCTTCGCCATCATCGGCATCGAACTTGGCTTGTTTGTGCCCAACTTCCTGCAGGCACTGCCGGAGCGCATCTATGGCACGATGAACAACGACGTGCTGCTCGCCATTCCGTTCTTCACCTTCATGGGCCTGGTGCTGGAACGCTCGGGCATGGCGGAGGACCTTCTCGACACGATCGGCCAGTTGTTCGGCACGATCCGCGGCGGCCTTGCCTATGCCGTGATCTTCGTCGGCGCGTTGCTCGCGGCTACCACCGGCGTCGTCGCAGCGTCGGTGATCTCGATGGGCCTGATCTCTCTGCCGATCATGCTGCGCTACGGCTATGACCGGCGCGTCGCCTCAGGCGTTATCGCGGCGTCAGGCACGCTTGCTCAGATCATCCCGCCATCGCTGGTCCTGATCGTCATGGCCGACCAGCTCGGCCGCTCGGTGGGCGACATGTATGAGGGCGCATTCGTGCCGGGTCTCGTGCTGTCGGCCATGTATGCGGGCTACATCTTCCTCGTCTCGCTGATCCGCCCGTCCTACGTGCCTGGCCTGCCAGTGGCCGACATCGGCTTCAAGGAGCCGGACGGCTCGCGCGGCGTCTGGCAGCTGGGCGTGCTCGTGCTGTTCTCGGGCATCGTCGGCTATTATGTGATCAGCCAGACCAGCATCAAGAGCGGCGCGGACTTCGTGATCCTGACCATGTCGGTCGGCGTGGTCGTGTCCTTCCTTTGCGCCCTGTTCAACAAGCTGTTCGGGCCGCAACGCGTCGTTCTCACGGCGCTCGCCACGCTCGCGCTGGCCGCGGGCTGGTATTACCTGAAGGCCAACGGATACCCGTCCTGGGCCCTGCTCTCGGAGGCGCTCGCCGCCGGCGCGCTCTACGCCACGATCGTTGGTGTGATCGAGAAGGCCACAGGCTTCCGCCTGATGAGTCGCATCGCCACGCAGGTGACCTTCGTCATGGTGCCGCCGCTGGCGCTGATCTTCCTGGTTCTGGGAACGATCTTCATCGGCGTCGCGACGCCGACGGAAGGCGGCGCCATGGGCGCTGCCGGGTCCATCCTTCTGGCCGGCCTGAAGCGCTTCTTCGTGTTGTTCATCCTGCTTGGCGCCCGCGTGTTCTCGCTGACATTCTACGGCGTCAACGGCCATCTCTGGGTCGAGCACCTGCTCGTCTCGCTGCCGGGCGGTCAGACCGGCTTCCTGATCTTTGTCAACGTGCTGGTGTTCCTGCTGGCCTTCTTCCTCGACTTCTTCGAGCTGGCCTTCATCATCGTGCCGCTGCTCGGGCCGCCTGCCGAGAAACTCGGCATCGACCTGATCTGGTTCGGCGTGATCCTGGGGGTCAACATGCAGACCTCCTTCATGCACCCGCCCTTTGGCTTTGCGCTGTTCTACCTGCGCTCGGTGGCGCCGAAGTTCGCCTACAACGACAAGATCACCGGCAAGTCGATGGAGCCCATCACAACAGGCCAGATCTACTGGGGGGCGGTGCCTTTCGTGATCATCCAGTGCATCATGGTGGGCCTCGTCATCACCTTCCCGCAGATGGTGATGCACTACAAGAAATCGACCGTGCAGTTGAACCAGGAGCAGATCGACCAGCAGTTCAACAATATCGCCATTCCGGGGCTCGGCGCGCCGGGCGGACTGCCCCCGCTCGATCTGACCCAGCCGCCGAAGATCCAGTAAGCGGCGGCTTCAGTCTCGGCCCTTGACAAAGCCCGGTCGCGAGACCGGGCTTTTCGCTGACGGCGTGGACGGGCGCGTTCCGCGGCGATGCCGGACGCCCGGCTGCCCATGCACCGGTGCTCAGCGCAGGTTGTTCAGGAAACCGGAACCCGCCTGCCCACGGACGCTCATGACGGCACGCACTGTTCCGAATTCGGTTGGCGTGCGGCTGTCCAGCATCAGCTGCGCCTTCGAGTTGAAGCCGCTGCTGTCATTGAGGCGCGAACGGCGATCCCGCAGACTGACCTCGCCGCGCACCTGGCCACTGACGCGCACGCACGTGCTGCCGCCGGGCTGGCGGGCGAAGCCGGGACCATATTCGGGACATGGGATCACGGCGTTCCGCTGTGGCTGCGGCTTCATGGGCCGCGCGATGGCGTCACGGCGTTGCGGAATCGGCTCGGCGAGTTGCTGCGCGGCGGCTGGCACGGCCGAGGTCGCGCTGGCGAGCGCGGCAACAAGGCAGGCGGAGCGAAAGCGAAGCAGCATCGGCGACATCCTTTGGATCTCCATAGCACGGCCCGCCGGCGGCACGCACGAAAAACCCCGGCAGCTATGCCGGGGTTAACTTCGTGCCTTGCGTTGGCCCGCCAGACCGCGGCCGAGCGCTCCTTGCCGGCCCCGCCCCGATACGTTGGCGGGGCGTTCATCGCTCGCAAAGCTCCACTGGAGCTTTACGTCAGCGGCTTTAGGCCGCTGACCGTGCCTCACCCACGGGCGCGGGCACGGATCATGAAGGTGTCCATGTTGTATTCGGCGATCTGCCACCAGAGGTACTGGTCGTTGCGGAACGGCACCATGGCGTCATAGACCTTCTTGAAGTCGGCGTTTTTGGCCGCCGTTTCGGCGTAGACCTCGTTGGCGGCCTTGAGGCAGGCTTCCATGACCTCGGGAGTGAAGGGGCGAAGCTGGGCGCCAGCACCGACCAGACGCTTCAGAGCGGCTGGATTGCGGGCGTCGTACTTGGCCTGCATGTCGACGTTGGCGAGAGCAGCAGCCGTGGTCAGGATCGACTTGTAGGTGGCCGGCAACGAATCCCACTTGGCCTGGTTGATGAAGAAGTGCAGCAGCGCGCCGCCTTCCCACCATCCCGGATAGTAGTAGAACGGCGCAACCTTGTTGAAGCCGAGCTTCTCGTCGTCATAGGGGCCGACCCATTCCGCCGCGTCGATCGTGCCTTTTTCGAGGGCCGGATAGATGTCGCCGCCAGCGACCTGCTGCGGCACGACGCCGAGCTTCTGCAGCACCTGGCCAGCAAAGCCGCCGATGCGCATCTTGACACCCTGAAGGTCGGCGACGGTCCTGATTTCCTTGCGGAACCAGCCGCCCATCTGGCAGCCGGTGTTGCCGCCGGGCAGGGAGTAGATATTGTACTTCTTGTAGAAGTCATTCATCAGCGCCTGACCGCCGCCATGGTAGAACCAGGCGTTCTGCTGACGGGAGTTCAGGCCGAACGGAACCGCCGTGCCGAAGGCGAAGGTCGGATCCTTGCCGACGTAGTAGTAGGAGGCGGTGTGGCACATCTCGACTGTGCCGTTGGTCACGGCGTCGGCTGCCTGCAGGCCCGGAACGATTTCGCCGGCTGCGAAGACCTGAATCTGGAACTTGTTGTCAGTGGCTTCGGCCACGGCCTTGGCCAGAACTTCCGACGCGCCGAAAATGGTGTCCAGCGACTTCGGAAAGCTGGACGTCACACGCCACTTCACCTCGGGCATGGACTGTGCGATCGCGGGGCTGGCGATCGCTCCTGCGGCTGCGCCAACCGCAGCGGTTTTCAGAAACTGGCGACGCTTCATGGTCATCTCTCTCCCAATGAAAACCCTCGCGCTCCATCGTTTTTGACGGAGCTTTGACGAGTTAAGCCATCAATACGATGTGCCTGCACGCTTGCAACAAAAAAACATGGTTTTCATGTAAGTATGTTTACGTATTCCACGTCCATTGTCGCGAATAAAACCAATGACTTATCGCCATGCTTCCCCGCGGGCCGGACGTTGCGCGCTTGTCTGTGAGCTGATCAAGGCCGATGCTGAAGCAAAGGCCCACCGACAGGATCGACGATGACACAGGACAAGCTGGCGCAACTGCGGGCGCGCTATGGCAGCGCACTTGGCGGAGACATTTTCGACTCAAGCTTTGCCCGTATTGCGGCAGGCCAGTTCAAGGGCGCGCAGCGCAAATGGCCATTTGCCGATGTCGCCACCTTCTGCGGCGCACCTTACCGGCCCGATGCCCCGGGCCTGCCGGATTTCGGCAATCTCGACATCACGATTTGCGGCGTGCCGATGGACCTTGGCGTGACCAACCGCGCGGGCGCACGGCTCGGACCGCGTGCGGTGCGGGCGGTCGAGCGGATCGGGCCGATGGACCATGTGATGGGCACCGCGCCCTTCGTCGATCTTGCCATTGCCGACATCGGCGACGTGCCGTTTCGCTCCCGTTACTCGCTCGAGCAGTGCCATGAGGATATCGAAGCCCATTTTGGCCGGATGCACGCGGCCGGCGTGATCCCGCTGGCCGTCGGCGGGGACCACTCGATCTCGCTGCCGATCCTGAAAGCTTTGGGCAAGGATCGGCCGGTCGGCATGCTGCACATCGATGCCCATGCTGACACGTCGGGTCCTTACGAGGGCACGAAGTTCCACCATGGCGGACCGTTCCGGCAGGCGGTGCTGGAGGGCGTGCTGGACCCGGAGCGGACGATCCAGATCGGCATCCGCGGCGGCGCCGAATACCTTTGGGAGTTCTCGACCGAGAGCGGAATGACCATGATCCACGCCAATGAGGTCGACGACATGGGCCTCGATGCCGTGATCGCCAAGGCCCGCGCCGTCATCGGCGATGGTCCGACCTACATCACCTTCGACGTCGACTCGCTTGACCCGGCCTATGCACCCGGCACCGGCACCCCCGAGGTCGGCGGCCTCACGCCGCGCGAGGCGCTGGCGATCCTGCGCGGCATGCGCGGCGCCAATATCATCGGCGGCGACGTGGTCGAGGTCGCGCCGCAGTATGACGGCACCAGCAATACAGCCCATTGCGGCGCGCAGATGCTGTTCACGATCCTCTGCCTGGCGGCCGAGACGCGGATGCGGAGCTCCCGGGCAGAATAGCGCCAGAATCCCAATCCCTTGATGGAATGAGAAGTCGCCATGAACCTTTCCAGGGCTCGCGGCGACATATTGCCGGCGGCGCACTTTCCAGCCGCGCACCACATCCTGGAGGGCAATTGTGATGTCTCGAGTGAAAATGACCCTGGCCGCGGGCGCTACCATGGCCCTTGCGCTGGCCATGAACGGGGCACAGGCGGCTGACCTGCCATCGCGGGCGATGGTTCCGATCCCGCCCACCTTCACGGTGTACAACTGGACCGGCTTCTATGTCGGCGCCCAGGTCGGCTACAAGTCGGGTTCTGACAGAACCACGGAGTTCGTCACGGGCACCGGCCTTGCTTCGGGCTTCGACCGCAAGTTCAACCCGAAAGGCATTATCGGTGGCCTTCACGCAGGCTACAACCAGCAGTACGGCGCAATGGTCTTCGGCGTCGAGGCCGATATCGAGGCGTCCGGCTATCGCGGCGGCTACACGAACGTCGCACCCACCGGAACACGCTTCCGCTCGGATTGGCAGGGTTCGGTTCGCGCCCGCCTCGGCGTGACACCAGTCGACAGGCTGCTCGTCTATGTCACAGGCGGTGTGGCTTTCGCCCAGATGCGGCACAGCTATTTCAACGGCGCCATCAGCGAGGGCTTCACCCAGACACGGACAGGGTACACGATCGGCGCGGGTGCCGAATACGCCTTCACCAACAACCTGACCGCAAGGGTGGAGTACCGCTATTCGGACTATGGACGCTTCCGCAACGCGTCGCTCGTGGCCTTCCCGGGCTTCAACTACCGCCATGACCCTTCCGATCACGCAGTGCGGGTCGGCGTTTCCTACAAGTTCTGACCGGCAGCGGTACGAGCGCAGCGAAGCGCCGCATGCTACGGGGCTTCGCCATGCCGGTACATCCGCCCGCTTGCACAATATTCGTGCAGCCACGTGTTTCCCCTCCCCTTGCAGGTGAAATCCCGAGGCGCGATGATTTGAAGGGAGACTTCAGATCACTCGCATGCTTGACCGGCCATCCCATCTTGGGGCCAATACTCCAGCGGACGACACGGTGACCGCGCTGATGCCGGCGCATGTGCGCGCCGATGGCGGCGTCCGGATCCGTTTCGCGTTGGCCGGCAAACGCACGGTGCGCACCGAGGTTGCCGAGGGCGGCGGCTACCGGGCGCGCTTTCCGAGCACCTTCAACGAGACCTGCGAGGCCGTGCTGATCAACACCGGCGGCGGCCTCACCGGCGGCGATCATTTTGACGCGCGCATTGCCGTCGACGAGGGGGCACGCGCGATCATTACCACGCAGGCGGCAGAGAAAATCTATCGCAGCCAGGGGCCTGAGACCCTCGTTTCGACCTATCTGACAGTCGGCGGCGGAGCCAGCCTCAACTGGCTGCCGCAGGAGGCGATCCTGTTCGCGCGCGCCAACCTTCGCCGCACGCTGGAGGCTGATATCGCCGCTGATGCAACGCTCATCGCCTGCGAGAGCGTATATTTCGGGCGCTTCGCCATGGGCGAAATCCTCGAACGCGCCAGCTTGCGCGACCGCTGGCGCATCCGGCGTGGGGGCAGGCTTATCTTTGCCGAGGATGTGAAGCTCGACGGGCTCGTCAACGTGGCGCTGCAGCACAAGGCTATCGCGGCGGGCGCGCGGGCCACGGCCACCGTCCTGATGGTTTCACCGGACGCGCCGGGACGCGTCGAGGGCGCACGCGAGGCGCTCGCTGACGCGGTCTCGGAATGCGGCGTCACCGGCCTTGATGGCATGCTGATCGCCCGCTTCCTGTCGCCTGATGCCGCAGCCTTGCGGGCTGATCTCGCCCGCTTCATGATCCACCTGACAGGTGCGCCCTTGCCGCGCAGCTGGCAGACCTGAGGGAACACGACAATGATGCTCAGCCCCCGCGAGAAGGACAAGCTGCTTGTCTCGATGGCCGCCATGGTGGCGCGGCGCAGGCTGGAGCGCGGCGTCAAGCTCAACTACCCCGAGGCGGTCGCGCTGATCACCGACTTCGTCATCGAAGGCGCGCGCGACGGCCGCTCCGTCGCTGATCTGATGGAGGCCGGAGCACACGTGCTGACAGCCGATCAGGTGATGGACGGCATCGCCGAGATGATCCACGACGTGCAGGTCGAGGCGACCTTTCCGGACGGCACCAAGCTTGTCACCGTGCACGAACCGATCCGCGCCGCCACGCATGCGCTGGAGCCCGGCAAGGTCACCACGCTGGCGGGCGAGATCGTGCTGAATGCGGGCCGCAGGACTGTGACGCTGACCGTCTCCAACACCGGAGACAGGCCGATCCAGGTGGGCAGCCACTATCATTTCTTCGAGACCAACGACGCGCTCAGCTTCGATCGGGCCAAGGCGCGCGGCTGCCGCCTCGACATCGCCGCCGGCACCGCCGTGCGTTTTGAACCGGGCCAGACGCGTGACGTCACCCTGGTTGACATGGCCGGCAAGCGCGAGGTGTTCGGCTTCCAGCAGAAGGTGATGGGGAAGCTGTGATGGGCAAGGGCGTGTACTGGGTGGGTGGGATGACCCGGCGGGTAGTGCTGGGTGTGCTTCTTGCAACCACTCCTGCCCTCGCTCACCCGCCAGCAATCCTGTCTCCGCAGAGCCAGGCGGGTGTCACTGACGAGGTCATTGCCTTCTACAAGGCGCTTGAGGCAGCTGTCACGGCCAGGGACGCGGTCAAGCTGCGCGGTCTGTATGCCGACACCTTCACGCACACCCACACATCGGCGAAGGTCGATGGGCGCGACGCCCGCATCGTCTCGCTGCTGACCGGCGAAGCGACGGTTGAGCTGCTGCCGTTCAGCGAGCGCGGCATCAGCATCCACGCCGGTGGCTGGGCGGCGGTGGTGCGCGGCATCACGCCGATCAGGGCCGCCGACGGCAAGACCTACGCGGTGCACTGGACGCAGATGCTGTCACGCCGCGGCGACGATGCCTGGCAACTGGTCGCCAGTCAGGCCACGCGCGGGCGGGAGCTGGTGTCGTGAGGATTGCAAGCCGGCTCGTACCCCCGCTTGCCAAGCGAACTCATTGCCTCTCCCCGTGCGTGAGATGGGTCGTACCGCCTTGCCAGATGTCCGCTGTTTCTCGTTCCAAAGAGGCCACACCATGATCCGCATCCTGCCCTTCGCCCTCCTGCTCGTCGCCACGCCCGCCTTCGCACATACCGGCCATGGCGGAGGGCTCATCGCGGGCTTCGCGCATCCGATGACGGGTTTGGACCATGTGCTCGCCATGCTGGCGGTCGGGCTCTGGGCGGCGTTGCGCGGCAAAGGCGCGTCACTCGTCTGGCCCGCCGCCTTCGTCAGCGCGATGGCGGCAGGCTTTGCCCTGACACAGGCCGGCTTTGTCGTGCCACAGATCGAGACGATGATCCTCGCATCCGTTGTGTTGCTGGGCTCGGCCATTGCCCTGCGCCTCGAAGCCCCGGTCTGGCTGGGCGCCGCCGCCATCGCCGCCTTCGGCATCGCCCACGGCGCGGCCCATGGCATGGAACTGCACGGCGCACCATTGCCCTTCGCGGGTGGGTTTCTGATGGCCAGCATCGTGCTGCACACCGCCGGAATCGGGCTTGCCGCCATGTTCGGACAACTGGCCGCGCGCTGGCCGGTCCGGATTGCGGGAGTCGGTGTAGCGCTGGCAGGCCTTGTACTGGCTGCCAGCTCAATTTGATCAATACATCCAGGACTGGGAACGACGATGCCCGCCACCATCTCACGCAATGCCTATGCCGCCATGTTCGGCCCGACCACCGGCGACAAGGTCAGGCTGGCCGACACCGAGCTTTACATCGAGGTCGAACGAGACTTCACCAGCTATGGCGAGGAGGTGAAGTTCGGCGGCGGCAAGGTTATCCGCGACGGCATGGGCCAGGGACAGATGACCAATGCCGAGGGCGCCGCCGACACCGTGATCACCAATGCGCTGATCCTCGACCACTGGGGCATCGTCAAGGCCGATATCGGCATCAGGCACGGGCGCATCAGCGGCATCGGCAAGGCCGGCAATCCGGACATCCAGGCCGGGTTCGGCAACTTTGACCCGCACGAGACCATCATCATCGGGCCGGGCACTGACGTGGTCGCCGGTGAAGGCAAGATCGTCACGGCGGGCGGCTTCGACAGCCATATCCACTTCATCTGCCCGCAGCAGATCGAGGATGCGCTGATGAGCGGGCTGACCACCATGCTCGGCGGCGGCACCGGCCCCTCCGCAGGCACGTCCGCTACCACCTGCACGCCCGGGCCCTGGCACATGGCGCAGATGCTGAAGGCGGCGGATTCGTTCCCGATGAACCTCGCCTTCTCCGGAAAGGGCAATGCGGCGACGCCCGCCGCCCTGATCGAGATGATCGAGGCCGGGGCCTGCGCGATGAAGCTGCATGAGGACTGGGGCACCACCCCTGCCGCCATCGACAACTGCCTCAGCGTCGCCGACGACCACGACATTCAGGTCATGCTGCACTCGGACACGCTCAATGAGAGCGGCTACGTCGACGACACCATCGCCGCTTTCAAGGGCCGCACCATCCACGCCTTCCACACCGAGGGCGCGGGCGGCGGGCACGCACCAGACATCATGAAAGTGGCCGGGCTGCACAATGTCCTGCCCTCATCGACCAATCCGACGCGGCCCTTCACTGTCAACACGCTCGACGAGCACCTCGACATGCTGATGGTCTGCCACCATCTCGATCCGTCGATCCCTGAAGATCTTGCCTTCGCCGAAAGCCGCATCCGCAAGGAGACCATCGCTGCGGAAGATATCCTGCACGATCTCGGCGCGCTTTCGATGATGAGTTCGGACAGCCAGGCCATGGGCCGCATCGGCGAGGTCATCACCCGCACCTGGCAGACCGCTCACAAGATGAAGGTGCAGCGCGGGGCGCTTCCTGAGGATACGGGTCGCGGCAACGACAACTTCCGCGCCAAGCGCTATGTGGCGAAATATACGATCAACCCCGCCATCGCGCACGGCGTGTCACAGCACATCGGCTCGATCGCGGTCGGCAAGCTGGCGGACCTCGTGCTGTTCGACCCGGCCTTCTTCGGCGTCAAGCCGTCCATGGTGATCAAGGGCGGCAGCATCGCAGCAGTGCCGATGGGCGACCCCAACGCCTCGATCCCGACGCCGCAGCCGGTGCACTACCGCCCGATGTTCGGCGCGTTTGGCAAGGCCATGACAGCGACGTCCCTCACCTTCGTCAGCCAAGCCTTCGTCGCCAGGGACGGCGCGAAGCGGCTCGGGCTGGCAAAGGAATGCGTCGCCGTCAGCAACGTGCGCGGCGGGATCAGCAAGAAGAGCATGATCCACAATGACGCGACACCCGACATCAAGATCGATGCCGAGACCTATGCGGTGACGGCGGATGGTGAGCTTCTGGTGTGCGAGCCGATGAAGGTGCTACCCATGGCGCAGCGCTATTTCCTGTTTTGAGGAGTAGTTCCAGGGACTTGATCCTGATGTGGTCGCAAGGGCAGCGCGCGCTGCGGGCGAGATGGCGCATAGGACCGAGCGCCGCAAGCTCGTCTCCATCCTGGCCAGGGTCATTCCGGCGCCCGCAAGGCCGCTCGGCGACGTGCTTGAAGCTGTGGCCCATGCCGGCCTGTTCCGAAGGGGTGCTGTCCTCGTCGGCACCGGCGCCTGGCAGACCTATGCACCCATGATCGGAGCCGTGCTGCCTGCCGCAACCGTGATGACGCAGGATGCCGACCTGGCGACCGCAGACCTCGCACTGGACAGCGACAGCGGGGATACCGCCATGATCGACATCCTGCGCTGCGCCGATCACAGCTTCAGCGCCGTCATGGAACTTGACCCAATGACCCTGCCTTCGCGATTCCGCAGCAGGAGCGGCTTTCTGGTCGATCTGCTGACGCCCGCGCTGCACCGCACCGACCCGAACCCGATGCCGCTTGACAGGCTGAAGGCCGGGGCTGTGCCGTTGCAGCAGCTTGGCTGGCTGCTCGAAGGCGCCGTTGACACCGTCGCGCTGCATGGCGCGGGCGTTCCGGTGAGGGTGCCTGCTCCTGCGCGTTTCGCTGTTCACAAGCTGCTCATCGCGCCAAAACGCGATCCGGGCCAGACCGACAAGCGGCGCAAGGACCTGCTTCAGGCGAAAGCCCTGATCGAAGCCTTGTCCGAGGTCGACCCGTTCTCGCTTGACGATGCACTGGCCGATGCACGGGGGCGCGGCGAGGCGGGATGGGCGGGGCCCATCAACCGCTCGCTCCGGGAGCTTTAGGCTCCCGGAGCGGGATCAGGGTGACCGCGGCGGTCGCCGTGGTGCCCCCCGGTTGACACAGCGCCAAAGGCGCAGCGGCATTTCCTGTTTTGAAGCTGCTGTGGCAGGGTGTCTTCCCCGCCACGCACGAGACCTGCCATGATTTACCTCATCGCCACCCTGCGCATCAAACCGGGCAGCCTGGCTGCCGTCACGGCCGCGGTGACGCCGTGCCTTGAAGCGACACGCAAGGAGGCCGGCTGCATCTCCTATGATCTGCACGCGGACGTAACGGACCCTGAGGCGCTGGTCTTCGTCGAACGCTGGGAGACGCGCGAGGCGCTCACCGCGCATTTTGGCACGCCGCACCTTCAGGCATGGCGGGAGGCCGGGGGACCGCACATCGTCTCCCGCAAGATCGAGATCATCCATCCGGATCGCGTCGAGACGCTCTGAAAGCACAAAAGCCGGAGCGCGAGGCCCCGGCTTCATGAAGCTGTTTGCCGGGCGATGCCCGCCTCAGCCCACGACCTTCAACTGGTCGGCGGACTGCTTGCCGGTGCGGCGGTCCGTCGCCATTTCGTAGGACACCTTCTGGCCTTCGCGCAGATCGGTCAGGCCGGCGCGCTCGACAGCGCTGATGTGAACGAACACATCGCTGGAACCCTGATCGGGCTGAATGAAACCATAACCCTTGGTCGGGTTGAACCACTTGACAGTACCAGTCGCCATTATCGTCTTGCTCTCTCGTCAGATCATTCTGTCTGGCCTGCCGCATGGCAGGCCGATGGGGTCATCGACGAGGAGGCCGGGCGACTGGCGCCTGACCCCGGAAGCCCCGGATGTCATGCGAACTGGTCTGATTGCCGCATCAATCGACACAAAAACCTACGAGAATAGCCCGCGCCTGTCAATCTGAGGACAAATCGAGGGGTCAGGCGAGCCGCCGCACCTTGGGATGGATCGCCGCCAGCGTGTCCATCACCCGCACCGGCGGGACAGTGAAGCTGACTTCGGTGCCGACCCTGAGCTTGGACTTGAGAGTGAAGACACCGCCATGCATCTCCACCAGTCCCTTGACGATGGGCAGGCCGAGGCCGGAGCCCTCCTCGGCGGTCTTGATCGCCTGGGAGCCGCGTCCGAAGCTGGACAGGACGGTCATCAGTTCGCTCTCCGGGATGCCGGGGCCATTGTCGGTGATCGAGACATACTGACCTCCGGTCGCCGTCCAGCCGACCTTGAGCATGATGTCGCCGCCCTGCGGGGTGAACTTCACAGCGTTGGACAGAAGATTCAGGATGATCTGGCGCATGGCGCGCTCGTCGGCCCAGATCTTCGGCAGGTCTGGCTCCAATGCGTGCCGGATGGTCTGGTTCTTGCCGCGGGCGCGCAAGGTCAGCATGTGCAGGCACTCGTCGGCGATGTGCGCGAGGTTGATGGCCTCTTCCTTCAGCTCATAGCGCCCCGCTTCGATGCGCGAGAGGTCGAGGATCTCGTTGATCAGGTTCAGCAGATGCTGGCCGCTGGCATGGATGTCGCTGGAGTATTCGCGGTAGGGTGGCGCCGCATGGGGGCCGAAGACCTCGTTCTTCATCACCTCGGAAAAGCCAAGGATCGCGTTCAGCGGCGTGCGCAGCTCGTGGCTCATGGTCGCGAGGAACTTGGACTTGGCAAGGTTGGCTTCCTCAGCCTTGCGCCGGGCATCCTCGGAGTTGATCGTTGCGGTTTCGAGTTCGGCGATCAGGATGTCCTTCTCGGCGCGGAACTCAAGCGTGGCGACAGCCTGCGAATAAAGCCGGTTGGCCAAAAAGAGGAAAAAGATTTGCAAGACCAGGCCGACCGAACCAATGGTCATCGTGCCGACATCGCGATTGAACCACATGAACGATGTCATCGCGATCAGCAGCGGGAAAATGGCGACGTAGACCGCGCCCGGAACGGTGTAGGCGCTGAGAACCACCGCCGTGCCAAAGAACATCAGCGATCCCACTATGAACACTTTCGCGACTGGCTCGCCTGCTTCGAGGAACATCAGGACGAGACCGGTCCAGACCAGCGTCTGGAGCGCCGTTGTCATGATAAGCAGCTCCGGGCCAACCGTGTCGTCGACCTCCAGCCGGCGCAGGGTGTAGCGGGCGATGAGATACTGCAAGGCGCAGCTCATGAGCGCCGCCGAACCCCACGTCGCGATCAGCGGGACCGGAATCCAGACCGTGGCGATCACGCCAACGAGGATGGTCAGCGCGATCAGAATCGTGCCGGATGTGCTGGTCGACTTCTGGGCGAACTGGCGAACCAGCTCGGATTCGAAGGAGCGCTCGAGCCCGCTGGCGGAGGTGAGCCGCTCGCGCACGCTCTGTATGTTGCGGCCGAGCTGGCGGCGCTGGCCGATCCGGTCTTCGTCATTGCGCCGGCTTGTCACCACCGGCGACATCGAGTGCTTGACGGAATCGGGGATCGTCTTGAGCGGCATGGGTTACAGCTGGTTCCGGAACGCGCAACGGCGCTCACGCGCGGGTTCAACAAAGCATACGAATCGTTAAAGTCTTCCTGATGCGCCGTGCTCGTTTTGATCAATTCCGCCGCCTCCCGAGGCGCTTTGGCGTGGCCGAACTCCTCGCCGGTCTGGGCGTCCTTGCGCTTCTGGCGCTGCTCGCCCGCGAGATCGACAGGCGCTGGACAGTGCCCAAAATGGTGGCGGGTTTCGGCGAAGCCATCGACGGCGACAGCCTTCGGGTGGCTGGCCAGGAAATTCGCCTGAAGGGCATCGACGCCCCCGAAATCAGCCAATACTGCAAGAACCGCGTCGGGCGCGACTATGCCTGCGGCGTCGAAGCCAAGCGCTGGCTCAACGCGCGGCTGCAGCGCGGCGCGGTGAGCTGCCGCATTGAGGGCCATGATCGCTATGGCCGCATGCTCGGCGTCTGCTCGCGTGGCGACGAGGTGCTCAACGACGCCATGGTCCGCGAGGGCATCGCGGTGGATTTCGGCGGCTACCGATCGGCTGAGGCCCAGGCGCAACGGCAAATGGTGGGCCTTTGGAGCGGCAAGTTCGTGCTACCGGCCGACTACAGGGCTGCCAACCTGCGCCATTGAGCCCTGTGATCCGAGCGTGTTCACACAGACCTCGCACAACCCGGTCACAAATCGGTGAGGCTGCAGGTGCAAGTGTTTTTGCTGCCACATGGGCGCGCGAGAGTGAGGCTATCGGAGGGTCCGTCCTTGCAGGGAGAGACAGGTGATTGAGCTGACCATCAATGGAGCCGTCCATCGGCTCGACATCGACCCGGACATGCCGCTGCTCTGGGCCATCCGTGACCATGTCGGACTGACCGGCACCAAATTCGGCTGCGGCATCGCCCAATGTGGCGCCTGCACCGTTCACATCGACGGCCAGCCGTCGCGCGCGTGCTCGCTGCCGGTTTCGGCGGTTGCCGGACAGGCGATCACCACCATCGAGGCCGCCTCCGGGCCGGTCGCGAAAGCCGTGCAGGCGGCGTGGACGGCGCTTGACGTACCGCAATGCGGCTACTGCCAGTCCGGTCAGGTGATGGCGACGACCGCGCTGCTGGAAGCCAACCGGAAGCCGAGCGATGCCGACATTGATGCCGCGCTTTCCGGCAACCTGTGCCGCTGCGCCACCTATGCCCGCATCCGCACAGCCGTGCACACCGCCGCCAAAGCGCTGGCCTGAAAGAGGACGACGCCATGCTCGCCAAGATGATGACACGGCTTGCGAACGCCACACAGTCCCGTCGCTCGTTTATGATCGGCTCTGCGGCGGTTGCCGGCGGTCTCGCCGTGGGTTTCCGCTCCACCGAGGCCGCCAGCGCCGCGACCGGCGGCGTCACGCCGTTCAACGCCTATGTGCGGATCGCGCCTGACAACAGCGTGACCGTGATTGCGGCTCACATGGACATGGGCCAGGGCATCTATGACGCAATCGCCACGCTGGTTGCGGAAGAACTCGACGCTGACTGGTCCCAGATGAAAGCCATCGGCGGCGCCGGCAATCCGAAGCTCTATGGCAATGCGGCCTGGGGCGGGGCGATCCAGGGCACGGGCGGCTCGACCGGCACGACATCGTCCTGGGAGCGGTACCGGATCGCCGGCGCCGCGGCCAGACAGATGCTGGTGGCGGCCGCCGCGGCCGAATGGCGTGTGCCGGCCTCCGAAATCCGGATCGCCAAGGGCTTGATCAGCCATGCCTCAGGACGCTCCGCGGGATTCGGCGAACTGGCGGCGAAAGCTGACGCCCTGTCGGCCCCTGCCAATGTTGCGCTGAAGGACCCAAAGGATTGGGTTCTCATCGGCAATGACAAGCTGCGCCGGCTCGACTCGATGGCGAAGTCGAGCGGCAAAATGGACTATACGATCGACGTGAAGCTGCCCGGCATGCTCACAGCCGTACCGATCCATCCGCCGCTGTTCGGCGCGACTCTGACCTCGTTCGACGCCTCGAAGGCCAAGGCGCTCAAGGGCGTCGTCGATGTTGTCCAGCACCCGCGCGGGCTCGCGGTGGTTGCCGTCGACATGTGGTCGGCGCTCAAGGGCCGCGAGGCGGTCACCGCCGTCTGGGACGACAGCAAGGCCGAGAAACGTTCGAGCGCCGATCTTGCCAGGGAGTACCGCGAACTTGCCCTGAAGCCGGGCCTGGCGACCGCCCGCAACGATGGCAATGCCGAGGCCGCCATGGCCGGCGCCGCCCGCACGATCGAGGCGACGTTCGAGTTTCCCTATATTGCGCATGCCGCGCTCGAACCGCTCAACGCCGTCGTCCGCCGCAATGCTGATGGCACGATCGAGATCTGGGGCGGGCACCAGATGCCGGACATCTATCAGGGGACGGCGGCGGCGATCGCGGGAGTGCCGCCATCTCAGGTGACGATGCATGTAATGAAGACCGGCGGCAGTTTCGGCCGGCGCGCCGTCATCGATGCGGACGTGATCGTCGAGGCGGTCGCGGTGGCGAAAGCCATCGACTTCCGCGCGCCGGTCAAGATGCAGTGGACACGCGAGGACGACATGCGCGCGGGCCGCTACCGGCCTGCCTATGTGCATCGGCTGAAGGCCGGCGTCGACAAGGATGGACGGATTGTCGGCTGGTACAACCACATCGTCGGCCAGTCGATCGTGGCGGGCACGCCCTTCGCCGCCGGGCTGGTGAAGAACGGCGTCGACATGACCTCGGTCGAGGGAGCCAACAACCTGCCCTTCGACATGACCTCGGTCGAGGGAGCCAACAACCTGCCCTACAGGTTCGCGGCCCAGAAGGTCGACCTGACCACGACGCAGACCGGGGTTCCGGTGCTGTGGTGGCGCGCGGTCGGCTCGACCCACACGGCCTATGCGGTCGAGGTCTTCCTCGATGAGGTGGCGGCGCTCACCGGCAAGGACCCGTATGAATACCGGATGTCGCTGCTCGACCCGGCCTCCAAGCATGCGCGCGTGCTGAAGCTGGCCGCAGAGAAGGCCGGCTGGGGCTCCGCCCTCCCGGCGGGCCGATTCCGGGGCATCGCCCTGGCCGAGAGCTTCGAGACGGAGGTCGCGCAGGTGGTGGAGATTGCCATGCGGCCCGACGGCTCATTCAAGGTCGAGCGGGTGGTCTGCGCCGTCCATTGCGGCGTCGCGGTCAATCCGGATAATATCCGCGCCCAGATGGAGGGCGGCATCGGTTTCGGGCTTGGCGCGGTGATGAAATCGCAGACCACCCTCGACAAGGGCCGCGTCGTCGAAACCAATTTCGACAGCCATGAGGTGCTGCGCTTCGACGAGATGCCGGTGGTCGAGGTGCATATCGTGCCGTCCACGGACGCGCCGACGGGCGTCGGAGAGCCCGGAGTGCCACCGATAGGGCCTGCCGTCGCCAACGCCGTTTTTGCGGCGACGAAACGGCGACTGCATGTATTGCCCTTCGCTCGGGTCGAGAATGCCTGACCTCAGCACAAGGACTTAAGCAATCCTCCCGACTATCAGCATCACCGACGCCGGATAGAGTGTCCGTGTTCCTCCCGGCTTTGGACACAAAGCTGAACTTGAAAGGCCGTTCTTGCGAGCGGCCTTTTCTTTGCGACGTTTCAGGATGAAAGCCCCTGACGGGGCAGTCTGGCGATGGATTCCGCCAGGAAGGCCCTGATGGCTGCGTCGGCGCTCAGCGCGATGGCGCGCTGGAGGTGCTCGCGGGCCGCGCCATGGTCGCCGGCAGCGGCCAGCAGCATGTCCCTCGTCGCCCACCAGGGCTGGAATTCATCGCCGATCTGCGGGCGGAAGGCGTCGACCACCGCAAGACCCGCCTGCGGCCCGTGCGCCGGATCATCCGTTTGGCCGAGCGCCGCCGCCAGCCCGACCGCGCCGCCGACGCCTGGCGCGATCGTGAGCAGCCCCTCATAGAGGGCGACCACCGCCGGCCAGTCCGTGCGACCAGTGATGCGGCGTATACGGACTGGATCGTCGCCTCGATCTGGAAGCGCCCGATGTGGTGGTGGGCCCCTGCTCGCGCCAGGAGCGCTTCAGCGTGCCACATCAGGCCTGCATCCCAGCGTGATGTGTCCTGCTCGGCCAGCGGCACAAAGCGTCCATCGGCGTCGCGACGGGCATCGCGGCGTGCTTCGGCAAGGCCGATCAAAGCGGCCAGCCCCAGCGCCTCCGGCTCGTCCGGCATGAGATCGGCCACCAGCTTCGCGAGGAACAGCGTTTCCGCGTCCAGATCGCGCTCCGTATCGTGCCTGACCTGGGCACCATCAATCCAGTGCAGCGCATCGATACCGTAGATGGCTTCAAGAACGGCCTCGACGCGCGCCGGCATCTCCGACCGGTCGGGAATCACAAAGGGAATGCGGGCCGCCTTGATCGTCTGCTTGGCGCGAACCAGCCTCTGCGCCATCGTGGGACCGGGCACGAGGAAGGCGGCAGCGATCCTGGTCGCCTCCAGCCCCAACATCGTCTGCAGGATCAGCGGCGTCCTCTCGGCATGATCGATGGCCGGATGCGCGCAGGCGAACATCAGTTTGAGGCGTTCATCGTCAATGGCCAGCGGATCATCAGACATGGCGGCAGGGTCGGTCACGGTGAGGTCGAGCGCTGCGATAAGGCGCGTGGTCGCCGACCGGGCGGGGTCGCGCGCAAGGTTGCGCGCCACGGTCAGCAGCCGAGCCTCCGGGTTGTCCGGGACGCTGCGAACAGGCCAGGTCTCGAGCGCGCGGCGGAAGGCCTCAGCCAGATGGTCTTCGGCAGCGGCAATGTCGCCGCTGCGCGCGCTGAGGATGGCGATCAGCCGTCCTTAGGACGCGCGGGCCGTGACCGAGACCCGCGCCGGCGCATCAATGGCACGTCGTTCCCTCGTGAGGGAATGTTCGAGGGCCGGATCTCGACATAGCCGAACTGTGCGGCAGGACAGCGTTCGGCCCAGGCAATGGCGGCATCGAGATCAGGGGCGTTGATCACGAAGAAGCCACCCGGTTGCTCCTTGGTGTCGGCATAGGGGCTATCCTGAATGCGGCGGCCACCCTTGAGCGTGATCGTAGTGGCCGTCGCCGTCGGCTTCAGCCAGTCGGTCGCGACCAGCGCCCCGGCCTGCTTGAGCGCCTCGACATAGGCACCGAACGCCGCCAGCGAACCCTGCTGCTCGGCGGGCGTCATCTTCGCCCAGTTGGCTTCTTCGCTGTAGGGACAGAATATGTAGCGCATCGGTGCTGTCCTTCATGCCAGGTGATGATGGAATGATCGGGCCGCGCTTGTCACGACCCAACCGCGATTGCCACGACCACACCGGACCGCGACAACCGCCGAAGGCCATGCGCCTTCATGCCCATGACGAACGACACGAGCGCCAATCGACAGCAGCATCCGGACAATCGCATGATTGACCCGGCCCGGCTTTGCTGGTCTCGTCGGCATCGCCAAGAGGGGGCCTGATCATGAAGCTCTACGACGTCACCCGTGCGCCGAACCCGCGCCGTGCCCGCATCTTCATTGCCGAGAAGGGCCTGCCGATGCCCGAACTGATCCAGCTCGACCTGGCCGGGCTGGAGCACAGGAAGCCGGAATTTGCGCGCCTCAATCCGTGGATGGGCACGCCGGCGCTGGTGCTCGATGACGGTACGGTGATTTCGGAAAGCGTCGCCATCTGCCGCTATTTCGAGGAACTGCACCCCACGCCCGCCCTGTTTGGCACCGGCGCCAGGGAGCGTGCGCTGGTGGAGATGTGGAGCCGGCGGCTGGAATTCGGGCTTTACACCAACATCGCACAGACCTTCCGCCACACCAACCCGCACATGGCTCATCGTGAAGTGCCGCAGGTGGCCGCCTGGGGCGAGGCCAACCGAGAGCGCGCGTTGATTCAGCTGCAGCTGATCGACGACCATCTGAGCGATGGACGCCCCTTCATCTGCGGCGAGCAGTTCAGCATCGCCGATATCACCGGCGGCATTTCGCTCGACTTCGCCAGGGTGCCAAAGATCGCGGCGCCGCCTGAGCTGACCCATCTGGCCGCCTGGCACGCACGGCTCATAAGCCGGCCAAGCTGGGGGGCGTGAGGGCAGTGGGTCCTGACCTGTGATGTAAGTGCAGCGAAGCGATCGGTGATGCGCCTTCCGGAGACTGACACGTGCGACAAATCGTGTAAGAGGGAGCATGCCCCGCAAGATCCGCTCCGATGAAATGCTGATCGGCACGCTCGATGACCTGCTGGTCGAACTGCGCGCCTGCCGTGTCTGCAAGGACATGCCCCGCAAGGACAGGCCGTTGGCCCATGAGCCACGCCCCGTGATCCAGGCGAGCAGCACGGCGCGGCTGTGCATCGCCGGTCAGGCCCCGGGCACGCTGGCCCACGCCTCGGGCCGGGCCTTCACGGACCCTTCCGGCGTGCGCTTGCGCGAATGGATTGGCCTCAGCGAGGCACAATTCTACGATGCCGCAAACGTGGCCATCGTGCCGATGGGCTTCTGTTTTCCGGGGCAGGACGCCAAGGGCGGGGATCTGCCGCCGCGCCGGGAGTGCGCGCCGCTCTGGCGCGCACGCGTGTTCGAAGGCATGCCGCAAGTTGAGCTCATCCTCGCGATCGGTCAGTGCGCGCAGGAGTATCACCTCGGCCGCCGGGGTGGTGGTGGCGGATTGACGGAACTGGTGCAGAACTGGGAGACAATCTACGCCAAAGGTGGCACGCCGCGCATCATTCCCCTGCCCCATCCGTCCTGGCGCAACAATGGCTGGCTGAAGAGCAACCCCTGGTTCGAGCGTGAGCTGCTGCCCTTCGTGCGCAGTCAGGTGGCCCGGCTGGTGGCCTGAACGCGGCGAAGGCGCGGCTCGACGCGTGCGCTTTCGTCAGCCATGGACGGCCTCGACACCGGGAAGGGTTGGACGCCGGGCGGCATAGAGCATCGCCATCACGAAGGCCGCTGAACCGGCGGCGGCAACTGCCATCGACGAAAGGCCTTGCAGCATCAGCCAGACGGTTGTGCCGATCAGCATCAGGCAGCCGATTTCCATCAGGTTGACGATGGTCGAGCCCTTCGCGCGGCGCCTGATCATGCCGACGCGCGTGTTCCGGGGCTGATGCCAGAGGTTGATCAGGATGGCGCAGACCACGCTGGCCGCCATGCCGCAGAAGCTCAGCAGCCCGGTGGCCGGCACAGCCCAGAGCAGCAGGATCAGCGGCGTGGCCACGAACACCCAGGTCAGCCAGGCCACCGCGAAGAGCTTTGCCCGGCGCATGGTGGCGCCATCAAGCGGCGCCGTGGCGACCAGGTCAGGGGCATCATCGGCGGCGAGCGCGATCCAGGCGAGGCCGCCGGCGATCTGGCCGCTGAGGACCACCAGCAGTGGAGCCAGCGACGATGCGTCCTGCTTGCCGACGAGGAACTGATGCACGGCGAAGATGCTGATCGGCAACAGGAAAAGGCACTGCATCAGGATCTGCGACAGGATCCAGGGATCGCGCAGGATCAGCCGGCGCTCCTTCAGCGCCAGCGCCGCAAAGGGTGAGCGGCCGAACGAGGCCTTGTCCTGCTTGCGTGGCGACGAGGCTGGCGTCGCCTCGGCGCCTGCGGCCAGCACCGCGTTGTCCGCGAAGGGGCGCGCCAGCAGCATCAGCAAACAGCCGGAGAAAAGGCCCGCAATGGCGATGACCAGAAACGCCGCAGAACCGTCGCCCAGAAGGCCGCGGGCTGGCGCGAAGACAAGCTGCCAGAACAGGCCGTCCGGCAAAGCCCCTCCGGGCGAGGCGATGCTGTCCTTGACCGCCGGAGCGATCACGACATCCCACTGCATCATGACGAAGACCAGAAGGCCGGCAAGCGCAGCGATCACCTGCGAGACAACGCGGGTGCGCTTGATGCCGATCAGCCGCACCAGGGCCATGGCAAGGCCGATGGCCAACGCACTGGCCGCCAGCGCCAGGGCCATGAACAGCGGAAAGCCGAGCAGCCATTGCGGGCCGCGCTCCAGGGCCAGCAGCAACAGGAATGGCGCGCCGTAGAGCGTCACCTTGGCGATGGTGAAGCAGAACACATTGGCGGCCCGGACCAGAAGGATCACCCTCGCCGAGACCGGGGCCGAAAACAGCAGGTCGTAGTCACCCCGGCTGTAGAGCGTGAAGGTCGCCGAATCGAGCGCGGCCGAGATCATCAGGATGAAGATAAAGCTCAGGTTGACCGAGACCTTGACCAGGGTTTTCGCATCGCCGGCATCGAGCAGGCCGACCTGGCTCAGGATCGCCGACGCAATGCCGAAGACGACCAGCAGCATGACCGACAGAAGTCCTGCCATGCGCAACCCGGGACGCTCGCCGCCGCGCCCGACCATATCGGCGAGGCCGCGCGTCGCCAGACGCCACTCGTTGCGCAGGACGGCAGTTGCAGGGCTCACGGTTGCGCGCGTCATGCGGCCTCTGCCTGCGCCACGATGTCGAGGAACACGTCTTCCAGCGTGCTGTCGCGCGGGCCGGCGCTGGGACGCAGCTCCTCCATCGTGCCTTCGCTGACCAGCCGGCCATTGCGGATGATGCCGATCCGGTCGCTGAGCCGTTCGGCGACTTCGAGAATATGGGTGGTGAGGATCACGGTCGCCCCCTTCGCGACCCGCTCCTGCAGAAGCCCCTTCACATGCCGCGCCATCGACGCATCGAGGCCTGTCAGCGGTTCATCGAGGATCAGCAACTGCGGATCGTGGATCAGCGCGCCTGCCAGCGCCACCTTCTGGCGCATGCCCTTTGAGAAGCCCTCGCAGCGCTGATGGGCCACCTTGGCCAGCTCAAGCGCCGTGATCAGCTCGTCGCTGCGGCGCCTGGCCTCGGCGGGGGCAACCTGCCAGAGGCTGGCGACAAAGCCGAGATACTCGACAGGGCTGAGCTTGTCGTAGATCATCGGTTCGTCCGGCAGCCAGGCCACAAGGCGCTTCGATGCCACCGGATCACGCAGCCGGTCGACACCGCACACCTCGATCGCGCCCGCATCGGGGGCCAGCAGGCCCGCCACGATGCGCAACGTGGTCGTCTTGCCGGCGCCGTTCGGCCCGAGCAGGGCGTAAAGTTCGCCGCGGCGCACGTCGAGATCAAGGCCATCGACCGCGCGAAACGCGCCGAACTGCTTGACGAGGCCACGAATGGTTAGGGCATGGGGCTGGGACACCAGACAACTCCGGTTGTTGCTCCCGAGTTATGGCCCGAAACCCGTAAGAGTCCGGTTAAGGCGGTGACCGACAATTCGGCCTGACCCCGTGCTCAGTGCTGGCCGGGGCTTACGCTGACCCGCGCCACAGGATTCGCTCCGAGCAGGCCCGGCCAAACCTGGCCGACGGCGCTTCAACCCAGCGATAGCAGGCCGACGCGATGGCCAGCGTCGCGATCAAGGTCGACAGGAAGAATGCGGGCACAAGCACACCGGCCGGCCAGAGGGCAAAACCGGCGCGCACGAACAGCTGCGCCATTACAAAAATCACCGGGATGTGCAGAAGATAGACGCTGTAGGACACCTGTCCAGCAAAGCGGCAGACCCGGTGATCGACCCAGTGGGCGACGGGCGCCAGGGCCAGCGAGAGCACTGCCACCATCAGCAGGCCCGCGCCTGCGGCAAGGACGATCGTATTTCCAAATCCGGTCAGGCCACCGGGTCTCGCCCCGGCAAACAGCCCGACCGCGAGACAGGCCAGCGACGCCGATGGCAACGACGCCGGTATCCTATCGCGCCCGACTGCAATCAGAAGGCCAAGCTGGAAGCAGAACAGAAAGCGCGAGACATCCGTTCCGCCTGTCGAATGGAGCCAGCCCAGGCCCATCAGGCCAATCAGCGATGCAGGGCCCATCCATCGGCCCGACCGCGAAACCATGAAGAACGGCACGATCAGCACCGACGCGACCAGTGCGACCAGCATGGTCCAGATGACCGCGTTCAGGTTTGTCTGTTGCAGCAGAATGTTGCGGAAGATCGTCAGTCCGCTGATGTCGACGTCGAAGACCGCCTGAAACCACGCCGACAGGTCACGTGGATCAATCGCCCGCGGGGTTACGATGACGACAAGGGCGAAGGCGGCGATCGATACCCATATCGGCGGCATCAGGCCCATCACGCGACGCACCAGAAACGCTGCAATGTTGCCAGACGTCGTCCCCGATCGTTGCAGGGACAGGGTCAAGACATAACCACTCAGGACGAAGAACAGGACGACCGCCGCTCCCCCGTTGAACACTGCACCGACGATGGCAAGGCGCTGGTTTGCAAAGGAGAGTTCGCCGAAGGCAGAGAGCCACCAGGCCCGGTTGCCGTCGATATGGAAAGGTCCCGATGCAGTGGGTCAGCACCACTGCGATGGCGGCGATTCCGCGCAGGCTCTCGAGGCGGCCATCGAACCCTGCGCGGGACCCGGAGCATCGGCAGCATGACAATGGATAGCGATGGTTTCGGCCACAATAAAGACAGGTCCCGGATCCGGAGGCGATCCGGGTACAGAGCCCGAAGTTGGGCTGTCAATCGACGGACGCCCACTCGCGAAAGGCCATCAGCTCAACAGGAACAAAAAAAGAACTTGTAAACCAGAACAAATAAGGTACATTGGGGATAACCGAGGTGCACGCGCTTTGTGCCCCCACCCACCCCGTGCCATAAGGACGCCGACGATGGCCCAAGCTAAACTCTCACTTGTTGAAGGCTCCTCCATGGACAAGACCAAGGCTCTGGACGCGGCGCTCTCGCAGATAGAGCGCGCCTTCGGCAAGGGCTCGATCATGCGGCTGGGCAAGAACCAGCAGGCCGTCGAGATCGAGACGATTTCGACGGGCTCGCTCGGCCTCGACATCGCACTGGGCGTCGGCGGGCTGCCGAAGGGCCGCGTCATCGAGATTTACGGGCCGGAATCCTCGGGCAAGACCACGCTGGCGCTGCACACCATCGCCGAAGCCCAGAAGAAGGGCGGCGTCTGCGGCTTCATTGATGCAGAGCATGCGCTCGATCCAATCTATGCCCGCAAGCTCGGCGTGAAGCTCGACGATCTGCTGATCTCCCAGCCGGACACGGGCGAGCAGGCGCTGGAAATCACCGACACGCTGGTGCGTTCGGGCGCCATCGACGTCCTGGTGGTCGATTCGGTCGCCGCCCTCGTGCCGCGCTCGGAGATTGAGGGCGAGATGGGCGAGGTCCAGCCCGGCCAGCAGGCGCGCCTGATGAGCCAGGCCCTGCGCAAGCTCACCGGCTCGATCTCGCGCTCCAACACCATGGTCATCTTCATCAACCAGATCCGCATGAAGATCGGCGTGATGTACGGCTCGCCCGAAACGACCACCGGCGGCAATGCGCTGAAGTTCTACGCCTCCGTGCGCCTCGACATCCGCCGCACTTCGACGATCAAGGAGCGCGACGAGGCCGTGGGCAACCAGACCCGCGTCAAGGTCGTCAAGAACAAGGTGGCGCCGCCGTTCAAGCAGGTCGAGTTCGACATCATGTACGGCGAAGGGATCTCCAAGGTCGGTGAACTGGTCGACCTCGGCGTCAAGGCGGGCATTGTGGAGAAATCCGGCGCGTGGTTCTCGTTCGACAGCCAGCGCCTCGGCCAGGGCCGCGAGAATGCCAAGACCTTCCTGAAGGCGAATCCCGACATCGCGGCCAAGATAGAGATGATGATCCGGCAGAACCAGGCGACGGTTGCCGAGAAGATCCTCGACAACGTGGCGCCGACCGCGGACGATCTCGACGACACAGAGCCGATGTGACGATCATGGCGCCCGCTGGCCGGGCGTTGCAGATCACCGGACAGCATTTGAGGCGCGAATTTCACCGGTTCGCGCCACAGTTTTGTGCCGGACCCCGCGGCAGGGCGGCGATCCAGCTTGTGGACAGGCACAAAACCCGACACTAGAGAAGTCAGGTGCGGCCCCGTCCGCGCGCGATTTTTCAGCATCAGGTGGCAGGGCCATGAGTGGCGTCAACGAGATCAGGTCAACGTTTCTGAACTACTTCAAGGGTCAGGGCCACGAGGTGGTGCCATCGAGCCCTCTGGTTCCACGTAACGACCCCACCCTGATGTTCGCCAATTCGGGCATGGTCCAGTTCAAGAACGTCTTCACCGGTGTCGAGAAGCGTCCCTATTCGCGTGCCACCACCGCGCAGAAGAGCGTGCGGGCCGGAGGCAAACACAACGACCTCGACAATGTCGGCTACACGGCCCGCCATCACACCTTTTTCGAGATGCTCGGGAATTTCTCGTTCGGCGACTATTTCAAGGATGTCGCGATCGAGCACGCCTGGACGCTGGTCACGAGGGAATTCGCCCTGCCGAAGGACAAGCTGGCAGTCACCGTTTATTCGGAAGATGACGAGGCGCATTCCCTGTGGAAGCGGATCGCCGGCCTGGCCGACGACAAGATCATCCGCATCCCGACGTCGGATAATTTCTGGCGCATGGGCGATGTCGGCCCTTGCGGCCCATGCTCGGAAATCTTCTACGATCATGGCGACCATATCCCAGGTGGCCCTCCCGGCTCGGCCGAGCAGGACGGCGACCGCTTTATCGAGATCTGGAACCTCGTGTTCATGCAGTATGAGGAGACTGCGGAGGGCCAGCGGCTGTCGCTGCCGCGCCCGTCGATCGACACCGGCATGGGGCTCGAGCGGATCGCGGCCGTGCTTCAGGGCACGCACGACAACTACAACATCGATCTGTTCCGCGCGCTGATCGGGCGCATCGCCGAACTCACCAATGTCGATGCAGGCGGCGCCCAGAGGGCGAGCCACAGGGTGATCGCCGACCATCTGCGCTGCTCGGCTTTCCTGATCGCAGATGGCGTGCTGCCGTCGAATGAAGGGCGCGGCTATGTGCTGCGCCGGATCATGCGGCGCGGCATGCGCCATGCGCAGTTGCTCGGCGCGCGCGATCCGCTGCTCTACAAGCTCCTGCCGACGCTGGTGCGCGAGATGGGCCAGGCCTATCCCGAACTGGTGCGCGCCGAGGCGCTGATCGCCGAGACCCTGCAGCTTGAGGAAACGCGGTTCCGCACGACGCTGGCCCGCGGCCTGTCGATCCTCGACAGCGAGACGGCCGCGCTGTCGGCGGGCGACCGCCTCAAGGGTTCGGTCGCCTTCACCCTGTATGACACGTTCGGCTTTCCGCTCGACCTGACGCAGGACGCCCTGCGCGCGCGCGACATCACTGTTGACACCGACGGCTTCGACGCCGCCATGCGCGAGCAGAAGGCGAAGGCGCGCGCCGCCTGGGCCGGCTCGGGCGAGGCTGCGACCGACACCGTCTGGTTCGGGCTGCGCGACAAGGTCGGCGCGACCGAGTTCCTGGGCTATGCCTCAGAGACAGCGGAAGGCGTGATCACGGCGCTGGTGCGGGGCGGGGTCGAAGTCGATAGCCTTGGCCAGGGCGAGACCGGCTTTGTGCTGCTGAACCAGACGCCATTTTACGCCGAGTCAGGCGGACAGGTCGGCGACACGGGCCTGATCACTGGCGACGGCTTCCGGGCGCGCGTCAACGATACGCAAAAGAAGGTCGGCGACGTGTTCGCCCATCTGGTCGAGGTCGAGGCCGGGCGCATGGGCATTGGCAAGGCGGTGGAGCTGGCGGTTGACACAGGCCGCCGCGGCGCGATCCGGGCCAATCATTCGGCCACCCATCTCCTGCATGAAGCGCTCCGGCAGACTCTCGGCGACCACGTGGCGCAGAAGGGCTCGATGGTTGCGCCGGACCGGCTGCGCTTCGACTTCAGCCACCCGAAAGGCCTGTCCGAGCACGAACTTGAGGCTGTCGAGGCGATCGCGAACCGCGTCGTGTTGCAGAACGAGCCGGTGGTGACGCGGCTGATGGGCGTCGATGACGCCATCGCCTCCGGCGCGCGGGCGCTGTTCGGCGAGAAATATGGCGAAGAGGTTCGTGTAGTGTCGATGGGAACCGTACGCAGTGGGGATGACGCCGGCAAGACCTTCTCGGTCGAGTTGTGCGGCGGCACGCATGCCAGCGCAACCGGCGACATCGGGCTCATCAGCATCGTCGCCGAGGGCGCCGTGTCGGCCGGGGTCAGGCGACTTGAGGCCATGACCGGGGATGCCGCGCGACAGCACCTGGCCGCCGAAAGCCGCCGGCTTCATGCGCTGGCCGGCCTCCTGAAGACAACGCCTGCGGAGGCGACAGAGCGGCTGGCCGTCATCCTTGATGAGCGCCGAAAACTCGAGCGCGAACTGTCCGAGGCCCGCAAGAAGCTGGCGATGGGCGGCGGAGCGGCCGCGGGCGATCCTGTGCGCGAGATCGCCGGTGTCCGGTTTGTGGGGCGCGCCGTCTCCGGTGTCGAGATGAAGGACCTGAAGAGCCTGGCGGATGAGGCCAAGAAGCAGGTCGGGTCGGGCGTCGTCGCCATTGTCGGCATCGGCGCTGATGGCAAGGCGGGCGCCGTGGTCGGCGTGACCGACGATCTCACCGGGCGCTTTGACGCCGTGACGCTGGTGCGCGCGGCCTCCGAGGCGCTGGGCGGAAAGGGCGGTGGCGGGCGGCGTGATCTGGCGCAGGCCGGCGGCCCGGACGGCACAAAGGCCGACGATGCGATCGCAGCGGTCGAAAAGGCGCTGGCCGCCTGAAGCAACCTGCGCACGTCAGCAGCCACGAAAAAGGCCGGCTTGAGGCCGGCCTTTGTTGTTTGAGGCAGAACCTGATCTGTCAGACCGCCATGGCCTTGGTCAGGTTCTCGCTGATCTTGTCGAGGAACCCCGTGGTCGAGAGCCAGCGCTGGTCAGCACCAACCAGAAGCGCGAGGTCCTTGGTCATAAAGCCGCTTTCGACCGTCTCGACGCAGACGCGTTCGAGTGTCTCGGCGAAGCGCCGCAGCTCGGCATTGCCATCGAGCTTGGCGCGGTGCTTGAGGCCGCCGGTCCACGCATAGATCGAGGCGATGGAGTTGGTCGAGGTTTCCTTGCCCTTCTGGTGCTCGCGGTAGTGCCGGGTGACCGTGCCGTGGGCCGCTTCGGATTCGACGATCTTGCCATCTGGCGTCATCAGCACCGAGGTCATCAGGCCGAGCGAGCCGAAGCCCTGCGCCACGATGTCGGACTGTACGTCGCCGTCATAGTTCTTGGTAGCCCAGACATAGCCGCCTGACCATTTCAGGGCGGAGGCCACCATGTCGTCGATCAGGCGATGCTCATAGGTGAGCTTCAACGCGTCGAACTGTGCCTTGAACTCGCTGTTGAAGATCTCTTCGAAGATGTCCTTGAAGCGCCCGTCATAGGCCTTCAGGATGGTGTTCTTCGTCGACATGTAGACCGGAAGCTTCCGGTTCAGGCCATAGTTCAGCGAGGCGCGGGCGAAATCGCGGATCGAGTCGTCAAGATTGTACATCGCCATCGCGACGCCCGAGCCCGGAGACTTGAAGACCTCCTTCTCGATCACCGCTCCGTCCTCGCCGACGAACTTGATCGTCAGGGTGCCCTTGCCGGGGAAGCGGAAATCGGTGGCGCGATACTGGTCGCCGAAGGCGTGGCGGCCGACGATGATCGGCTGGGTCCAGCCCGGCACCAGCCGCGGCACGTTCTTGCAGATGATCGGCTCGCGGAAGATGACGCCGCCGAGGATGTTGCGGATAGTGCCGTTGGGCGACTTCCACATATCCTTGAGGTTGAACTCGGCCACGCGGGCTTCGTCCGGCGTGATCGTGGCGCACTTCACGGCCACGCCGTGCTTCTTCGTGGCGTTGGCTGCATCGACGGTGACCTTGTCGTTGGTGGCGTCGCGGTGCTCGATGCCGAGATCGTAGTACTCTAGGTTCACATCGAGATAGGGGTGGATCAGCTTGTCCTTGATATACTGCCAGATGATGCGGGTCATCTCGTCGCCATCCATCTCGACGACGGTTCCCGCAACCTTGATCTTTTTCATGACAAACGACTTTCCCCGATAGAATCTGCCCCCGTGTCACGCCGACATGAGGTCTTTGCGCGCTCTCTAAAGCATGGCGTGGGCTGGCGGCAAGCCCGGCTTTGGGCTGACGCAGGGCATAGGCCGCCGTGCCGTCACGGAGCGAGCCGGGTCAGGCGCAGCGAGCGCGTGAGCAAATCGTTCCGCACCAGCACCCGCATTGCGTCGGCGCGGCCGATCTCATGATATCCCGCCAGAAATGGCAGCATGCGCACGTCGCCCGAAGCCCCGATCAGGAAGTCCTGATCTGGATTGGGGGCCGCGAACAGCAGGACATCGGGCCGCTTGCCGATCGCGTCCTCGACGAACAGGTCGCGGTCGAGACGCATGAGGGCGCGAATCCGCTCCTGACGCGGTGAACTGTCCCCTGCCACAAACTGCGCCGAGCCCGTGTTCGTCATCCACAGCGAGGCGGATCGTCCGGCCCATTCCCCGCCAAGGCGCCGGATCATCGGCAGCACTTCAAGACTGACAGTGGCGGCGAGAACCGTCGGGCGCTCTACATGGCGAGACAGAATGGCCTCCACCTGTCGCGGCGTCTCGTAGCGCGAGAACACCTGCGGTGCGAGCACACCGCCGACGATCAAGGCCGCAGCAAGAACCAGTCTGGCGTCGCGCGCCGTAGGCTGTCCGGCCCCGGCGCGGACGGAGCCGATCGCCAGGGCCGCAAAGCCGATGACGCCAAGGCAGATTCCGGGCAACATCTGATATGCCCACCCCTTGCCTTGAATGATGAAGGCCGCCGCGCAGCCACAGGCACCCGCCGCCAGCACCAAGCCGAGACCGGATGGCCGCGGGAGGCGGAGCATCACGGTCAGGATCCCCAGCACGATCATCAGGGCCATCGCGGGCGCTGACAGCAGTTCGGGCATGGTGAGACGGTCCGGCAGGTAGAGAAGCGCGACGCGCTCCATCATCACCTCCCGGAACGCCGGAAAGCAAAGCAGGACGGCAGCCAGATAAGAGCCAGCGACGAGACCCGTCGTGAGGTGCTCGCCATTCACGACCTGCGCGAACCGGCGCACCAAGGCTGCGGCAGCGCCTTGGTCCCGCAGGTCGCGCGCGAGCAGCGCCAGATGCGGCAGGACGAGGCAGAGCGCGAAATGCGCCTTGATGCACAGAGCAAGGCCTGAGAGCAGCCCAGCCGCGAGCTGCACCAGCAGCGCCGGCTTCCGTTCAGCGCGATCTCGCGCCGCCAACAGCGCCAGCGCCGGAAGCAGGCAGATCGCCGCGACATGCTCGCGCTGCGCGAAAGATCGCGAGGGCAGCAGCACCAGTGCAAAGGCGGCGACGCCGAGCAGCAGCATCTGGTCGGAAAGCCGGTCGATTCCGCAGACTGGCAGAAGGCGGGCAAACAGCGCCAGCGTCACAGCCGCCATGGCAAGACATTGCGCCAGAAGCCACCACTCGGCCGCGCCTCCCAACAGGCGGGCGGCGGCGACCGCCGGAATGTAGAGCATTACCGACATGGGCGGGTTGGTCTCAAACACATCGGCGTAGAGCTTCGCGCCGTCGAGAACCCGCCCGGCGACGATGATCAGCCAGGCCGTGTCGCCATTGCCATAGATTGGGGATGGAAAGCGCCAGATGGCGAAGGCGAGGCAGGCGAGCGCGGTCAGCGCAAGGCCGAAGATGCGCGAATCCACGCGGCGGGAGAACACCGATAGCGATCCGGCGGCAAGGCTCACCTCAGCGCCCGGTTAGGTTCGCCGTGGCGACGGCGTTGCCCGCGCCCGTCAGCAGATCCGCGCGCACGAGGACGCGCATGCCGTCGACATGCGCCGTCTGACGATACCCAGTCAGAAGGTCGGCCATGCGCGGATCGGCCTTCGCCCAGGGCAACAGGTCGGTCGGTGCGTCGAAGGCTGACAGGGCGATGACGTCCGGACGGGCACGCAACGCATCCTCGACGAACAGCTTGCGGTCGAGATCGAACAGTTGGACGAGCCTTGCACGGCGGTCCGGCCTTGTCTCCACAGTGAGCAGCGCCGAAGCGCCCTCGCTCATCCACAGCGAAGCCGAACGCCCGGCCCAAGTGCCGCCCACGCGGCGCACCAGCGGGAAGTTGATGCCAAGGTTCGAGCTTGCGATCAGGAGCGTCGGGCTGCTGGTCCGGGCGCGGATTTCCGCCTCCAGCGCCCGCGGCGTCTCGTGCGCCGCGAGCAGGCCGGGAACCCAACCGCCGAACAACGCCATCATGCCGACGCAGGCGAACCGCTGGCGCAGCACGGTCGCGCGGCTGGCTTCCCCGGCGTTGGTCAAGGCCAGCGCGCCGAAGGCGATGACCATGAAGCCGAAGGCCGGAATCTGGTGATAGGGCCAGCCCTTGAACTGGATGGCATAGGCGGCAAAGCCGCCAAGGCTCGCTGCCAGCAAGGCCAGTGCCAGAGCGGACATCCGGCCGAAGCGGGCGAACAAGATGAAAGCACCGGCCAGCGCCACGATCAGCGTCGCCGGAGTTGCCAGGAATTCGGTGACGGTCAGCTTGTGTGGCAGATAGGCCAGAGTGAGGCGCGGAAGCAGGATGCCTGCGACGAGGCTTTCGGGCGGGATCAGGCGGCCGGCCCTCAGATCGCCGGCCAAGCTGTCAAGCCAACGATCGTGGAAGCCCGCCGCGCGGATCGACATCGCCAGATGGATCAGCCCGGGGATCAGGGCGAAGTGCGGCTTGATGGCGAGCCCGAGACCGGCGCCGGCACCGACCGCCAGGGCGAGCCACAAGGGCGGGCTGAAAGCGCCATGCCAGCGGGACGCGGTCAGCACGGCATAGGGCAGGAGCGCGATCAGCGCGACATGCTCGCGCTGGCCGAAGCAGCGCGTCGGCATGATCAGCAGCACGAAGCCCACCAGCAGGCCGAACATCAGGCGATCGCGGGACGCCTCCAAACCAGCATGGCGCCACAGACCGGTAACGGCCCAGATCGACAGTGCCGCCATAGCGCTGACCTGTGCGTACATCCACAGTTCAGGAGCGCCGCCGAACTGCCGGGACAGCCAGACACCGGGAACATAGAGCAGGATCGACATCGGCGGATTGGTCTCGATGACGTCGACATAGAGCCGTGCGCCATCCAGCATCCGGCCCGCGACGATCAGCAGCCAGGCCGTGTCGCCATTGCCGTCATAAGGAGACGGAAACTGCCACAGTGCCGCAAGGCAGGCGCAGACGGCCACAAGGGCCAGCGCCCGCCCGTCGAGCGGGGGCATCGTGCGGCGGTCAGCCTGCAGGGCGTCTGGCGATGTCATGGGCCGGCGGCTCCGGGTTGGTCATTCGCGGCTCAGCGCAGATCGGCCGTCAGCATCGCCGAAGCCTGTCAATGTTCCGTTACGCCTGTACCGAAGACCTCGCCTTCGCGGCCCCGGTGCGCTATGGGCGCAGCATGACAGGCGCAGGCAGCAACCAGACCTTGCCGAGCATGGACGGCCCGGCGCCGGCCATCATTCTCGTCGAGCCGCAGATGGCGGAGAACATCGGCATGGCGGCGCGCGCCATGGCCAATTTCGGCCTGTCCGAACTCAGGCTGGTGAAGCCACGCGATGGCTGGCCGACCGGCGGAGGGCTGCCGAAGGGAGCCCATGCGGCAGCGTCAGGCGCTGTCCACATCCTGCAGAGCGCCAGGCTCTATCCGGATGTTCCCGCGGCCATCGCCGACCTCAATCATGTCTTTGCCACAACGGCGCGCAATCGCGGGCAGATGAAACGCATCTTCACGCCCGCCGAGATGATGCCCGATGTCGCCGCGCGCATCGGGGCGGGACAGGGCGTCGGCATCCTGTTCGGGCGCGAACGCACCGGGCTCGAAAATGACGAGATCTCGCTGGCCGACGCAATCGTCACCTTCCCGGTCAATCCGCAGTTCGCCTCGCTCAACCTCGCCCAGGCCGTGCTGCTGATGGGCTATGAATGGTTCCGGGCCGCGCGCGGCGACACCAAGCCCTTCGCGCCGGAGGTCCAGCCGCCCGCGCCGCGCGAGATGGTGCTGTCGCTGTTCGGCTATCTGGAGGACGAACTTGAGCAAGGCGGCTTCTTTCCGCCGGAGAAGCGCGAGATCATGGCCCGCAACCTGCGCGACATCCTGCACCGGCTGTCGATGAGCGAGCAGGATTGCCGGACCCTGCGCGGTGCCGTCCATGCCCTTGCCGAGGGGCGAAAGCGGCGCAGCAAGGACGGCCCGCCGCCTACCTGACGGACAATGCGGATGGGCCTTGGAAAGCGCTCCCGGCTAAGGCATAGTTCACACATGAACGATTGGACCCAGCCATGAGCACCTCCGCCTCCCCTGCCCTTTACGCCGCCGCCCAGGGCGTCGCGACGATCACGCTGAACCGCCCAGAGAAGCTCAATGCCTTCTCGGCGGGGATGTTCGAGGCGATTCGCAATGGCCTCGACGCCGCTGAGCAGGACCCGGACGTGCGCGTCGTGGTGTTCACCGGACAGGGCCGCGCCTTTTCGTCCGGGCAGGACCTGACCGAGCGGCTGCCGATGGGCGATGACGGGCGGATCAACCTCGGCCCGCCGCTGGAGCGCGACTACAACCCGCTGGCGCTGAGGCTGATGGGCTATCCCAAGATCACGGTGGCGGCCATCAACGGCCCGGCCGTGGGCGCCGCCGCCAATCTGGTGCTGGCGTGCGATCTCGTCGTCGCGGCCAGATCCTCGTACTTCCAGCAGGCCTTCGCCAAGATTGCGCTGATCCCCGATGCCGGAGGCACCTGGCTCCTGCCACGGATTGTCGGCTCCAAACTGGCGCTGGCGTTGGCGCTGACCGGCGATCGCATCGCCGCAGAAGACGGGCAGCGCATGGGCCTGATCTACAAGGTCTTCGACGATGCCAGCTTTGCCACTGACATTGCCGCCTTCGTCGCCCCCTTCGCGCAGGGCCCGGCCGGCGCCTACAGGCTGATCAAGCAGGCCCTCGCCAAATCGCTCGACAACGACTTCGGGGCGCAGCTCCAGCTTGAAGCCGACCTGCAGAATGTCGCCGGCAAGAGCGATGATTTCCAGGAGGCGATCATGGCCTTCGCCACAAAGCGGCCGCCGGTGTTCAAGGGGCGGTGAGGCCACGCCTCGACTTTTCCGAGATGGTCAGGAGCGACCCATGTCGGATGTGAGCATTGCAGAAGCCAAAGCAATGCTGAGCGATCTTGTTCGCGCTGCCGAAGAAGGTCGGTCGACCATCATCACGCGTCGGGGCAGGCCTGTGGCGCGCATCGAGCCGCTCGACGGCGATGCAAGCTGGCACCGGCCCGCACGCACGTTTGATTTTGACCGGCTGCACCGTCATCTCGACTCAATGCCGATGGGCAAGACCACGGGTGCAGACGTTGTCCGCACCATGCGCGACGCAGAGGACTGATGCAGCTACGCGACACGTCCGTTGTCGTGACAGTGTTGACGCTCGAGCCCCGCTCGCACACCATTGCCGAATGGATTGCAGCACACGCTGGCGAACTTTGTGTTTCGGCCTGGCTTGAACCTGAATTGTCGGCGGCGCTCGCCGCAAAACAACGCATTGGCGAGATTGAAGCCCGCGCGAGGCTGTCAAGCCATCGGTTGTTCGACGACATGCAGGATGTCGTCTTTATCGTCGCAGACATTGAGCGCACCGACTTCGAGGAGGCTGCACGCATGTGCGACGATCCCGGACTTGGGCTGAGAGCGCCCGACGCGCTTCATTTGTCTGTGGCGCTCAGGCTCAAGCTCAACCTGGCAACACTCGACAGGAAGCAAGCGCGGGCACGAGCTCCCAGGCATCGGTGTTATAACCCTCTGACCGCCCCTTACCGGTTCAGCCGCGCCATCAGGCTCGAGGTGTCCCAGCGCGCACCGCCCATGCCCTGCACTTCGGCGTAGAACTGGTCGACCAGCGCGGTGACGGGCAGGTTGGCGCCATTGCGGCGGGCCTCAGCCAGCACGATGCCAAGGTCTTTCCGCATCCAGTCAACGGCGAAGCCGAACTCGTACTGGCCCTTGTTCATGGTCTTGTGGCGGTTTTCCATCTGCCAGGAGCCTGCCGCGCCCTTGGAGATGACCTCGACCACGGCCTCAATGTCGAGACCGGCCTTCTGGCCGAAATGCAGCCCTTCCGAGAGCCCCTGCACCAGCCCGGCAATGCAGATCTGGTTGATCATCTTGGTGAGCTGGCCGGCGCCCGACGGGCCGAGCAGCTTGCACATGCGCGCGAAGCTCGCGATCACCGGCTCGGCCCTGGCGTAGGGGGCGGCATCTCCGCCGCACATCACGGTCAGCACGCCGTTCTGCGCACCGGCCTGCCCGCCCGAAACCGGCGCGTCGACGAAATCAAAGCCGTGTGTTTTGGCCGCTGCGTAGAGTTCGCGCGCCACATCGGCGGAGGCTGTGGTGTGGTCGACGAAGACCGCGCCCTTGCCGATGGCCGCGAAAGCGCCATCCTTGCCAATGGTCACCGCGCGCAAATCGTCATCATTCCCGACGCAGGCGAAGACGATGTCCTGCCCCCTGGCCGCCTCGGCAGGCGTCCGCGCGGCCTTGCCGCCGTGTTCTACAGTCCACGCTTCTGCTTTCGCAAACGTGCGGTTGTAGACGGTGACCTCGTGGCCGCCCTTGTTCTTGAGGTGACCCGCCATCGGATAGCCCATCACACCGAGCCCCAGGAATGCGACTTTCATGGATTCATCTCTCCGTAACCATAGCAGCAGGCAGCCGAGCGTCGACGTAGCGCAACATGTTGGGTTAGGCCAGCCGCGATCAGCAAATTGTCATTGGCTGTTAACCCGACTCGTTGCAGCTTGTCCCTGTCGGCAATGTCGCCGGCTTCATTCAGAAAGGAGGTGATCCAGTGTCTCATTGTCATCATTCGCGGTCTCAAAAGGGCTGGGTCCTCTCTGCAAAGAGGCTCGGCGTCTGATCGGATCCGCGTTCCGACAATGCCTGCGAGATCGGAAAGGGGCGGCGCGAGCTGCCCCTTTCTATGTGGGTTCATGTGCGGATGGAGCAGGACTGCTCCAGGCCACGTTCCAAAACTCAAGCAGACCATGTGGAAAGTAGTGAGGGATTCCATGGATCGGGCCGATGTGATAGGCTTGCCGCGTCGGACACATTGCTGGCGACGACCGCGATCAACAGCTTCTTCTGCCCGATGTGATGGAGGATTATGGCGGGTCCGACAACCCCGTGCGCCTCATCGATGCCTTCGTTGACGGGCTTGCTCTTGCCGC
>JAPLOW010000071.1:65074-67133 GCA_026400555.1 Hyphomicrobiales bacterium
TTTCGTACGCGCTGCGGCCAAGGCGACGGGGTGGCCGGGCCACGCGCCGGGCGATCTGCTGAAGCTTTACATCTACGGCTACCTCAATTGCGTGCGGTCGAGCCGCCGGTTAGAGGCGGAAGCCAACTGCAACATTGAGGTGATGTGGCTGCTGCGCCGCCTGCGGCCGGACTTCAAGACCATCGCCGACTTTCGCCGCGATAACGCCAAGGCCTTTCGGAAGGTCTTTCGCTCCTTCGTCCTTGCCTGCCGCGACCTCGACCTGTTCGGCCGGGAGCTGCTGGCGATCGACGGCACCCGCATCAAGGCAGTCAACAACAAGGACCGGAACCATACGCAACGTTCGCTGGAGAGCTTCATCCAGCAGGCCGACGCCAGGCTCGACGACTACCTCAGGCGACTGGACGAGAGCGATGCCGATCGGGGCGGCAAAGGCGGCGGCTCGCGCACGGACAATCTCGCCCCGAAGATCACGGCACCGCGCGAGAAGCGCGGGCGTTATCTCGCCATCCTCGACGATCTCAAGCGCTCGGGCGAGGACCAAGTATCGCTCACCGACCTGGACTGCCGGGCGATGATGGGCAACGGCCGCGTCCAGGTGGCCTGCAACGTCCAGATCGCCGTCGATGTGAAGCACAAGCTCATCGCCGAGCAGGAGGTGAGCAACGCGCCTGTCGACATGGGGCTTCTGACCGAGACGGCCAAGGCCGCCTGCGAGATGCTGGGCGTCAGTACGATCGACGCGGTGGGCGACCGCGGGTACTTCAAAACCGAAGCCATTGTCGTCTGCGAAGCAGCCGGCATCGTGCCGCAGGTGCCCAAGCCGCAGCGCGGACCGGCGGTGCACGAAGGCTTCTTCCGCAAGGACGAGTTCCGCTACCTCGCCGATCAGGACGCCTATGTCTGCCCGGGCGGACAGGTGCTGGCGACACGCACCGAAAGCAAGCTGCGCGATCTGAAGAAGGTCGACTACTCCAACCGGCATGCCTGCTCCGTCTGTCCTCTGCAGCCGCGCTGCACGACGCGCTTGCGCAAGGTCTCGCGCATCGAGGGTGAGGAGGTGCTGGAGCGCATCGCCGAACGGCTGAAGGCGCGGCCGGAGCTTCTCGATCTGCGTCGCCAGTCGGTCGAGCATCCCTTCGGCTCGATCAAGCAATGGATGAACCAGGGCGCTTTCCCGATGCGCCGGCTGCCCAACGCGCGGTGAGTTCAGCCTGACCGCACTCGCCTATAATCTGCGCCGTGCGCTCACAATCCTCGGTGCTTCTGCGCTGATCGCCGCTGTCAGAGCATGAGGGGCGGCGTGATCGCACTTATCGCCGTCCGTTTCGCCCTCATAAGCCCTCTGTGAGCTTCACAAGGCGGAAATCGGCGGGCCGTCATCCAAAACCACCGGCAATGGCAGAAATCCAAACACAAGCCGCTGGGAAGCAATCAAACGACGAGTTTCCGCACGGTCTGCAAGAATTGCGCAACAAACCCTGACCTCAGCGATTTCAACGCGTTCCGCGTTGCATAAGTCGGTACAAAAGCCCTGCCCCTCTACCACACCCCCACATGCCGCGTCAGCCGCCGCTCCATCACATCCCACAACCGGCGGATGATCTCGACCATGGCGAGGTAGATCAGCGCGGCGTAGAGATAGATGCTGAGATCGAAGGAGCGTGAGAACGCGAGGCGCGTCGAGCCCATCAGGTCGAACAGCGTCACCAGCGAGGCGACCGAGGATGACTTGATCATCACGATCAGCTCATTGCCGAGCGGGCGCAGCGCCACGATCATCGCCTGCGGCAGGATGACATGGCGCAAGGTGGCGATGCGGTGCAGGCCCAGCGCCTGCGCGCCCTCGAACTGGCCCTTGCCGATGGACTGGATCGCGCCGCGGAAGACCTCGCACTGGTAGGCGGCGGTGTTGATGGTGAAGGTGAACAGCGCGCACCAGTAGGGCTCGCGGAAGAACCACCACAGCCCGATATCCTGCCAGAAGGGCCTGAGCTGGCCGAGGCCGTAATAGACCAGAAAGAGCTGGCAGAGCAGCGGCGTGCCGCGAAAGAAGGTG
>JAPLOW010000186.1 GCA_026400555.1 Hyphomicrobiales bacterium
GGCCTCAACGTCTACTATGGCGCCTCGCACGCGCTGCAGGGCGTCGACCTCAGGCTCGACCACGGCGTGCTCTCGGTCGTCGGCCGCAACGGCATGGGCAAGACCACCCTGTGCAAGGCCATCATGGGGCTGGTGCCGGTCTCGTCCGGAACCATCAGCTTCGGTGGCCAGTCGCTCGTCGGCCTGTCCCCGGCCGATATCGCACAGCTTGGCATCGGGTATGTGCCGCAGGGCCGCCGCCTCTGGCGCTCGCTAACCGTGGACGAACACCTGCGGATGATCGCAGGCCGCCGCAAGGGCGCCTGGACGATCGACCGCGTCTACGCGACATTTCCGCGTCTCGCCGAGCGCAAGTCCAACGGCGGCGGGCAGCTGTCGGGCGGCGAACAGCAGATGCTGGCGATTTCGCGCGCCCTGCTCGCGAACCCGAAACTGCTGGTGATGGACGAGCCGACCGAGGGGCTTGCGCCGGTCATCGTCGCCCAGGTCGAGGAGATGCTGGTCCGCCTCGCCGAAGAAGGCGACATGGAGGTTCTGGTCATCGAGCAGAACATCGGGGTGGCCTGCATGATCGCCGACAGCGTCGCCATCATGGTCAATGGCCGCGTCAACCGCATCTCGCCCGCAAGGGAACTGGCGGCAGATCGCGAACTGCAGCAGCGCCTGCTCGGCGTCGGCCGTCACGGCCATGAGGATGCCGGATCCGCGCCATCCGCAGCCCCCGGCGCTGCCGCGCAGGCTGAGCCCGCCGGACAGCAGGCGCTCAAGATCTACAACTCGAACCCCGACGCCCCGACGCGCTGGTCCCAGCCAGTGCCAGTGGCGCGTCTGGAACAGCTCGCCAAGGTCATCACCACCCGCCCGCTTGCCACCGCCGCCGCGAGCCCCGAGATCAGGCCGCTCGCCGCACCGGGCGAGAGCGTGGTGCTGGTGGCCGGGACGATGGACACCAAGGGCGAGGAACTGCGCTTCATGCGCGATCTCGTCCGCGCGGCAGGCCTGCCCGTGCGGATGGTCGACCTGTCGACCTCCGGCGGCCATTCCGGCGCGGAGATTCCGGCCCACCAGATCGCGGCTTTCCATCCGCGCGGCGCATCCGGCGTGTTCACCGGCGACCGGGGACAGTCGGTGGCGGGCATGACCGAGGCCTTCGAGCGCTGGATCATGCGGCAGACGGGGATCGCGGGCGTGCTGTCCGCCGGCGGCTCCGGGGGCACCGCGATGGTTGCGCCGGCCATGCGCGCGCTGCCCGTCGGTGTGCCCAAGCTGATTGTCTCCACCGTCGCCTCGGGCGAGGTCAGCAAGTATGTCGGCGCTTCTGACATCATGCTGATGCCTTCAGTGGCCGATGTGCAGGGCCTCAACGCGATCACCGAGGACGTGCTCGGCAACGCGGCGCAGGCCATGATCGGCATGGTTGCGGCGCGCAAGGCGCGGCGTGCCACGCGCATCGGCAAACCAGCCATCGGCCTGACCATGTTCGGCGTGACGACGCCGTGCGTGCAGCAGGTCGTGAAGCCCTTGCAGGCGGCGTATGACTGCCTCGTCTTCCACGCCACGGGGATTGGCGGGCAGGCGATGGAGAAGCTCATCGATGCCGGCAAGCTTGTCGGCGTCATCGACATCAGCACAACCGAAATCTGCGACATGATGATGGGCGGGGTCTTCCCCTCTACCGAGGACCGTTTCGGCGCGGTCATCCGCACGCGCGTGCCCTACATTGGCTCGGTCGGCGCGCTCGATATGGTCAACTTCGGCGCGCCCGAGACCGTCCCCGAGCGCTACAGGGGCCGCCTTTTCTATCCGCACAATCCGCAGGTGACGCTGATGCGCACGACGCCGGACGAGTGCGCCCGCATGGCCCAGTGGATCGGCCAGCGGCTCAACCAGATGGAAGGCCAGGTGCGCTTCTTCCTGCCCGAGGGCGGCGTCTCCGCGCTTGATGCGCCGGGCAGGCCCTTCCACGATCTCAGCGCCCGCGCGGCCCTGTTCACGGCCATTGAGCAGACCGTGCGCCAGACCGCCACGCGCCAGATCATCCGGCTGCCGCACCACATCAACGCCCCCGAGTTCGCCGCGGCCCTTGTCGCCTGCTTCAACACCCTCCACGGCACAAGCCGTCCCAACCGCCGCAAAGAAGCCAGCCTATGATTCCGCGCCACACAATCCTCGCCCGCTTTCGCGACATGATGGCCAAAGGCGTGCCCATCATCGGCGGCGGTGCGGGCACGGGGCTTTCGGCCAAGTGCGAGGAAGCCGGCGGCATCGACCTGATCGTGATCTACAATTCCGGGCGCTACCGCATGGCCGGGCGCGGCTCTCTGGCGGGGCTGCTCGCCTATGGCGACGCCAACCAGATTGTCGTCGACATGGCCCGCGAGGTGCTGCCAGTCGTCAGGCACACGCCGGTGCTGGCTGGGGTCAATGGCACCGATCCGTTCCGCAACATGGATGTCTTCCTCGACGAGTTGAAGCGCATCGGCTTTTCCGGGGTGCAGAACTTCCCGACAGTGGGCCTGATCGACGGCGTCTTCCGCGCCAATCTCGAAGAGACGGGCATGTCCTATGCGCTGGAGATCGACATGATCGCTAGAGCGCACGCCAAGGACATGCTGACCACGCCTTACGTGTTCAACGCCGACAACGCCGCAGCGATGGCGAAAGGCGGCGCCGACATCATCGTCTGCCATCTCGGCCTCACCACCGGCGGCAGCATCGGGGCCTCGACGGCACTCAAGCTCAAGGATTGCCCCGCGCTGGTCGACGAATGGGCCGAAGCCGCGCTGCGCGTCAATCCAAAGGCCATCGTGCTGGTCCATGGCGGCCCGGTGGCGATGCCGGAGGATGCCGATTTCATTCTCAAGAACACCAGAAACTGCCACGGCTTTTATGGCGCCGCCTCGATGGAGCGCCTGCCGACCGAGGTGGCGCTGACCGAACAGACCCGCGCCTTCAAGCGCATCAAAGGCAAGTAAGA
>JAPLOW010000093.1 GCA_026400555.1 Hyphomicrobiales bacterium
AGGTAGAGTGTGCCGGCCATGCCGATGAACGAGGCGGCACTCATCCAGTCGGCAGCGGTCGCCATGCCGTTGTAGAAGGATGGTACCTTGCGGCCTGCGACGTAGTACTCGTCGACCTGCATGGTGCGGGAGAGGATGCCGATGGCGGCATAGACACCGATCGTGAAGGCCACGAACAGGTAGCCGAGAATATTGTTCGGAACGCCCATGCGTTCCAGGATCGCGATGAAGATCACGAAGGCGATGAACCCACCCGTGTAGATGGTGTAGATCCGGCCCAGATTTGAGGTGAAATCAGCTTTTGCTTCGGTTGCCATGGTCGGGTTCTCCTCAATCGTCTTCGGCCATGCCGTATTTGCGGTCGACCTTGTCCTGTGCTCCCGAGAACCAGAACAATTGCGCCACGAACACGATCAATGAGCCCTGCGCTGCCATGTAGAACCCGAGCGGAAAGCCGAGGATCTTGATGTTGTTCAGGGCAGGGGCGAACATGTGGATGAAGAAGGAAAAGAAGGCCCAGATGCCTATCATGATGTAGGTCAGACGCTGGGTCTCTGCCCAGTGCGCCTGAACCTTGTTTGGTTCGCTCATCTTGCGTTTCTCCCGATGCAGCCACATGCGGGGTCCGGATGCCCCGTCACTGCTTGCTGCGACAGTCGGTGCACCGGGCATGGTAAACCCGGCTTAACCGATATGGCCAAATTAGGGCGTAAGGTATTTTCCGGATAGTCCTACTAAAGACTCATTTGCATGAAATTAAACAATATTTTCATGTATTTATGTGCAGCGCATCAACATCTGAAGCACGTCAATTAAGGCCGGCGCTTGGCAGACTTGCCATGACCGGCGCGACGTGTGCAAACTTGCGATCATCAACAAAAAACAACGGCCCATCCAATGGAGGGAACAGCAGATGTCGGGCGAGCACGCATCAGCGATCTTGATTGCGGATGATCATCCTCTGTTCAGGGGCGCGCTGCGGCAGGCGCTGGTGTCCGCGCTCCCGGGCGCGCTCCTCTCCGAGGCTGGATCCTTTGATGAGGTCACCGGCCTGCTGTCAGGGGGACTGGAGGCTGACCTGATCCTGCTCGATCTGAGCATGCCCGGCGTGCAGGGCTTTTCCGGCCTGCTGTTCCTGCGGGCGGACTACCCGCAGGTGCCGGTGATGGTGGTGTCGGCCAATGATGATCCGGGTGTGGTCAAGCGCTGCATCGAATTCGGCGCGCTGGGCTTCATGCCGAAGACGCTCGACGCCGGGCAGATGGCGGTGGCGGTGCAGTCGGTTCTGGATGGACAGATCTGGGTCCCCGCCGGGATCGACCTGTCCACCGGACAGGACAGCGAAACAGCAGGGACCATCAAGCGGCTGATGTCGCTGACCCCGCAACAGGTGCGGGTGCTGATGATGCTGTCGGAGGGCCTGCTGAACAAGCAGATCGCCTACGAACTCGGCGTTTCCGAAGCCACAGTGAAGGCCCATGTCTCGGCCATCCTGCAGAAGCTCGGCGTTGACAGCCGCACACAGGCCGTGATCCTTGCGTCCAAGATCGCCGCGACGGGCTGGAGCCCTTCAGAGCCATCATCCCAGAGCTCCACGGCGGCCTGACCGGCGCCGGACGGAGGCAGGCCGGCGAAAGGTTGTGCCAAATGTCGGATCCCAAACTTGAACGCGTCCTGGGCGGCTCGCCGCTCAGCGTGCTCGTCAAGCTGATCTTCCTGTCGCTGATCGTCGGTGCGATCATGGCGTTTCTCGGATTGACGCCGAAAGGGCTGTTCGACGCCATCGGCACCTTCGTGCGTTCGATCCTCAATCTGGGCACGGACGCGATCTGGCAGGTGGCGCAGTGGGTCGTGGCCGGCGCGCTGGTCGTCGTGCCGATCTGGCTGATTCTCAGGCTGCTGGGCAGGAAGTGAGCCCCCTGCCGGTTGCATGGTCATCCATCCGCCGCCCGATGCAGGCGCTGATGTCGGGGAGGCCGGCCCGGTCGAGATGCGTGACGAGGCCCTGCTTGATCGCAGTGAACAATCCCGGGCCCTTGTACACCAACGCCGTATAGAGTTGCACCAGGCTGGCGCCTGCCTCGATCTTGGCCAGCGCGCCCTGCCAATCCTCGACACCGCCGACGCCGATGAGCGGCAGGCGGCGTTCAATGCGTTGCGCCGTCTGGGCCAGGACACGAGTTGAACGGACGAAGACAGGACGGCCAGACAGCCCGCCCGTCTCGGCCCTGTGCGGGCTTCTCAGACTGGCAGGCCGGTCGATGGTGGTGTTGGAAACAATCAACCCGTCGATCATGCGCCCGAGCGCGACCGCGACGATCCCGTCAAGGTCCGCTTCGAGCAGATCGGGCGCGATCTTGAGGAGCACCGGGGTCCGGCGCGTGCCGGCGCACGCCTCGTCGCGGGCCGCCAGCGTCCGCGCGATGAGATCGTCGAGCGCAGCCTCGCCCTGCAGGTCGCGCAGGCCAGGCGTGTTCGGCGACGAGACATTGATCGTCAGGAAATCGCATAGCGGCGCGAGGGCGCGTGCGAGAATGGCATAGTCGCCGGACCGGTCTGTCGAAGCCTTGTTGGCTCCCAGATTGACGCCGACAATCCCCTGACGCCCGCGCCGGGCACGGAGCCGGGCCGCTACGGCCTCGACGCCGACGCTGTTCAGGCCGTAGCGGTTGATCACGGCCGCATCTTCGGCGAGCCGGAAGACGCGCGGACGCTCATTGCCCGGCTGGGGCAGCGGGGTGACGCCGCCAATCTCGGTGAATCCGACGCCGAGGCCCAGCACGCCATCGATGGCTTCGGCATGCTTGTCAAAACCGGCCGCCAACCCGACGGGATTGGGAAAGTTCAGGCCAAAAGCCTGTACGGCCAGGCGTGGATCATCCGGCGACGGTCTGCGGGCGGGCGCAAGGGCCAGCGCGGCCACGGCGAGCCTGTGCGCACTTTCCGGATCGAGCGCGTGGATCAGCGGCCGGGCAAGATCGAACAGGCCTGCCATCAGGCCATGTCCCGCGGAAAGACATGTCGCCCGCCCGACGTCAGCGGCAGGGGTTCGGTCCAGCGCACGGCACCAAGCGGCAAGGGACCATAGAGGTGGGGAAACAGTGCACCGCCGCGCGAGGCCTCCCAGCGCAGCGCAGGACCGAGCCCGGCCGTGTCGACCGCGATCAGCAGCAGATCTGTCGCAGCGGCAAAGTGCCTGGCCGCCGTCTCCACCACCTGCGCGGCTGTGGAAAAGTGGATGAAGCCATCGGCCAGATCGACCGGAGCGCCGGTGAAAACCCCCGCCCGCTCGGCGAGCGCCCAGTCGGCCGCAGGATGAAGCTTGTAGATCAGCGCTGTCGAAGCTGATGACATTCCTGTGCCTTGCAAAGCCTGGCGCCCACTGCCGGCGGCGGCTTGGGCATAGACCGCAGGCGGGCGCCATTCAAGACCTGTTTGCCATAGCGGGCCTCTAGGCATGATGTCTGTTCCAAGGGCTAAATTCCTATGCTAGAGAAAGGTGGACCCACTCCCACCCGGAGGCTGGAGCATGCTCTCCCACGACCAGATCTGGGGCGCGATCGACGCGCTCGCCGAACGTTATCAGATGACGCCATCGGGGCTGGCCAAGCGGGCCGGGCTCGACGCGACCACCTTCAACCGCTCCAAGCGCATCGGGGCCGATGGCCGCGAGCGCTGGCCCTCAACCGAATCGCTGGCCAAGATCCTGATGGCTACAGGCGCCAGCCTCGACGAGTTCATCTCGCTCGTGGCCAATAGCGGGCGCAGCGCAATGCGCCAGCGCACGATTCCGCTGATCGGCTTCGCCCAGGCGGGACATGGCGGCTTCTTTGACGACAGCGGGCTGCCGCAGGGGGACGGCTGGGACGAGGTGGCCTTTCCGGATATCGCCGATGAGCGGGTCTATGCGCTCGAGATCAATGGCGAATCGATGATGCCGCTATACCGCGAGGGCGACACGATCATCGTGTCGCCCGCTGCGCCGGTGCGCCGCGGCGACCGGGTCGTGGTGCGGACGATCGACGGCGAGGTGATGGCAAAGGAACTCAAGCGCAAGACGCTGAAGACGGTCGAACTCGCTTCGCTCAATCCGGATCACCCTGACCGGGTGCTGCGGCTCTCGGAGGTCTCGTTCATCGCCCGCGTGATCTGGGCCAGCCAGTGATCAGGGCTGCAGCAGCAGCCAGACGCCCTTGGCAAGATACACCGCGCTAACGGCCAGGATGATGGTCCGGCTCCAGCTCCTGAAGCTGGCCTCGCTGATGCGCGCCAGCACGAGCGCCGCAAGCGAAGCGCCCGTCATGGCAAGCGCGATCGAGCCCCCGTAGATCCAGAGCGGGAAGATGTCGCCCGCATCCGACAGGGATCCGAAAAAGGCGACGCGCTGGACATGGGCCATGGTCTGCGAGGCCGCCTTGGTGGCGACGATGGTCTTGCGGTCGAGGTTGGATTTCTGGAAGAAGATGTCCAGCACGTTGCCGGCGACCCCGGCCATGAGTTGCACCAGCATCACGACCGCGCCGCAGAGCACCGAGCCGCCACGCCGCATCACATCCGGCCGCCAGCCTGCCGGAACCAACTCGACCAGGAAGGGCGTGAGGCCCATGGCGATGTAGACCAGCGACTTGTCCGGCACATGGGCCATCGCCTTCATCAGCAGGAACATCGCAAACGAGCCAACCGCGTATCCCAGGATGATGCGCCAGTTGATATGCGCGCGCCACAGCAGCGCGCGCCAGCCGTTGGAGGCGGTCTGCGTCACGCCATGCAGCACCATGGCGGCGGTTACATCCATGAGCAGCAAGAGGATGCCCATCAGGATCATGCCGCCCGCCATGCCGACGACGCCGGACAGGAACGAGGTGGCCAGAACGGAAATGCCGGCGAGGATGAGGGTGAGAGGGGTCAGCATCCTGCCGCGCCGATCCACCCACCGTTGCAGGCTATGCCCATGCCGAAACTCACACCCGCCCCTTCATGAACGCTTCATGTTCCGCGATCAGGCCTCCACTGAGCGCCTTTTCGATCAGCGCCCGCGTGTTGGCGACCCCGTAGATCGCGGCAAAAGAGCCGAAGCGCGGGCCCTGATCCTCACCGAACAGAACCTGATAGACTGCCTTCCACCAGTCGCCCTTTACGCCGGGGCGCTCGGGCGTGGCCCCCTTGGCCTCAAGGTTCTGGTAGCGCGGTACGGTGCGGGCGATGTCCAGCGCCAGATCCTGCAGCATCTCTGGCGTGGCGTCGGATGGCGCGTTCGCGAGCGACCCGGCCAGACGCGACAAGGTCGCCGCCTCGACCTCATCGGCGGCACGGTAGGCCTTGGCCGGCTTCACGAAATCGCGGAAATAGGCGATGGCGTAGCCGATCAGACCGTCGAGCTTCGGGTGCGTTGCAGGCGACACGCCGGGCGCATAGCGCTGCAGGAAGGCCCAGAGCACGGCCTTGTCCTCGGAGTTGGCAACCCCCACCAGGTTGAGCAGGAGCCCGAAGGTGATCTGCGTCCGTGGCACATTCTCACCGGCGCCGCCCGCCTGCGCCACGACTTCCGGGGCCGGCGGCGCGCCGCCATGGATATGCCAGACCGGGTTGCCGAGCCGGTTCTTCCAGTCCTGCCGTTCATAGCCGCCGAGGAACTGCTGGTAGTCATCGACCGCGCGCGGGATGACATCGAAGTGCAGCTTCTTGGCCTCGCGCGGGCGCTGGTACATGAACAGCGACAGGCTTTCGGCCGAGCCATAGCCAAGCCATTGGTCGATGGTCAGGCCATTGCCCTTGGACTTGGAGATTTTCTGGCCGTTCTCATCGAGGAACAACTCGTAGACATAATGCTCGGGCGGAGTGCCGCCGAGGATGGCGCAGATGCGGTCATAGACGCCGGCACTGGTCTGGTGATCCTTGCCAAACATCTCGAAATCGACATCGAGCGCCGCCCAGCGCATGCCGAAATCCGGCTTCCACTGCAGCTTCACATGGCCGCCCGTCACCGGCAGCGTGGTGTCGCGCCCATCCTCGTCGGCGAAGGTGATGGTCCCGGCTGCCGCATCGACATGCTTCATCGGCACATACAGCACCCGGCCCGTGGTCGGCGAGATCGGCAGGAACGGACTGTAGGTCGCCTGCCGCTCGGCGCCGAGCGTCGGCAGCATCACCGCCATGATCTGGTCATAGCGCTCGGCCGCGCGCCGGAGCACCGCGTCGAAGCGCCCCGCACGGTAATAGTCGGTCGCGCTCGCGAACGCGTATTCGAAGCCGAACGTGTCGAGAAAGCGCCGCAACATGGCGTTGTTGTGCTGGCCAAAGGTCGGTTGGGGACCTTCGAACGGATTCGGCACGCTCGTCAGCGGCTTTTGCAGGTGCGGTTCGAGGAACGCCGGATCCGGCACATTCTCGGGAATCTTGCGCATCCCGTCCATGTCGTCGGAGAAGACGAGCAGCCGCGTCGGCACCTTGCCGTCGGTCAGGACCTCGAAGGCCCGGCGCACCATGGTGGTGCGCGCGACTTCTCCAAACGTGCCGATGTGCGGCAGGCCTGATGGGCCATAGCCGGTCTCGAACAGGACCTCCTTCTTGCCCGATTTCGCGATGCGCGCCACCAGCTTGCGGGCCTCCTCGAACGGCCAGGCGGCCGAGGTCCGTGCGGCGTCAATCAGGGCGGGATCGAACGTGGTCATGGCTCGTCAATTCGGGCTTGAGGGCGAGCGGTTGTGACGAAGCCGCGCCCAGCCGTCAACCGCAGCGCCTCAGAAAGGGCTGACCGGAAAATAGCGCAGGAACAGGCGGGCATAGGTCCCGTCGTCCCAGAGCGTCTGCAGCGCATAGTCGACCGACCGCTTGAGGAAAGGCTCGTCGGGCCTGAGCACGAAGCCGATGCCCTCACCGAAATGGGGCACGCTGAGATAGGGTCCGCCGGCGAAGCGGAAGCCGCCGCGGCCGCGCGCGCCAAGCCAGAGCGCCGCGGCCTGCCCGTCGCCGAACACGGCGTCGACCTCGCCCCGCTCCAGCATCAGCAGCGCGCTGTCGAGATCAAGCGTCTCGGTCCGCGCCGCCCCCGGGAAGTGATCGGCGAGGAAGGCGGCATGGGCCGTCTCGCGCGGGACAGCCACCTTGGCGCCCGTGAGGCCCGTTCCAAGCCGCGCCACATCGAAGCTTGCCGGCGCAACGAACCGCGCCGGCAGACGATGATAGACCCGGCTCACATGAAAGCGCGCCTTGATCTGCGCCGTGACCGGCATGGCGGCGGCGACGACGTCCGCCTGCCCCTCCACGAGCGTCTGCAGCAGCGTGTCTAAACGCCGGACCTGGATGGTGCAGTTGACGCTCATCCGCTCGCAGACCGCCCGCATGAGATCGACGGAGAACCCGACCGGCTGGCCGTCAGGATCGGCGAAATGCAGCGGCGGGAACTCGTCATCGGTGATCACCCGCAGGTTGCGCGGAATCGGCCCCTCGGGCCTCTCGCTGCGCACGCGCGGATCGCCGTGAAACGGGATGACCACGCGCTCGCGGGCAGGCGCGGAGGGCTGGGCCGCCAAATCCAGACCCGGGGCAAACAGCCCAGGCAGCGCAATCAGCAGCCTGACCAGACGGACTTTGAGCAGCGGTCTGAATCTCATGTCAAAGCGGTGGCTCAGGATGATGCGCCGGTCAAGACATGCCGGTTGCTTCAGAGGCACCAGATGACGTGTCAGCCGTCACCCCGGCACCCGCTCCTCGACGCCGCACCATTCGGCCACGAACAGGGCCATCGCGGTCGTGATGCGCTTCAGCGAGGAAATACTCACCACCTCGTCGAAGCCGTGGATGTTCTTCGAGACCGGGCCGTAGCAGAGTGCCGGAACCTGGTCGTAGAGCGCATAAACTCGGGCATCGAGATAGGCCGGCGTCATGAAGGTCTGCAGGAGCTGGCCGGTGGCTGCCTCGTGCGCGCGTCCAAGCACCGACTCGGCCTCCGAGCCCGGCTCCAGCACATAGCCTTCCGCCATGAACCCGTTGAAGCTGACGCGCGGCGGGTTGTTGGCGAGGTAGCGATCCGAGCGCGCGAACGCCATGACCCAGGCCTCGACCTCGCGGGCGGCATCACGCGCGCTCGTGCCGGGATAGAGCGCGAAGCGGCACTGCACCTTGCACCAGCATGGCACGGACGAGCCCCAGTCGCCGCCCTCGATCTTGCCGATATTGAGGTTGATCGGATGGGCCTCGTTCTCGAAATGCTCCACCCCGACCTTCCGGGCATTGACCTCGGCTTCAAGCCGCCTGAGATCGGCGATGACCCGGTAGGCGGCGTCGATGGCGTTGGCCCCCTGCCCCATCTCGCGCACATGGACCGGCTGGCCGCGCACCTCGATCTGGAACCAGAGCACGCCGGCATTGGCACGCACAAGTTTCTCATCCTCGGGCTCGGGGATCAGCACCGCATCGGCGGTGTAGCCGCGCAGATGGGTCATCAGCGCGCCATTGCCCGTGGATTCCTCCTCGACCACCGATTGCAGGTATACCGTCGCCGCCGGCTGCAGGCCGATTCGCGTCAACGCATCGAGCGTGGCAAAACTGGCGGCATGCCCGGCCTTCATGTCTGCCCCTCCGCGCCCATGAAGCCAATCTCCCACGATCGCGGGCTCATAGGGCGGATGCGTCCACATGTCGGTGGGACCCGTGGGTACCACATCGACATGCCCTTGCAGGATCAGCGAGCGGCCCGTCCCGTTGCGAGGCCGGTGGATGCCGACGACGATGGGGGCGTTGGAGTGGTCAGGCGAGATCGGTCCGCCGCCGGGATGGCGCGCAATCGCGTCATGGTCCATGGCGAAACGGTCCATCGCGAGCCCGCGCCGCTTCATCTCGCGGAACAGGAAATCCTGCACCGTATGCTCGGCGCCGCGCTGCGAGGGAAAGCGGATCAGCGCCCTGGTGAACGCGATCTGCTCATCAAAGCCGGCTTCCACAGAGGCCTTGATTCGGGCGGCAAGGGCGGGATCCAGAGGGGTCGGCTGCGGCACGGGACATCCTGTCGGCATGAGGGCGGCAGGATCGCACGGATTGTTGCGGCGTGCCATGCAGCCAGCGAATGCCGGCCACCGTCCCGCTCAGCCACGCGCCGCCAGCTTCAGGCGGTAGAGCGCCTCAAGAGCCTGCCTCGGTGTCAGTTCATCGGGCTCGATGGCAGCGAGTTCCACGCGAAGCGCGTCCGGCGCCTGCCGCGCGGCAGGGGGAGCCTGCCGGACGGGGACGGAAAACAGTGGCAGATCGTCGATGATGGCGGCAACCGGCTTCTCCCGCTCGCTCTTTTCCAGTTCGGCCAGCAGGATGCGGGCGCGTTCGACCACGGCCGGCGGGAGGCCTGCGAGCTTGGCGACCTGGATACCATAGGACCGGTCGGCGGCGCCGGGGACGACTTCATGCAGGAAGACCACATCGCCGTTCCACTCGGTCACGCGGACCGTCGCATTGACGATGCGTGGCCATTTGTCCGCCAGCGCGGTGAGTTCATGGAAATGCGTGGCGAACAGCGCACGGCAGCGGTTCACCTCATGCAGGTGTTCGATGGCGGACCACGCGATCGAGAGCCCGTCGAAGGTCGAGGTGCCGCGGCCGATCTCGTCGAGGATCACCAACGCACGGGGGCCTGCCTGATTGAGGATGGCTGCCGTCTCGACCATCTCGACCATGAAGGTTGACCGGCCGCGCGCCAGATCATCGGCGGCGCCAACGCGGGAGAACAGCCGGTCGACGACGCCGATGCGGGCGGCTGCGGCTGGCACGAACGCGCCCATCTGGGCGAGAATGACGATCAGCGCGGTCTGCCGCAGATAGGTCGACTTGCCCGCCATGTTGGGGCCGGTCAGCAAGGTGATGCGGCCTCCGCCCTCACCGGTGAGGTCGCAGTCATTGGCCACGAAGGGCTGGCCGTCACGCTTCAGCGCCATCTCGACCACCGGGTGGCGTCCGCCCGTGATCACCAGCGCGTCCGTGCCGTCCATCCCTGGCCGGACCCAGCCATAATCGACCGCCAGCGCCGCCAGCGCGGTGCTGACATCGATCAGGGCAAGCGCAGCCGCCACATGTCCAATGGCCTTGCCTGCGGCGAGGACCTTGTCCCGCAAGGCGGCAAACAGCGACAGCTCCAGCCGGACCGCCCGGTCGGCGGCGGAGGAGATCCGGTCCTGAAGGTCGCCGAGTTCGACCGTGGTGAAGCGCATCGCGCCGGCCATGGTCTGACGATGCACGAAGGTGGCGCGGTGCGGCTCCTGCATGAAAGCTTCGCCCGCTGCCTGCGGCACCTCGATGAAGTAGCCCAGCACGTTGTTGTGCTTGATCCGCAGAGACTTGACGCCGGTCTGGCTCGCATAGCGGCCCTGCAGCACCGCGATGATGCGGCGCGAATCCGTCTGGAGCTCCCGCAACTCATCGAGTTCGGCGCGGTGGCCCTCGCGGATGAAGCCGCCATCCCGCGCCATTAGCGGCAAATCATCCGACAGGGCCGCGAGCAATTCGCCGGCAAGGTCCGGATCGACGCCGGCCAGCGCGCTGCCCGCGGCGGCGATCTCGTCAGGCAAGACCGTCAGATCCGCCAGTTGCCGCGCGATGCCGACAGCCGCCTGGAGCCCGTTGGCCAGCGCGTAAAGATCGCGCGGACCGCCGCGGTCAAGGGACAGCCGGCCGAACGCGCGTTCGACATCGGGCACCCGGCCGAGGATATCGCGCAGCCGTTCGTGCAGGCTCGCCTCGCTGACGAACAGCTCGACCGCATCATGGCGCGCGGCAATGGCCGCCACATCGGTCAGCGGCGATGACAGACGCTCGATCAGCAGCCGCGCGCCGCCGGGGGTCCGGGTGCGGTCGATAACCTGGATGAGACTGCCCTGCCGCTCGCCGCCAAGGGTCCGCGTCAATTCAAGGTTGGCGCGCGTGGCCGCATCGATGCGCATCACCTGGTCGATGGCGTCGCGACGCGGCGGCAGCAACGGCGCGCGGGCGCCGAGCTGGGTGCGCTCCACATAGGCGAGCGCCATGGCCGCCGCAGCGACCTCGCAGCGGCTGAACGAACCGAAGGCGTCGAGCGTCGCGACGCCGAAATACTCCTTCAGGCGCCGCTCGGCGGAGGCCGGGTCAAGGCCATCGCGCGCCAGCGGCGTCATCGCGGCGCGGGCGTCCCGCCAGAGCGGCTTCAGGTCTGCGTCATCGTACAAGGCATCCGGCAGAACAATCTCGCGCGGCTCCAGCCGGGCGATCTCGACCGCAAGGGAGGCCATCGGCGCCTCGGCCACCGTGAAGCGCCCGGTTGAGATATCGACCGCCGCGACGCCATAGAGCCAGGTCTCGTCGGGCAGTTTTCGCCGGGCGACCGCCACCAGCAGGCTGGCGCGGGACGGATCGAGCAGGTTCTCCTCGGTCACGGTGCCGGGCGTGACCAGACGGACGACATCGCGCCGCACCACGGCTTTGGAGCCACGCTTGCGGGCTTCCGCCGGGTCCTCGAGCTGCTCGCACACCGCCACGCGGTGGCCGAGACCGATCAGGCGCTGGAGATAGTCGTCAGCGCGCACCACCGGCACGCCGCACATCGGGATGTCTTCGCCACCATGCCGGCCGCGCTTGGTCAGCACGATCCCGAGCGCCCGTGCGGCGATCTCGGCGTCGCCGAAGAACAGCTCGTAAAAGTCGCCCATACGGTAGAACAGCAGGCTGTCCTGATTGACCGCCTTGATCTCCAGATACTGGGCCATGGACGGGGTGGCCTTGTGGGCGGCGTCCGTGGCGAGGCTGGCGGAAGGATCAGTCATGCGCTGTCCGTAGCGGAAGCGGCGACGGTTTTCATCCCTTCGGCCGGTGTCTTGAACAGAAAATGCGGTCCTCGGGGCCGTTCCCTGGCCTCATGCGGGCCATGGAGCAGCATCTTTTCCGTTTTTGCGCAAATCAGGGCTTTCGCCCCGCCCATGCTGTCTCTAGGTTGCGGCTCTTCCCAGAAGAAGCGCGTCAACGCGGTCGTCCAAGGAACAGTCCCATGGCCAAGCGCCCCCGCCCCACCTTCACCGATCAGGAAGCCCTGCAGTTTCATTCCATGGGCAAGCCCGGGAAGCTGGAGATTGTGCCGACCAAGCCGATGGCGACGCAGCGCGACCTGTCCCTCGCCTACTCGCCGGGTGTGGCAGTGCCGGTGCTGGCCATCGCCCAGGATCCGTCCAAGGCCTATGACTACACCACGCGCGGCAATCTCGTGGCGGTGATCTCCAACGGCACGGCCATTCTCGGCCTCGGCAATCTCGGTGCGCTGGCCTCCAAGCCGGTGATGGAAGGCAAGTCGGTGCTGTTCAAACGCTTCGCCGACATCGACTCCATCGACCTTGAGGTCGACACCGAGGACCCGGAGCAGTTCATCAACGCCGTGCGTTATCTCGGCCCCTCGTTCGGTGGCATCAATCTCGAGGACATCAAGGCGCCAGAGTGCTTCATCATCGAGGAGCGGCTGCGCGAGCTCATGGACATTCCGGTGTTCCATGACGACCAGCACGGCACGGCCATCATCGCCGCCGCGGGTCTGCTCAATGCCCTCAAGCTGACCGGCCGCGACATCAAGTCGACGCGGCTTGTGGTCAACGGCGCCGGCGCGGCCGGCATCGCCTGCACCGAGCTTCTCAAGGCCATGGGCTTTGCGCCCAACAATGTCATGCTGTGCGACACCAAGGGCGTGATCTGGCGCGGCCGCACCGAGGGCATGAATCAGCAGAAGAGCGCACACACCGTGGTGACCGACGCCCGCTCGCTGGCCGACGCGCTCAAGGGCGCCGACGCCTTTTTCGGACTCAGCCAGAAGGGCGCCGTGACGCCCGAAATGGTGGCCTCGATGGCCCCGAACCCGATCATCTTCGCCATGGCCAACCCCGATCCGGAAATCACACCGGAGTAGGTCGCCGCCATCCGCGATGACGCCATCATGGCGACCGGCCGGTCGGACTATCCCAACCAGGTCAACAACGTTCTGGGCTTCCCCTACATCTTCCGCGGCGCGCTCGACGTGCGGGCCCGCACGATCAACATGGAGATGAAGATCGCCGCCGCCGAGGCCCTTGCCGCCCTCGCCCAGGAGGATGTGCCCGACGAGGTGGCCGCGGCCTATCAGGGCGCACGGCCGAAGTTCGGGCGCGAATACATCATTCCGGTACCGTTCGATCCGCGCCTGATGACCACGATTCCGCTGGCCGTCGCCAAGGCTGCGATGGAGACAGGCGTCTCGGCCAAGCCGATCGTCGATATGAAGGCCTATGCCGCCCAGCTTTCGGCCCGCCGCGATCCCGTCGCGGGAACCCTCAACCGCATCTTCGAGCGCGTGCGACGCTACCCCAAGCGCATCGTCTTCGCCGAGGGCGAGGAGGAGCAGGTGATCCGGGCCGCGGTCTCCTTCGTCAATCAGGGGCTCGGGCGCGCCATCCTGGTCGGCCGCGAGGATCGCATCGGCGAGACGGCGACCTTCCTTGGCGTCGATCTCGAAGGCAAGGACATCGAGATCCACAATGCGCGCCTGTCAAAGCGCAACTCGGCCTACGCCAACTTCCTCTATGAGCGGCTGCAGCGGCAGGGCTACCTGTTCCGGGACTGCCAGCGCCTGATCAACAATGACCGCAACCATTTCGCCGCCGCCATGGTGGCGCTGGGCGATGCGGACGGCATGGTCACCGGCGTGACGCGCAACTACTCGATCGCGCTTGAGGATGTCCGCCATGTCATCGACGAGAAGCCCGGCCACAAGCTGATCGGCCTGTCGATCGCCCTGTCGCGCGGGCGCAACGTGCTGGTGGCGGACACAGCCATCACCGAGATGCCGACCGCGCAGGAACTGGCCGACATTGCCATCGAGGCCGCCGGGGTCGGGCGCCGTCTCGGCTACGAGCCGCGGGTTGCCCTGCTGGCCTTCTCGACCTTCGGCCATCCGGCGGGGGAGCGGTCCGACAAGGTGCGCGAGGCCGTGAAGATCCTCGACACGATGCGCGTCGATTTCGAGTATGACGGCGAAATGGCCGCTGACGTTGCGCTCAATCGCGAACTGATGGCCCAGTACCCGTTCTGCCGCCTGACCCAGCCCGCCAACATCCTGGTCATGCCGGCATTCCACTCCGCCTCGATCTCGACCAAGATGCTGCAGGAGCTTGGCGGGGCGACCGTGATCGGCCCGCTGATCGTCGGCCTCGACAAGCCAGTCCAGATCGTGCCCCTCGGCGCGAAGGACTCGGATATCGTCAACATGGCCGCGCTCGCCGCCTTCAACATCGGTGGGTAGGGCGGACGGCGTCCAATACGCAAAAGCCGCCCAAGGGCGGCTTTTTCAGGGTCATGCCGGAGGGTTTGTCGTCAGTTGACGACGGCACCCTGCAGCTGCTTCAGGCCATCGAGCCTCGCCTGAGCGGCGACGCGGGCCTCAACGGACTTCGCATCCGCGACATCATCCATCGCATTCTTGATGTCGGCGGCGATCATCTCGGGCTTGAGGTCTTCCAGCGGAATGGCGTGCTCGGCGAGGATACTGAGCCCCGCGCTGTTGATGTCGACGAAGCCGCCGCGCACGAACAGGCGGCGGGCGCTGCCCTTGCCCTCGGTCACTGTCACGACGCCCGGCTTCAGGGTCGACATCGTCGGGGCGTGGCCCGCCAGTACCGTCATGTCGCCTTCGGAGGCCGGGACGACGACGCTGACGACGGAGCCCGAAAACAGGACATGCTCGGGCGAGACGAGTTCGAAGTGGAAGGTGGTCATCGTGTCATCCTACCGGTTGTAGTCCAAGCGCCCCTCAAGGGCGGAACGCATCATGTCCGGGCAAGCCTGGCCCTGAAACCGTCGTGAGGCCTCGGACATGCCGAAGCCGTACAGGGCTCCGATCATCGCCATCTGGCGCTCGCTCATGCGCTCGCGCCGATAGCTGGCCACCATAGGGCTGGAAGCTGCGCGCCACACAGTCAAGCTGGCAATGCTGCCCCAAACCGCTCACAAAGCCGCGGCTAATCACCGTCCGCGCCACAGGCACTGGCACGGGCGGGGTCTCAACTTCCGCTGATGTCGCCGGCTCGCACTGTGCCGGACCGC
>JAPLOW010000252.1 GCA_026400555.1 Hyphomicrobiales bacterium
ACCGTGACGCGCGAGGCCTTCACAAACACCGGACGGGTGACGACGGCGCTGGCGGAAGGCACGATCGCTACCAAGGCCGGTCTGGCGCCGCTCGATCCGGAGCATGACCGCGTGATGATCTGCGGTTCGGAAGCGATGCTGAAGGATCTGGTTGTCCTGATGAAGGCGCGCGGCTTCCGCGAGGGTTCCTCCTCGGAACCTGGCCATTATGTCATCGAGAAGGCGTTCGTAGAGAAGTGAGCGTCAGGCTGCCCGTGTGGCCAATTGCGCAAGGCCGAGCGCCTTGAGGGCGGCTTCGCCCGTCATCGGGCGGGCGATCAGATAGCCCTGCGCTGCTTCGCATCCCATTGAAGCGACCAGTTCGAGTTGTTCGTCGTTCTCGATTCCCTCGGCGGTGCAAGTCATGGTGATGCTGCTCGACATCATCACGATGCCGCTGACGATGTTGGCCGCGCGCTGATCGTCGCAGATGTCGTCGATGAAGCTCTTGTCGATCTTGAGCTTGTCAATCGACAGGTCGCTGAGGTGACCAAAGCTCGAATAACCGGTGCCGAAGTCATCGAGGGTGATGCGCACGCCGACCGCCCTGAGATTGTTGAGGGTTTCGCGGGCCAGTGCGATGTCGCGCATGATTGCGGTTTCGGTCACTTCTGCTTCGAAGTACGTCGGGGACAGGCCGATTTCGGCGAGGATCGCCAGAATGCGCAGGCCGGCTGACGGCTTGATCGGCTGGTCAGCCGAGAGGTTGAACGACAGATAAAGTGGTCCGGCCACTTCAGGGCTTCCGTCGCGGCCTTCCGCAGCAGCGCTTCCGTTAGGGTGCCCATGATGCCAAGCTGTTCCGCGATCGGGATGAACACGCCGGGCGATATCGGACCCAGGGTCGGATGGTTCCAGCGCGCGAGGGCCTCGAAACCACTGATCTTGCCATTGCCGGTGTCGATGATGGGTTGAAAGTGAATGTCGAAGACCTGCCTCTCAATGCCATCGCGCAGACCCTGCTCGACTTCCGCGCGGTGCATTGCCTTCTTTTCGAGGTCGCCGGAGAAGAACGCCGTTGCGCCGCGCGATGTCGCCTTGGCGTGGTACAGCGCGGTGTCGGCGTGCTCGATCATGCGCGAGGGGTCACCATCGCCGCGGTAGATTGCGATCCCGACTGAAACATCCATCCGGGCCTGATAGCGTCGTATGCAAAGGGCTGGATGAAAGCATGGCGAAGCTGCTGCGCCATGGCGAAGGCTTCGCTCTCGCCGAAAGCCCCGTCCGCGAGCACGGCGAACTCGTCGCCACCCATGCGTGCGACGATGCCGCGCTCCCCCACGGATGCCGCCGGACGGTCGGCGACCTTGCGCAGCATCGCATCGCCGACCTGATGGCCGTGCGCGTCGCTGATGGGCTTGAAGCCGTCAAGGTCCAGCATCAGGAGCAGGAAAGGTTCGGGCTTGCCATCAAGCCTTTTGCCATCCTTGGCGATGGAGGCGTCAAACACGGGGCGGTTTGCAAGGCCGGTCAGCGGGCCGGTGTTCGC
>JAPLOW010000030.1 GCA_026400555.1 Hyphomicrobiales bacterium
ATCCTGTTTGCCGTGGCCAACCGGCAGAACGTCAGGGTCTCGTTCGATCCGTTTTCGAAGGATGCGCCGCAGGCTTTTCTTGACATGCCGCTCTTCGGGCTGGCGCTCGCCATCCTCGCTCTCGGGGTCGTGATCGGCGGCCTCGCGGTCTGGCTGTCGCAGGGACGGCACCGCAAGGCCGAACGGCGGCTCAAACGCGAGGTCACCCGCCTGGCCGGCGAGACGGCAGCGCTGAGAGCCGTGGCGCCAGAGGCGGCGCTCGCCACCCTGCCGCAGCTTCGCTGAACGCGCGCCACAGCGATGCGCGTCATCACAGCCGCCGAGATCGACCGTGTCCTGACGTTTGACAGCCTGATCGATGCGCTTCGCCTTGCTTTCCGGGGCGGCATCGTGGCGCCGGTTCGCCACCACCACCACATCGCGCGTCCGGACGCGGATGCAACCCTGCTGCTGATGCCCGCCTGGACGGACGGCGCGGCCAGCCCGGCCTTTGTGGGCACCAAGATCGTCACGGTCTTCCCCGGCAATGCGGCCCGGTCGCTCCCCAGCATCTATGGCCTGTATGTGCTGCTGGACGGGGCGACCGGCGCGCCGCTGGCCGCGATGGACGGCGCACGGCTGACTCTGTGGCGGACAGCGGCGGCCTCCGCGCTCGCCAGCCAGGCAATGGCGCGCCCGGACGCCAGCCGCATGCTGATGGTCGGCGCAGGCGCGCTTTCGGGCTTTCTGGTCAGGGCACATGCCAGCGTCCGGCCGCTCGCCGCCATTGAGGTCTGGAACCGATCCGCAGGCGGCACGGAACGGGTGGTGGCCGAGCTTGCCGCACAGGGATTTCCGGCGCGCGTCAGCCATGATCTCGAGCGCTCGGCCCGCGAAGCGGACATCATCTCCTGCGCCACCCTCGCCACTGCGCCGCTGGTCAAGGGTGAATGGCTCAGCCCCGGCGCCCATCTCGATCTCGTCGGGGCCTTCAACATGTCGATGCGGGAAGCCGATGACCTTGCCCTGAAGCGCGGCAGGGTCGTGGTCGACACCGCGGCGGCGCTGAGCGAGGGCGGCGATGTGGCTGTGGCGATCAAGGCCGGAAGCTACGACAGGAATGCCGTGCTCGGCACCCTGTTCGAGTTATGCGCCGGCACGATCGCGCCGCGCCGTTCCGACAGCGACATCACCGTGTTCAAGTCGGTGGGCGCCTCGCTGGAAGACCTCAGCGCTGCAATGCTGGTGCATGGCCGCTGCGCTGAGTGAGCGCTGGCGTCTGTACAGGCGTGCGGCGCGAGCCTCGCGCAGAAACTTTTGCGATCCCCATCTTTGATGATGCAAAACCCGGGAAAATGCTTATAATGGAAACTACGTAGTCCTGAGCGTGGCTCAGGCGACATCTCTCTTCGTGTGGAAAATGTCTGCATTTGGACCGGTGTTCCGGAGACGACACATGATGGCTGCATCGCTGCAGGGGAAAGAACTCAGTGAGCCGACCGGGATCGACCGGGTTCTCGGACTCGTGCTCGAAGCCAAGTCCCGTCCGCCCGCAGGCCACCTGCCCAAGCGGCTCAACGGCCTGTTCAGGGAGCTGGGAAAGCCGGAGCCGGCCAATGATCCGGACGACATCGAAGACCTGATCTGGGCGCTGTGGATCAGCCATCCGGAGGGCGTCGCAGCGACCGCCATGGCGAATGCCTGCGAGGCCATGGCCGCTGGCGCCTTCGATCTTGCCAAGCCCATCCTGGATGAACTCGTCGCGCGCTATCCGGATTGGCCGGAGGCGTGGAACAAGCGGGCGATCCTGGCCTTCATCGCGCGCCAGGACGAAGCCTGTCTTGCGGACATTGAGCGCACATTGCGCCTTGAACCGCGCCATTTCGGCGCAATCTCGGGTTTTGCCCAGATCTGCGTGCGCCAGCGCAGGCCGGTCGAGGCGAAGGCGGCGCTGACCATCGCGCTTGAGATCGACCCGCACCTGCGCGGCTTGCGCGAACTGATCGACTCCCTCGACACGCCCCGCCGGTCAATGCACTGAGCCGCCCGCCGCGATACAGCGGTTTGAGGGTCGGCCCGTTCGCTGTTCTGCCTCTGGCTTTCCGCGCGCCGTTGCGGAACATTGAAGCGATGCAGAGCAACGCACCTATCGTGTCGCGACCCGACATCACGCTGAGCTTGCGCCGCGGCGCGACCCGTTTGCTGCGGCAGGCAGGCTTTTCCGTCATCGCAGAGATGACATTCGCCAGCGGTCGGCGCGCCGACCTTGTGGCCCTCAGGCCCAACCACGAGATCTGGGTGATCGAGATCAAGTCGGGACTTGCCGATTTCAGGGCCGATTCAAAATGGCCCGACTACAGCGATTATTGCGACGGCCTCGCCTTCGCTGTGCCGCCTGACTTCCCGCAGGCGCTGATCCCGCCGCCCGTCGGGCTGATCGTGGCAGATGGCTATGGCGGCGAACTGGTGCGCGCGCCGGACCTCACGCCCCTCGCCGCGCCGCGCCGCAAGGCTCTGACGCTCGGGTTTGCACATCTGGCCGCCTCACGGCTGATGCGCCTTGAGGATCCGGATTTCGAGGGATTCTAGGTCATCCCCTTGAGCATTGCGTGCCCACAAAACCGGTGTCCACTTTTGTGCGCAATGCTCCTGGCCGTTCAGCGCGGCGCGCGTTTGGCGAGGATGCGCTGCAGGGTGCGGCGATGCATCTGGAGCCTGCGGGCCGTTTCGGAGACGTTGCGGTCGCACAGCTCATAGACACGCTGGATGTGCTCCCAACGGACCCTGTCGGCCGACATCGGGTTTTCCGGCAGATCCGGCTTGGCGCCGGGCGACGCGCCGAGAGCAGCGTGGATTTCGTCAGCATCGGCAGGCTTGGCGAGGTAGTCAACCGCGCCCATCTTCACCGCGCTGACTGCGGAGGCAATGTTGCCATAGCCGGTCAGGATGACGCCGCGGGCGTCGGGGCGACGCTCCTTCAGCCGCGCGATCACATCGAGCCCGTTGCCGTCCCGCAGCCGCATGTCAATCACGGCAAAGGCCGGCGGCGCGGACTCGACCTCGGCCAGGCCGTCCGCCACGCTCTCGGCCGTGCGCACGGCATAGCCCCGCGCCTCCATGGCGCGCGCGAGCCGCGTCACAAAGGGCCTGTCGTCATCGACGAGCAGCAGGCTCATCTCCGGTGTCGTCATCGCAAGCCCCAGATTCAAGGCGGTCATGACCCATTGCTCCTTGCCCGGCAGGTCCGGTCGTTGTCCTAGCATACGCGCGGTGCGCGCACTGGATCAAACAGGCTGCCTTCTGAACAGTTTGGGGATCGGATCCCAATGTACAAGACTGTTGTCCCTGTCCGCACCCGTTCTGGCTTCGAACACGGTGCGTTGCCACGCGATCGTGATGCGGGCACCGCCCTCGTCGCGCGGTCCGTTGGCGAAACGGAGCTGGGCGCCGGAACGCTCCAGCAAGGTCTTGGCGATGAACAGGCCAAGGCCGAGGCCCTGCCTTACCGCCTCGTCGGGGTTGGCGACGCCCGCGACCCGCTCCCGGTTCCGGCCCCGCGAGGTGATGTAGGGCTCGCCCGCCCGCATCAGGATCTCGGGGCTGAAGCCGGGGCCGTCATCCCGAACCTCGATGACGACGCGCTGGTCGGTGTAGTGCGCCGACAGGGCGACACGGGATACAGCGAAGTCGACGGCGTTGTCGACAAGATTGCCGATCCCGTAGAGGACCGACGGATTTCGCCGCATCACCGGTTCGTCGCCCTCGCCGTCGATCGTGATGACGATCGGGATGCCGAAAGGCCTCTGGGGACCGGCGATCTCCTCCAGCAACTGGCGCAGTCCGAAGGTCGAGAGCGGCCCGCTGTCCTCGTCCAGCGAGGTCAGCGTGGCGAGAATGGTTCGGCAGCGGTCGACCTCTTGGCGGAGCAGGGCGATGTCCTCGGCCAGCGCGGAGCCGGCGGGGGCTGCGTTGGCGATTTCCTTGGCAACAAGCGTGATTGTGGCCAACGGCGTCCCAAGCTCGTGGGCGGCCGCCGCCGCCAGTCCGTCGAGTTGCGACAGATGCTGCTCGCGGGCCATGACCATCTCGGCGGCGGTCAACGCCTCGGCGAGATCATCGGCCTCGACCGATACGCGCCAGGCATAGACGGCGGTGAACACAACCCCGAGCAGGATCGAAACCCAGATGCCGCCGACATAGAGCGGCGGCAGGTCAAGCGGCCTTGCGGCGCTCCATGGCAGGGGCTGATGGACGAAGGCAAGCACGCTGGCCGTCACCACCACGAGGCACCCCAGCACAAAGGTGTGGCGCGGAGGCTGCGCGGTGGCCGAGATCAGGACAGGAGCGAGGAACAGCAGCGCGAACGGATTTTCGAGACCACCGGTCAGGTAGAGCAGCGCTCCGAGCTGGAGGACGTCATAGGCCAGAAGGCCGGACGCGGCGCGGTCCCCGAGCCGGTGGCTCATCGGAAAGCTGGCGCGAAGGCCAATGTTGAGCCAGACCGACGCGGCGATCAGCAGCACGCAGGCCGCGATCGGCACCGGAAAGCCAAGGCCGAGATGCACCACCCCGACCGCCACGCTCTGGCCGAGCACGGCGAGCCAGCGCAGTTTGACCAGCGTGTCGAGGCGCAGACGGCGCGAAGAACGGGCCAAGGCGATGTTGAAGTGGTCGGGCATCGCCCAACATTAGGGCATTCGCCGCAGCGCGTCATGGCCTTGGGCAGGATCGAATTTGCGGCACAGTGAAGCGTCTCCATACTTCCTTAGTCGGGCACGTGCTTGATTGAAGCTGACAAGGCGTTCGTTTCCCGCTATTGTGCAACGCAGCACATACAGCTGGCGGGGGCGCGGGCTGGGTTGTGACGAGCAGGCAAGCGGGGTCCCATGGCACTTGGCTACTATCTGTACGAGGCTGCCCACATGATGATGGGGCCGGCTCGGGCAATGTCGGACGCAACCCAGTTGCTGTTCAAGAATCCCCTCAATCCGATGACCTATACGCCGCTGGGCCGTACGATGGCGGCTTCGGCCGAGTTGTTCGAGCGCACGACCCGGCGTTACGGCAAGCCTGCCTTCGACCTGCCAACCACACTGGTTGGCGGTGAACGCGTGGCCGTGACCGAGCGCGTCGTCTGGGATCGGCCTTTCTGCAAGCTGATCTATTTCGATCGCGCTCTGCGGCCCGAGCAACGGCGCGGACCGAAGGTGCTGATGGTCGCGCCCATGTCCGGCCATTACGCCACCTTGCTGCGCGGGACGGTCGAGGCCTTCCTGCCGGACCATGAGGTCTACATCACCGACTGGGCCGACGCGCGCATGGTCCCGATGAGCGTGACCTTCGACCTCGACGACTACATCGACTACGTGATCGCCATGCTGCAGGCGCTCGGCCCCGACACGCATGTGATGGCCGTGTGCCAGCCCTCCGTGCCCGTGATTGCGGCGATCGCCCGCATGGAGGCGGCGCAGGATCCGCATGCTCCCCGGTCGATGACGCTGATGGGCGGGCCGATCGACACGCGGCGCGCGCCGACAGCCGTCAACAGGGTCGCCCAGGAGCGCGGCCTCGAATGGTTTAAGCGTAACTGCATCGTCAAGGTCCCGCTGGTCTATCCAGGCGCATTGCGGCCGGTCTATCCCGGCTTCATGCAGCTGTCGGGCTTCATGGCCATGAACATCGACAAGCATCTGTCGGCCCACTACGACATGTTCCGTCATCTCGTGCGCGGCGACGGCGAGCCGGCCGAGAAGCATCGCGAGTTCTATGACGAGTACATGGCCGTGAACGACCTGACGGCGGAATTCTACCTCCAGACCGTCGACGTGGTGTTCTGCAAGCACCTCCTGCCGAAGGGTGAAATGACGCATCGCGGGCAGCCGGTGGACCTCACGGCGATCCGGCGCGTGGCGCTGATGACTGTCGAAGGAGAGTTCGACGACATTTCGGGCGTCGGGCAGACACAGGCCGCGCATGACCTGTGCACAAACATCCCGGCCGAGATGCGGGTCCACTATCTGCAGCAGAAGGTCGGCCACTATGGCGTCTTCAACGGTTCGCGCTTCCGCTCGGAGATCGCGCCCCGCATTTCCGACTTCATGCGGTCCCTTGACATGAATGTCGCCAGGAGCCGCAGCAATGAGGCGGCTCAGGCGGCGCGCCGGCAAATCAGGCTCGCCCGGCCAGCCTGAATTCGCGATCCCGACCCTTTCAAATCATCCGCGAATCCCCCAGATTCGCGGGCGATGCGTTTGTCCCTATTTGCACCAAAACCGGACCCCGACCATATCGAGGTGGGACACGGCGACAGAAGCTTCAAGGTCGCGGTCAGGCGCCGGGCCTCGGCGCGCCGCTTCACCTTGCGCGTCTCGACGGCCTCCGGCGAGGTCGTGCTGACCTTGCCCGAGCGGGCCGACCTCAAGGCCGCGCGACTGTTCGCCGAAGCCCATGGCGGCTGGATCGCGGCGCGTCTCGCCAAGCGCCCGGATGGCGTCGCCTTCGCCGCGGGTGCTATGGTGCCCCTGCGGGGCGTGCCGCACCGCATCGTGCACTGGTCGACCGTGCGGGGCGTGACCAAGGCCGCCGAGGACCGGGACGGACATCCGATCATTGCGGTTTCCGGCGACAGCGCACATGTGGGGCGGCGCGTCACAGACTTTCTGAAGCGCGAAGCTCTCAAGGACCTCACTGTGTCTGTGGATCACCACACCCGCACGCTCGGCATCCCGGCCCGCAAGATCGCGGTGCGCGACACGGCCAGCCGCTGGGGCTCCTGTTCCGCGAAGGGCCATCTGAGCTTTTCGTGGCGGCTGATCTTGGCCCCGCCGCTGGTGCTCGACTATCTCGCGGCCCATGAGGTGGCGCATCTGAAGGAAATGAACCACTCGCACCGCTTCTGGGCGCTGACGCACCGGCTGTGCCCACGCACGGAAGAGGCCGAGGCCTGGCTCAAGCGCCATGGCGCTGGCCTGCACCGCTATGGCTGATCAGAGCATTGCGCACAAAGGTGGGGACCGGTTTTTGTCAGCACACCGTGCTCTCACTGATGACAATCGAGCATCATCCGCATTGGAATGGATTCCATTGCACAGCGGGATGAACTAGATGTTTAGTCCCGGTATTTGCTGGAGCGGATTGACGCTGAACCGCTGCGGCTCTGTTGTCCATCGTTTGCAGATGAACTCGTAGGGCGTGAGGCCCTTGAGCGTCTTGAGGCGGCGGCCGAAGTTGTAGGCGCTGACG
>JAPLOW010000109.1 GCA_026400555.1 Hyphomicrobiales bacterium
ATGCTGGCGCTGATGGAGAAGGCCCATGGCATGGGCGCGAACCTCATCATCTACCCCGAACTGGCCCTGACCACCTTCTTCCCGCGCTGGTACTTCGCCAACCGCGCCGAAGCCGACCTCTGGTTCGAACGATCGATGCCGAACAGCGATGTCCAGCCGCTCTTTGATCGCGCCCGGGCGCTGAAGATGGGCATGAGCTTCGGCTATGGCGAGATCACGCCCGAAGGCCGCCATTACAATACCTCGATCCTCGTCGATGATCTGGGCAGGACAGTGGGCATCTACCGCAAGATCCACCTGCCGGGCCATGTCGAGCACGATCCGCAACGCACCCATCAGCATCTGGAGAAGCGTTACTTCGAGCCGGGCGATCTCGGCTTCCCGGTCTGGCGCACCATGGGCGGCCTGTTCGGCATGTGCATCTGCAATGACCGGCGCTGGCCTGAGACCTATCGGGAGATGGGCCTTCAGGGCGTCGAGATGGTGATGCTCGGCTTCAATACGCCGTCGGTCAACAGCCAGCGCGCTTCCGAAGCGATCGAGGAACGCATGTTCCACCACCGGCTGTCGCTGCAGGCCGGGGCCTACCAGAACGCGACCTGGGTCGTGGCCGTGGCCAAGGCCGGCACGGAGGATGGCCACCACCTGATGGGCGGCACGCTGATCGTCGATCCGGACGGGCACATCGTGGCGGAATTGCCGGGCGAGGATGACGGCGTGCTGGTGCATGCCTGCGACCTCGACGCCACCCGCTTCGGCAAGGAAACAATCTTCGATTTCAAGCGCCATCGCCGCATCGAACACTACGGGCGCATCACTTCCCAGGTCGGGACGATCGAACCCGCATGAGCACGCCGTTCTCCGCCGCCTTCAGCGACATCAATCAGCACGAGCGCTACAAGCTTCTCTGCGCCGCGATCTGCCCGCGCCCGATTGCCCTCGTCACCTGCGTGTCCGAGGCTGGCGTGGTCAACGCCGCTCCGTTCAGCTTCTTCAACGTGTTTTCCGAAGACCCGGCGCTGATCGTGCTCGGCCTCCAGCACCGCTCGCCAAAGGCGGGGGCGGGCTTCGTGGCCAAGGACACGACGCGCAACATTGCCCGCAGCGGCGAATTCGTCGTGAACATGGTCGATGAGGCGCTTGCCGAGGCCATGAATGTCACGGCGATCGACTTCCCGCCCGATGTCAGCGAAATCGATGCAGCAGGGCTCACCCTGTTGCCGGGTGTGACCATTCCGGTGCCGCATATCGCCGAGGCTCCGATCGCCTTCGAGTGCCGCAAGACGGTGTCGCTCGTCTTTGGCCCACAGCGCGAACTGATCATCGGCGAGGTCGTCCGCATCCACGCCAGGGCGGGCCTGATCGATCCGGCCACCCTGCGCGTTGATGTCGAGGCCTACAAGCCGGTGGGCCGCCTGTTCGCCAACAGCTATTCGCGACAGTCGGACCGTTTCGAACTCACGCGCGAAAGCTACGCGGACTGGGCCGCCGCAAGGGCGAAGGCATGAACATCGTCATCTTCGGCGGAGCGGGTTTTGTCGGCCTGAACATCGCGGCGGCGGCGTTGGCGCGCGGCGACAGCGTCACGCTGTTCGATCGCCGCGAACCGCACCCGGAGGCGATGACGGCGCTTCGTGCAGGCAAGGGCTCCCTGCGCCTCGTCGCGGGCGATGTCCGCGACGGCAACGCCGTGAAGGCCGCGGTTCCGCGCGGGACCGACCTTGTCATCATGGGCGCGGCCATCACCGCCGGGCCGGAGCGCGAGGCCGCCGACGCGGCGACGATCCTGTCCATCAATCTGGTGG
>JAPLOW010000235.1 GCA_026400555.1 Hyphomicrobiales bacterium
AGAGGCTGGGCTGATGCCGCTGGTCCGGATCGACGCGCCAGCTGCGCTGCTACAACATCGTCTGGGTACTGTACCCTGAGGTCTGGAAATTCGCTTTGGGCTTGGGTCCTGAGCCCCTGCTGGGGCATTCCCCAGCAGGGGCTGCCCATCCTGGTATTCCATGGAGTTGCTCAACGACCATGGAGAAGCACGAATGGACAGACGGAAGGATACGGCGGTTGAGGCGGTCTTGGAACAGCTGATCGAGCATGGGGCGGACGGACGCGCAGAAGCCGGCGTTTTACTGGGCCGCTGTAGCGGGCGCAGCCGAACATGACGGCATCAAGCCCGACGACGTGATGATCGCGATCAGCGGGAACGCGCCCATGGACTGGTCTTTCGGGCGCGGGGACGCGCTTTATGCGTCGGCCCTCAGAAGCGCCCTGGCCTGAACGGCTCGGGGTTTACGAACACCGCCTTGCCCGTCACCATTTCGGCGACCATGCGGCCGGTCACGGCGCCCAGCGTCAGGCCGTGGTGGGCGTGGCCGAAGGCGAAAGTGAGGTTCCTGTGCCGGTGCGCCGGACCGATGATCGGCATCATGTCCGGCGTGCAGGGCCGGCACCCCATCCACGGCTCGGCGTCGAGGCGGCTCTGCAGCGGAAACAGGCCCTTGGCCAGCGGCTCGGCGCGCGCCAATTGCACCGGCGTCCGGGCCGCGTCGCGCCGCGCGAACTCCGCGCCGGTGGTCAACCGCACGCCCTTGCTCATCGGGGCGAGCACGTAGCCGTATTCTGAATCGACCACGACATGGTTGAGAACAGCATTGCCAGCCGGCTTGTAGTGCATGTGATAGCCGCGCTTCACACCGAGCGGAAAGCGGTAGCCAAGCGTCGTGGTGACAAGGTCCGACCATGGCCCAAGGCAGAGCACGGCATCGCGCGCTTCGATGATGGCCCCGTCGAACCCCACCGCTGTCCAGCCGCCACCGGGCCGTTCGCTCAGGGTCGTCGCGTCGCCTTTGACGAAGCGGCCGCCCAGCGTCTCGAAGCGGGCGAGATAGGCGCTGGCCAGGCCGTGTGGATCAAGTACCGAGACCGGGTCGGTCCAGTGCAGCGCGCCGACCATGTCCCGGCTCAGATGCGGTTCGGCTTGTTGCAGTTCCGCCGGGCCAAGTTTCACATGGTTGAGCCCGAACTCGCGGCCCCAGGCATCGGCCTTGGCGTAGCTCGCATCGCGGTCCGCTGCAGAGCGGAACAGATCTATGTAGCCGACACGGCGCAGGAGGTGGGTGGCGTCGGCCTCGGCCGCGAGCGCGTCGTGTTCGGTGACGCAATGGGCGATCAGGGTCGCATACTGGCGCGCGATTTCGGCGTGGCGGGCCGGGCGCGAATTGCGCCAGTAGGCGAAGAGGAAGGGCGCAAGGCCGGGCAGCGCGGCGGGGTGGAAGTGCATGTCCACCATGGTGTTGGTGGCATAGCGCATCAGGCTACGCAGCTCCTGCGGGAAGCCATAGGGGTAGACCGCCTCGCGCTGGATAAGCCCGGCATTGCCGAATGAAGTTTCCTCGGAAACGCCGCGCCGGTCGATCAGGACTGTCGTGCAGCCGGCTTTCTGAAGGTGCAGCCCCACGCAGGTTCCGACGATGCCCGCGCCCAGAACAATGCAGTCAACCTTCATCCCACCAATCCGATCCACAGCCGCACTTCAACCTTAAGTGCTAAGGGTCGCCATTGCATCAGCCAATCGCGACTGCGGCAACGCGCCATGGCGTTGACCCGGCCCTGTGCCGGGCGCGGTTGTGTGGTCCGTGTGATCTGCTAGGGCTTTGAGGCTCACGCCTGCGGGCGCCCGGATCACCACGCCTTGAACCTGATTCTCGCTCCGTTTGCCTTCCTAGGCCGCTATGGCACGCAGGGCTTTGCCTTGTCGATCTTCATGGGGCTGGCGCTGCCCCAGTTCGCAGCTGCGGCCCGGCCGCTGCTGCCGGTCACCATCTTCCTGTTCGTGGCGTTGACCTTTGCCCGCGCAGACCTTGTTGCCCTCAAGGCCGCGCTGGCCAAGCCCGGCGCCGTGCTGTTGGCGGTCGGCTGGCTGATCGTTGCCCCGGTCCTGATGGTGCTGAGCATCCTGACGGTGTTTCCGCGCGAGTCACTCGACCCGGGGCTTGTGCTGGGCCTTGTCATCGTCGCGGCGGCGCCGCCGATCATGTCCGGCCCCGCCATGGCGATGATGTTCAACATCGAGCCCACCGTGCTGATCGCCGCGACCATCATCACCACCAGCGCCTCGCCATTCATCGCGCCGCCGCTGGCGGAACTGCTGCTCGGCGGGCCGGTGCCGCTCGACCGGTCGGTCCTGATGCTCAGGATGCTCGGGCTGATCGGCGGCGCCATCGTGGCCGCGATCCTGTTCCGCGCTGTTGTCGGCTACGAGCGGATCAAGGCGGTCAAGTCTGAACTCGATGGCTTCGGGGTGATCATGTACTTCCTTTTCGCCATCGCTGCGATGGACGGCGTGACCAACGCTTTCGTGACACGGCCGGGCAAGGTGTTCCTGTTCCTGGGCGTCGCCTTTGCAATCGTCATCGCCGGTTTCCTGCTGGCCTGGCTGGTGCTGCGACCGTTCATGAAGCCGGGGGACTGTTTCCTCATGGGTTACGGCACGGGCCAGCGCAACATGGGCGCCCTGATTGCCGCACTCGGCGCGGCCACGCCAGAGACGACCTTCCTGTTCTTCGCGCTGGCGCAGTTCCCGATCTATCTGATGCCGCAGCTGATCAAGCCGATTGCGAAGCGGTTCGCTGCCAGGCCCTAATGTTCTAGCGGGTGTGATGATCCTGCGAGAGCGATTGCTCCATGCCGGCGGCAATGCTAACCCGCGCACATGCCAAAGCCGCTTGTCATCGCCCCTTCGATCCTGTCCGCCGATTTTGCCCGTCTTGGCGCCGAGGTCGCGGCCATCGACAAGGCCGGGGCGGACTGGATCCATTGCGATGTGATGGACGGGCATTTCGTCCCGAACATCACCTTCGGGCCGGACATCCTCAAGGCCATCCGTCCGCATACGCAGAAGGTCTTCGACGTGCATCTGATGATCGCCCCGGTCGATCCCTACGTCGAGGCCTTCGCAAAAGCCGGGGCCGACATCATCACCATCCATGCCGAGGCCGGCCCGCATGCGCACCGCTCGCTGCAGGCGATCAGGACGCTCGGCAAGAAGGCCGGCATCGCGCTCAATCCGGGTACGCCGGAAAGCGCTATCGAGTACCTGATCGACAGCGTCGATCTCATCTTGTGCATGACAGTCAATCCCGGCTTCGGCGGGCAGGCCTTCATTCCGGAGGTCTGCGAGAAGATCCGCCGGATCAGGGCGATGGTCGGCGACAGGCCCATCGATATCGAAATTGATGGCGGCTGCACGCCCGAAACCGCGCCGAAGGTCGTGGTTGCCGGCGCGAATGTGCTGGTCGCCGGTTCTGCTGTGTTCAGGGGCGGCGAGGGCGCTTATTCCAAGAATATCAGCGCGATCCGCAAGGCTGGCGAAAGCGTGCTTGGCGGATGGGTTTGACGTGAGCGCGGCGAACACCGCATGAAAGAGACAGCATGATCCCCCGCTATTCCCGCCCCGAGATGGTCGCGATCTGGGAGCCGCAGACGCGCTTCCGCATCTGGTTCGAAATCGAGGCGCATGCCACCGACAAGCTGGCCGAACTTGGGGTCGTTCCGAAGGAAGCGGCTGCCGCGATCTGGGCCAAGGCGAAGGATGCGGTGTTCGATGTGGCGCGGATCGACGAGATCGAGCGCGTCACCAAGCACGATGTGATCGCCTTTCTCACCCATCTGGCCGAGATTGTCGGGCCGGAGGCACGCTTCGTGCATCAGGGCATGACCTCGTCGGACGTGCTCGACACCACGCTCGCCGTGCAGTTGTCGCGCGCCGCCGACATCCTGATCGCAGATGTCGACGCACTGCTGGCGGCCCTCAAGCGCCGTGCCTTCGAGCACAAGCTGACGCCGACGATTGGTCGCTCGCACGGCATCCATGCCGAGCCGGTGACCTTCGGGCTCAAGCTGGCGCAGGCCTATGCCGAGTTTGCCCGCTGCCGGGCGCGGCTGGTGGCGGCGCGGGCGGAGGTGGCAACTTGCGTCATCTCTGGTGCTGTTGGCACCTTCGCCAACATCGATCCTTCGGTCGAGGAACATGTGGCCGCCAGGATGGGCCTCAGCGTCGAACCGATTTCGACGCAGGTGATCCCGCGTGACCGCCACGCGATGTTTTTCGTGACGCTCGGCGTCGTGGCTTCCTGTGTCGAGCGCCTTGCGACCGAGATCCGGCACCTGCAGCGAACCGAGGTCTACGAGGCGGAGGAATTCTTCTCCCCCGGACAGAAGGGCTCGTCGGCCATGCCGCACAAGCGCAACCCGGTGCTGACCGAAAATCTCACCGGCCTCGCCCGTCTGGTGCGCGGCATGGCGCTGCCGGCTATGGAAAATGTGGCGCTCTGGCATGAACGGGACATCTCGCATTCATCCGTCGAGCGCATGATCGGGCCGGACGCCACCATCACGCTTGATTTCGCGCTGGCGCGCCTCACCGGCGTGATCGAAAAGCTGCTGGTCTATCCCGCCAACATGCGCAAGAACCTCGACCGCCTCGGCGGGCTCCACAATTCCCAGCGGGTGCTGCTGGCGCTGACGCAGGCCGGGGCCAGCCGCGAGGAAAGCTATAGCCTGGTGCAGCGCAACGCGATGCGGACCTGGGAGCATGGCGAGGATTTTCTGACGAACCTCAAGGCCGATCCGGATGTGACCGCGCGGCTCACGGGTGCGGAACTGGCCGCCATGTTCGACGAGGCCTACCATTTCAAGCATGTCGACACGATTTTCGCCCGTGTCTTTGGTGCGGTCTGAAGAACAGCCATGCTGGTTCGTCCTGCGCTCCCAGCCGATCTCGGCGCTGTCACGGCGCTGATCGACCGCGCCGTCCGGATTTCCAACGCCCCCGAGTATAACGGCGCGCAACAGCTCCGGGTGCTGGCAGACTACACCTTTCCCGCGATGAAGCGGCGGCTGGCCGATTCGGACCTGTTCCTGGTGGCGGAACTGCAGGTCTGGGCCAGCCCCGAGCGTGTCGTCAGCGGCGTTCTGGTCGCCAATCGCGCGCGGCGCGCCAGCGCCGAGGATGTCGCGGTCATCGACGCGCTGTTTGTCGATCCCAATGCGCAGGGCATGGGGGTGGGCGCAGCGCTGCTCGACGAACTCTACGACCGGGCGCGCAAACGCGGGATCGAGCGCCTAACCGTGGCGGCCTCGCTGACGGCTGTGGGGTTTTATGCCCATGTCGGCTTTTCGCGCGTGGCGCGCGGGCTGTCGCATGCCGGCGTCGACACCGTGATGATGGAGCGTATGATCAGATAAGGTTGCCCCGGCGGGCGCCGTTCGGTAGTTCGATTGCAGACATCATGGTGACAAGTCCTTTATGCGCACATCTGACGCCGACATCCTGATCATTCCCGGCCTTGGCGGCTCAGGACCCGAACACTGGCAGACGCGCTGGGAGGGGAAGCTCAGCACCGCGCGCCGGATTGAACAGGCGAATTGGGACAAGCCGCACCGCGAGGAATGGGCCGCCGCCATCGTCGCGGCCGTCAAGGCGTCAACCCGTCCGGTGGTGCTGGTCGCCCACAGCGCGGGGGTGAGCTCGGTCGGCCATGCGGCTGCCGCGCTTGAAGGCCTCAATGTGGCGGGCGCGTTTCTAGTGTCGCCGGCATCGGAGCGCGTTCTACATTCGATTCCCGCGATCCCGGCGGATTTCGCCCAACATGTCCGCCACAAGCTGCCGTTCCGCTCGGTGCTGGCGTGCAGCACGAGTGATCGCTACTGCACTGTCGATGAGGCGCAGGAGCTGGCGGGTGCCTGGGGCTCGGAGTTCTCGGATGCGGGCGATGCTGGCCACATCAACGCCGACTCCGGGCACGGCCCGTGGCCCGAAGGGCTCATGCGGTTCGCCGGATTTCTGCGTGCGCTCGGTTGAGATTTTGATTCAAGATGTTGCGGATTTGAGTCCCCGAGAGCCTGCAAGCCGCTGATCTGTCAGGAGATCAGAGCCCGAGAAGGCCACTCGCCAGGCGGATCACCACCTGGCCGCAGGCGAGGCTCCAGAAGCCGGCGATGACGGTGGCGATGGCCACGAAGGGGATCGGCCGACCTTCGATCTGGCGGCCCATGATCGTGTTGCGCAGGATGATGAACGGCGCCGAAAACACGATCACCGGCACGCTCGCCACCGCCAGCAAGCCGCCGGTCTCCAGCAGATGGAAGCTGGCCTTGCGCGCCGTGAACAGTTCAAAGGCGCTGGCGACCAACCCGGCGAAGGCAAAGCCGATGAGCAACGCCTGGAATGCCTGGATGGCTTCTGGTTCGAGGGTCAACACAACGCACTCCCGACAGAACACTTAATGATCCGTTATCGCGCATGCTTAAGCGGACGTTAAGCGATCTGTGCTGGTATCGTTAATGCAACGACCACTTCGCCCTTGACCAGCATGATCCCGACGATGTCCCACGCTGCCGCCCTTGAGGCCGCACGATCCGCAACCGTCGCGAACGGGCGCGCTGCCGCAGCCGAATTGCGGCGTCTCAAACATATTGCCGTCGGGCCTGTGCCGCGCATGGACAGCCTTGTCTGGATCGCCCTGCTGCTGCTGGCGCTGGTCGGCTGCGGGGGAGTGGGCTTCGGCCTGTGGTGGGCCAACCTTCCGCCGCCGCCGGTGCAGATGCTGGAGATGCGGGTCGGGTCCGAAAAGCTTGTCTTTCCGGAAAGCTACAAGGGGCCGCGCCCCCCCGACATGGCGCGGGAGGTCGGCGTCATCCGATTGCGTGTGATGTGGCCATCGATGGCTGCCGCCGGGCCTCTCGAAAAGGCTGATGTGCATATCACTGTCGGCGCCGCAGCCCCTGCGACCGATCCGGCAGCCCAGTTCGCCACGCTTGCGCGCTTTGTCATGCCGGGCGCCTGGTCCAACCCGGGCGGTCTTGTCTCCCGGAACTTCAAGAAGGGCTCGCCCTTCGAGGGAGAGGAGCTGTTCATGGCGCCGCCTGCAGGTGAGTTGTTTTTCGCCCGCTGCTTATCTGACGGTGCTGCGACGAAAATCGACGAGGGTTGCCGCATGGTGCTGAAGCACCGCGGCGTCGACATCGCCGTGCGCTTTCCGCGCGAGGCCCTGACTGACTGGCGTGCGCTGTCTGATGGCGTCCGCGCGCTGGTAGACGGCTTCCGCCACGACGGGTGAACCCGTCCGGATCCGTCAATCCTCGAGATCGACGTCCAGAATCGCCATCGTGAAGTTGAACGAACGGTCGCCGTCCTCATCATCGACATGCAGGATCCCAACATATTCGTCGCCGATGTAGACCTCGGCGGAATCGTTCTTTTTCGGACGGGCTTTGACGGTGATGGCGTGATTGGCGAAGGTGCGGCGCAGGAAGCGCTCAAGCTTGGCGAGTTCGGTCTTGTCCACGGGGCGGGAATCCTGATGCTTCATCGTCGGAGGCCAGCGATGCCACTTGTGCCGCCGAAGGGCAAGAGCGAACCGGCACAAGGGCGCGAGGCACCCTGAACCGGCGCGGCCGGTCAGCCGAGTTCGGCGAGAAGCTGGTCCATGGCGCGCGCGGGCTCTGCGCATCCGGCCTCACCGACGACCTTGGCCGGAACACCCGCAACCGTCGTGTTGCGCGGCACCGGTGCCAGCACGACCGAGCCGGCTGCGACACGCGCGCATTCGCCGACCTCGATGTTGCCAAGGATCTTGGCGCCGGCGCCGATCAGCACGCCGGAGCGGATTTTTGGATGCCGGTCGCCGGATTCCTTGCCTGTGCCGCCGAGTGTCACATCCTGCAGCATCGAGACATTATCGCCGATCACGACGGTGGAGCCGACCACGAGACCCGTGGCATGGTCGAGAAAGATGCCGCGCCCGATGCGCGCAGCCGGATGGATATCGGTCTGGAAGACCTCCGATGAGCGGCTTTGCAGGTATAGCGCGAGGTCTGTCCGGCCCTTGGTCCAGAGCCAATGGGACAGCCGGTGGGTCTGGATGGCGTGGAAGCCCTTGTAGTACAGCAGCGGTTCGATGAAGCGGGTGCAGGCTGGATCGCGGTCGACCACCGCTGCCACATCGGCCCGGAAGCTCTCGCCGATCGCCGGATCGCTCGCCAGCGCTTCATCGAAGGTCTGCGCGATCAGGTCCGAGGACAGTACGGGATGATCGAGCCTGGCCGCGACGCGGTGCGCGATCGCGGCATCGAGCGAACGCTGGTTGAGGACGGTCGAGAGGATGAAGCCCGCCAGCGTGGGTTCGGCGCTGACAATCCGCTCTGCTTCCTCGCAGATGCGGCTCCAAGCCGGATCGACCACATCAAGCGTGCCGGCTCTCCTGCTCCGGTTCATGCTGTGGGCTGCTGTCATCGTCCGACTCCGTCGCGTCTTCGTCAGATGGAGGCTACCACAGTGCCGGAAAAGGGGGATTGGGCAAAAAAACAGATGTGTGATGGGGCGGACTGCGTCCGACAGGCGTCACTTCGCCGGCTTGTGCCCGAACAGCCAGCCCCAGACGCTGAGCCCGGCAAGGGCGCCAGCGATTTGGGCAAGGATGAAGGCCGGCACGGAGGCCGGCGCGATTCCCGAGAAGCTGTCGGACAGGGCGCGCGCCACGGTGACGGCCGGATTGGCGAAGGAGGTCGACGAGGTGAACCAGTAAGCGGCTGTGATGGTCAGGCCAACAATCATCGGCACGGATTGCGGGGCAAAGCGCACGGCCCCCAGAATGGCGCCGATCAGACTGAAAGTGGCGGCAATCTCGCCGATCCATTGTCCGGCGCCGCCACGAGCCGTGGTGGCGAGTTGCATGACGGGAAGGTCGAACATGGCGTTGGCCAGCAGCGCTCCGGCGCAGCCTCCGGCGATCTGCGCCGCCGCATAAGGGGCAAGGCGGTTCCAGGCGAGCGCCTTGCGCAGCGCCATGACTAGGCTGACGGCCGGGTTAAAATGCGCGCCCGAGACCGGGCCGAGGATCGTGATGAGGACAACCAGAATGGCCCCGGTGGCGATGGTGTTGCCGAGCAGCGCAATGGCGGTGTTTCCGCCGGCCAGCCTCGCGGCCATGATTCCCGAGCCGACGACGGTCGCGACGAGGAGCCCTGTCCCGAGGGCTTCGGCGGCAAGCTGCCTTGGGAGGTCCGCCCGGTCCACCTCAGCCAACCTGGTTGCCCTGCGCGTCGATCAGAAGCTCGCCGTCCTCCTTGCGGAACTCGCCGCGCTGAGGTCGCGGCAGGATGTGCAGCACAGCCTCCGAGGGCCGGCACAGTTTCACGCCTCGCGAGGTCACCACGATCGGGCGGTTGATCAAGATGGGATGAGCGATCATCGCGTCGATCAGCGCCTCGTCAGTCAGCGACATGTCGCCAAGGCCAAGCGCGGCGAAGGGTGTGCCCTTCTCGCGCAGGAGGTCGCGCGCGGACCCCGTCATGCGGCCGATCAGATCGACAAGCATGGCCCGGGATGGTGGCGATTTCAGATACTCGATCACGTGCGGCTCGATCCCGCAATTGCGGATCAGCGCCAGCGTGTTGCGCGAGGTCCCGCAGTCTGGGTTGTGATAGATAATGATATCGCTATCCATCCGCCAGCGCATACGCGCGGACCATGACAGTTTGTTGACAGCGCCCGCTCACGGCATCGTGGCGCAGCGCGGCAGCTGAGGCGCGTTCTGGCACTAGGCGACGGCAGCCGGTTCGCGCTATCAGCGGGGCATGACTGATGTCGGTTACGTCGCTGCCCTGATGGCGGGGGTGCTCTCGTTCCTGAGCCCCTGCGTCCTGCCGCTGGTGCCGCCCTATCTGTGCTATCTCGCCGGCACGACCATTGAGGAAATGCGTGAGGAGGGGCCCGACACGGCCGCCGCGCGCCGCGACGTGATGCTGGCGGCGATGTCCTTCGTGGCCGGTTTCAGTACGGTGTTCGTGCTTCTGGGGGCCACGGCCAGCGCGCTCGGCCAGATCCTGCGGGACTACATCTGGATGCTGTCATGGGCGGCCGGGGCGGCCATCATCGTGATGGGCCTGCATTTTCTGGGCGTGTTCCGTCTCGCCATGCTTTATCGCGAAAAGCGCATGGATGTGGCGACGCCGCCAGGGCCGGGCGGTGCCTATCTGATGGGGCTGGCCTTTGCCTTCGGCTGGACGCCTTGCATCGGGCCAATCCTGGCCGCGATCCTTGCCGTCGCCGGTTCGTCGGACACGGTGTACCGCGGCATGTCGCTGCTGGCGGTCTATTCGCTGGGACTCGGGATTCCCTTTGTGATCGCCGCTTTCGGCATAGAGCGCTTCATGGCAGCCATGGCCGGCATCAAGCGCCACTTTCGCAAGATCGAACTGGCCATGGGCGGACTGCTTGTGGTGACGGGCGTCGCCTTCCTCACGGGCGGCATGGAGCGCATGGCGTTCTGGCTGCTTGAGACCTTCCCGAAGCTGGCGACGCTCGGCTGAGGTCGGCAGGGCCGCCACGTCCGCCATCGCGGCCACTCCGCAAGCTTGTGATCTGTCCTGACGAAAGGCCGATTGCTCTCTCCCATCGTTCGATGCATGATTGGTGGCCAGCGGCCGAAAAGCATCGCGAGGATGGAGGAGCCGATGGTGTCGACGGACGGGTTCTTGTTCGCGGCGACGATCATCCTGACTTTTCCGATGATCTATTTCAGCTTCGCCACGCTGACCTTTTTTCTCGCGAAGATGAG
>JAPLOW010000216.1 GCA_026400555.1 Hyphomicrobiales bacterium
GGTCCGTTCCGCCGGGGTCTTGGCCTGGGTCGCACGGGCAATGAGACCGTCAAGAGCCGGATCATTGACGCGCGACCAGTTGAACTTGAACTTTCCGGGTTCCGGGATATTCGACGAATGGAACGGAATGCGCAGCACACCTGGATCGTTGGAGACCCAGCGGATCACCGCCATCTCGTACTGGTTGGTCATCAGCAGTTCATCCTGCCGCTGCTTCAGCACGTTCTCGACCGCGATGTCGAAGCCGACGCGGCGCGCTTCCGACTGGAGCGCGACGGCGACGTCGGGGAGCAGCAGCGAGGGGAAGTAGGCCCGCAGCGGCTGGCCGTTCTTCACCCGGATGCCGTTCGGGCCCATGGTCCAGCCGGCGTCATCGAGCAGCTTGTTGGCCCTGGCCCGGTCAAAGGGGAAATACTGTTCTGCACCACTCCAGTAGCCCGGGGTTGAGGGCGCCAGAGGCCCAAACGCCGCCTTGATCAGGCCGAAGTAGAGATTCTGGGCAAGACGCGGACGATCGATCGCATGCATGAAGGCCTGCCGGACCCGGATGTCGTCGAAGGGCGCGCGCGACGTGTTCAGCAGCGCCCCGAAAGAGAGGCCTGCGGCGACGCCGATCATCGCCCGGTACCGGCCGGTATCGCTGAGGCGCTTGGTGTCGAGAGCCGGCAAGATGTCACCGATATGGACCTCGCCAGCCTCGAGCGCGGCCACCCTTGTCGCGTTGTTGGGGATGAAACGGTGGACGATGCGATGCACGTTGGACGGACCCTGGACCGAGGACCAGTTCGGCGCCCACGCGTAGTCGGGGTTGCGGTCGGGGATGCCCTCGCGGCCGCGCCCCCACGAGACGAGGCGGAACGGGCCGGTGCCGACCGGTGCCTGGGCAAAGCCGATCCTGCCGGGCTTCTGCACCGCCGACGGGCTCACGATCGAGAGTTCGTTCTCGGTGAAGGTGTCGATGGCACCCGCGTTCGGCGCCTTGAAGTGCACGCGGACCTCATGTGAGCCGAGGATCTCGGTCTTGTCGTAAGGCCCGAGCATATCGACCGCGCCCTGTGAGCCGGTGGCAGGGTCGACAATGCTGTCGAGGGTGAACTTGACGGCCTCGGCATTGAAGGGCGTGCCGTCATGGAACTTGACATCATTGCGCAGGGTGAACCTCAGGGATGTCGCATCCGGCGACATCTCCCAGGCGGTGGCGAGGCCCGGCGAGAGTTTGCCGGTCTCGTCCGACATGATGAGCTGGTCGAACACCTGGACGATGACCTGTTCCTCATGCCGCGATTGCGTCACGCGCGGGTCGTAGGTCACGTCGCTGTTGGAATCGTCAGCCCAGATCAGCGTGTTGGCCGCATTGGCCTGCGCACGGGCGATCGACGGCGCTGCAAGCAGGGCGAGCGAAGCGGCGCCGGTCTTGAGGACGGTGCGTCGGCTGGATGTCATAGGCGGATCTCCTGTCAGTCAGTTTGATCGGGTCATGGCAGTGTGTGGCGCAGTTCCGGTTCAGGACCCGTCAGGGGTCCCGCCGAGGTTCAATGAATTTCCCTTCCCCCCTTGTAGACAGTCAGCTTTTCCGGCTTCCCGAGCACCGAAATGTCCGACAGCGGATCGCCAGCGACGATCACAAGGTCGGCAAGCTTGCCGGGCTGAAGGCGTCCGGCGTCGATATCGAGCAGATCATGGTTGGTGGCGGTCGCCGCAACGATGGCTTCCATCGCAGTGAGGCCCCCGTGGACCAGCAGGGCGAGTTCCCGCCAGTTCATCGGACCATGCGGGATCATGTAGCCGGCGTCGGTGCCGCAACAGATCCGGACGCCGGCCTTGCGCGCGGCGGCAAGCGTCTTCCATTTCGCCTCTCGGGAGGCGTTCAGCCAGCGCCAGGACGCCGGCGTCGCGCCCTGCTCCTCCGGCGTGAACTCGAAGTTGCGTTCGTTGACCAGGAGAGTGGGCACATAATAGGTCCCGCGCTTCACCATTTCGCCGATGATCCGCTCATCGGTGAAATGAGCGTGTTCGACCGTGTCAACGCCGTTGACGATGGTGTTGTAGAGACTGTCGCCGCCGACAGTATGGGCAGCAACCTTCATGCCCCACATGTGCGCCTCGTCACAGGTGGCGGCAATCTCCTCGTTCGTCATCTCCTGCCGGTTCCAGACGCCGATCCGGTTGCCGTCGGAGCAGGACGAGTTGATCTTGATGAAGTCGGCGCCGCGCTTGATCTCCTCGCGCGCGCCGCGGCGAAAGCCGACAGGACCATCACAGGGCTGGGTCAGGTCCCGGAAGGCGGTGTGGTCGGCGAAACCCGGCTGGTCCATGTGCCCGCCCGTCACGGACAATCCACGCCCGCAGGCCTTGATGCGGGGACCGAGCGTCTCGCCCTTCCCGATTGCCGCAGCGAGATCAATGATTGTGCCCCCCGGAGCGTGCATGTCGCGCACGGCTGTAAAGCCCATCCTGAGCGTGCTGTAGGCGTAGCGCGACGCCCTGAGCGCAACCGCGGCGTAGGACATCTCGATCAGCTCGGAGCGAAACGCCGCCTTGTGCGGCTGCCCCGAATAGGCCAGGTGCACGTGCACGTCGGCCATGCCCGGCATCAGGGTCGCGCCCGACGGCGCTTCGACAATCCTCGCGCCATCAGGCCGTCCGATGTCGGCGCGCCGGCCGACAGCGAGGATCCGCTCGTCCTCGACCAGAACAGCGCCCTGCGCCAGCGGAGGGGCGCCGGTCCCGTCGATCACCTGATCGGCCTCGATGACCAGTCGCATCAGGCGGCCCTTCCCGCAGCCAGGTCCTGCACCAGATCCCAGGCGCGCACATAACGGTCGTTGAGGCCGCTGGCGTCCTGCAGGGCCAGATGGACGAAGGCCGGCGCGATCTCGGCCGGATCCTTCCAGATCAGCCTCTGCGCGGCGCCATAGGTCGTCTCGCTCATCGCCGTATGGACCGGGTGACCCGGCGTGATCGTGTTGACCGAGACGTTGTAGGGCGCCATCTCGATCGCGAGCGCCCGCGAGAACCCTTCGATTCCGAATTTGGAGGCGCAGTAGGCCGTCTCGTCCATGCCGCCCCTTACGCCCGCATTGGACGAGACATTGATGATCGCGCCCGCGCGCCTCGCCTTCATGCCCGCCGCCACCGCACGCGCGCACAGGAACGGTCCGCGCAGGTTGATGCTGATCAGGGTGTCCCAGTCTTCGGTCGTCGTGGTCTCGAGGGGCTTGAAGAAGATGACGCCGGCATTGTTGACCAGCACATCAACACGCCCGGCGGCACTTTCGATCGCGGCAAAGCCCGCGGCGACCGCATCGGCATCGCGCAGGTCGAGTGCGTGTGCCCGAACAGTTCCCCCCGCCTTGCGGCAAGCTGCGGCAACCGCCTCCACCTCGTCAGCGAAACGGTCGATCGCATGAACGGACGCTCCCTCCGTGGCGAAGGCTTGGACCACGGCGCGGCCGATGCCACGCGCGCCGCCCGTTACAACCGCCACCTTGCCTGCCAGCCGCCCGCTCACGTGGCCACCCGTCCGCCATCGATCACCAGCCCGATCCCTGTCACAAAGGATGATTGGTCCGAGGCGAGATAGAGCACGGTTTCGGCAATCTCGGCCCCGGTTCCCATGCGTCCCATCGGGGTGACGGCCATGGAGCGCTGCGTCCAGGCCTCGGCGTCAGCGGCTCGCGCCTTGTTCCTGACGTTCATCTGCGTGTCGATGACGCCCGGATTGATCGCATTCACCCGGATGTTGCGCGCCGCATATTCGATGGCGAGCACACGCGTCAGCGACATGACGGCGCCCTTCGAGGCTGCGTAGGAAATATTTCCGCCGACATTGGCAAAGGCCGACACCGATGAGTTGTTGATGATCGTTCCGCCACCATTGCGCAAGAGTGCCGGTATCGCGTGCTTGCAGCCGAAAAATGTGCCTTTCAGGTTGATGCTGATGACACGGTCGAAGAGCTCTTCGCTCACATCGACGGACGGTGTGACCGGCTGCTCGATCCCGGCATTGTTGAAGATCGTGTCCAGTTTGCCGAAGGTGGCCTCGGCATGCGCCACGAGGCCGGCAA
>JAPLOW010000057.1 GCA_026400555.1 Hyphomicrobiales bacterium
CCCCTGCAGTTCGGGCAGCAGGTCGGATGGCTTGGCGACGTGGACGGCGCCGGAGGCGATGAACAGGATGTGGTGGCTCTTGACCGGCCCGTGCCTGGTCGAGACCGTGGTGCCCTCGATCAGCGGCAACAGGTCACGCTGCACTCCCTCGCGGCTGACATCGGCGCCGGAGCGACCCTCGCGCGAACAGATCTTGTCGATCTCGTCGAGGAAGACGATGCCATTGTCCTCCACCTGCCGGATCGCCTCCTGGGTCAGGGCCTCCTGGTCGAGCAGCTTGTCGCTCTCTTCCTGAACCAACGGCTCATAGGCGTCCGACACGGTCATCCGGCGGGGCTTGGCCGAGCGGCCGAGCGCCTTGCCGAGCATGTCGCCGAGATTGAAGGCGCCAATCGAGGCTCCCGGTTGTCCGGGCAGTTCGAACATTGGCAGACCGGCACCCGCGCCGGAGGCGAGCTCGACCTCGATCTCCTTGTCGTTCAGCTCCCCGGCCCGCAGCCGCTTGCGGAAGGATTCGCGCGTCGCGGGGCTCGACGTGGCCCCGACGAGCGCATCAAGCACCCGCTCCTCGGCCGCCGCATGGGCCTTGGTCCGGACTTCCTTGCGGCGCGCATCGCGCACCAACCCGATGCCGATCTCGACGAGATCACGCACGATGGATTCCACGTCGCGCCCGACATAGCCGACTTCGGTGAACTTGGTGGCCTCAACCTTCAGGAACGGCGCGCCGGCCAGCCGCGCCAGCCGACGCGAAATCTCGGTCTTGCCGCAGCCAGTCGGCCCGATCATCAGGATGTTCTTGGGCGCCACCTCGTCGCGCAGCGGTCCGGTGAGCTGCTGCCTGCGCCAGCGGTTGCGCAAGGCAATCGCAACGGCACGTTTGGCGTCCTTCTGGCCGACAATGTGGCGGTCAAGTTCGGAGACGATCTCGCGTGGTGAAAAGGTGGTCATGGAAACGGCTCAGGCCTCGTCAAGCTGCTCGATGACGAGCGAATGATTGGTGTAGACGCAGATGTCGCCTGCGATCTTCATGGACTTGCGGACGATGGCTTCGGCGTTGAGATCGCTGTCCGCCAGCGCGCGGGCGGCCGCGAGCGCGTAATTGCCACCCGACCCGATGGCCATGATGCCGTCGGCCGGCTCCAGCACATCACCGGTTCCGGACAGGAGCAGGCCGACCTGCTTGTCCGCCACCAGCAGCATGGCCTCCAGGCGGCGGAGGTAACGATCGGTGCGCCAGTCCTTGGCGAGTTCGACGCAGGCGCGCATCAACTGCGTCGGGTATTGTTCGAGCTTGGCCTCAAGCCGCTCGAACAGGGTGAAGGCGTCCGCCGTAGCACCGGCAAAGCCGGCGATCACCAGACCCTTGGCGAGAGGCCGCACCTTGCGGGCATTACCCTTGATGATGGTGGGGCCGAGCGAAACCTGACCGTCGCCCCCGATCACCACCTTGCCACCCTTGCGCACCATCAGGATGGTGGTCGCGTGCATCGACGGCAGCGCGCCTTGCTCGATCATGGTCGAATCGCCTCATGCAGAAGTCCGTTGGCCCCTATGTAGGTCTTGTCTGCCGGTGAACCAACAGCGCGCAACACTGCAATCACGGTGGCCATCGCCGGATGGCCCTGCTAAAGCGACCCTCTCAGAACTCACGAGGCACCCGCCATGCGCAAGGGCGAGATCAAGCGCCGCACCAACGAGACGGACATGTCCGTTTCGGTCGATCTGGACGGCAGTGGCAAGGCTGACATCAAGACGGGTGTCGGTTTCTTTGACCACATGCTGGAGCTGTTCGCGCGCCATGCGCTGATTGACGTCACTGCGCATGTAACGGGCGACCTGCATGTCGATTTCCATCACACGGTCGAGGACACCGGCATCGCGCTTGGGCAGGCCATCCTTGCCGCGATGGGCGACAAGAAGGGGCTGACACGCTATGCCGACATCCACCTGCCGATGGACGAGACGTTGACCCGGGTTGCCGTGGATGTGTCCGGGCGGCCCTTCCTTGTCTTCCGCACTGCCTTTCCGACGCCAAAGATTGGGGAATTCGACACCGAACTGGTACGCGAATTTTTCCAGGCCTTCGCGATGAACGCGGGGGTGACCCTGCATGTCGAGACGCTTTATGGGGCCAACAGCCACCATATCGCCGAGAGCTGCTTCAAGGGGCTGGCGCGTGTGATGCGCGCGGCTCTCATGGTTGATCCGCGCGAGGGCGGGCGCATCCCGTCAACCAAGGGCGCGCTGTGAGGAATCGGGCATGGCCTTCTATACAGCGCTGACGCCCCCCGCCGACCCGGCACTTCCCCTGGCTGACCAGCTTGGGCGGACGGTCTTCCTCAAGGACGGGTTCTCGCTCCACGCCTTCGTCTTCACCGGCCTGTGGCTTCTGTCCAAGAAGCTCTGGCTGGCCTTCGTCGTGTTCGCGGTGATCTGGGCGGCGATCGGGTTTGCAGGCCGCATGCTCGGCTTCGATCCACTGGCGCTGACGGTCGTGCAACTCCTGATCGGCCTTTATCTCGGCCTTGAAGGCAACGTTCTGACGGAGCGCAGACTTCTCGCCAAAGGCTGGACACTGGCCGGTGTCGTCGAAGGCCGCGACATTGACACTGTGGAGCGGCGCTTTTTCGAGAGCGTGCCGGGCCTCGGCGCTCCGGCAGCCCCGGGCGCGCCCGCTCCCGCGGCGCCCCTGCAGCCGCTGCCTGCGCAGGGCGTGCTCGGCCTGTTTCCAGACCCGGCCCGGCGCTGACGACCTGCGGGACCGGCATGACCAGCACCGTCGTCATCATCGACTATGGATCCGGCAATCTGCACTCGGCGGCCAAGGCGTTCGAGCGGGCGGCGCGCGAGGCAGGGCTTGATGTCGCCATCTGCGTCACCAGCGATGCCGATGTGGTGCGCAACGCGGACCGGATCGTGCTGCCTGGCGTCGGGGCCTTCGCCGACTGCAAGGCCGGCCTTGCTGGTGTCGGCGGCATGATCGAGGCGCTCGAATCCGTCGTGATCGGCAGGGGCCGTCCCTTCCTTGGCATCTGCGTCGGGATGCAGTTGATGGCCACGCGGGGGCTTGAACACGTCACCAGCGACGGCCTCGGCTGGATCGCCGGCGATGTCGCGGTCATCACGTCTTCGGACCCCGGGCTCAAGATCCCGCACATGGGCTGGAACACGCTGGATGTCGCCCGTCCCCATGCGCTCCTGTCGGGCATCGAGACCGGCCCCGAGGGTTTGCACGCCTATTTTGTGCATTCCTATGCGATACAACTGAAACATGATTCAACCCTGATCGCCAGCACGGACCATGGCGGTGCCGTGACGGCCATCATCGGCAGGGACAACATGGCAGGCACCCAGTTCCATCCCGAGAAAAGCCAGAAGCTCGGCCTCAGGCTGATCACGAACTTCCTGACGTGGACGCCATGATCCTTTTTCCGGCCATCGATCTCAAGAACGGCCAGTGTGTGCGCCTCAGGCAAGGCGACATGGACCGCGCCACCATGTTCAATGACAACCCGGCCGCCCAGGCCGCCACCTTTGAGCAGCAGGGTTTCCGCTGGCTGCATGTCGTCGACCTCGATGGGGCCTTCGCCGGCAAGCCCATGAACGGGCCAGCAGTCGATGCAATCCTGTCGCGTGTGAGGTTTCCGGTACAGCTCGGCGGCGGCATCCGCGATCTCGCCACGGTCGACGGCTGGCTGGCCAAGGGCGTCGCGCGCGTCATCATCGGCACGGCGGCCGTGCGCGATCCGGCTTTTGTGCGCGCGGCAGCAAGGGCCCATCCGGGGCGGATCGTCGTTGGCATCGATGCGCGCGACGGTATGGTGGCTGTGGAAGGCTGGGCCGAGACCTCGTCACTCAGCGCAATCGAGCTCGGCAGGCGTTTCGAGGACGCAGGTGTCGCGGCGATTGTCTACACTGACATTGCCCGCGACGGCATGCTGGGCGGCATCAACTGGGAGGGCACCATCGCGCTTGCGAAGTCGCTCTCCATTCCGGTGATCGCTTCTGGCGGCCTGGCTTCAATGGTCGATGTGGAACGTCTGATGCAGCCCGATGCGGCGATCCTCGGGGGCGCCATCACCGGTCGCGCGCTCTATGATGGCAGGCTCGACGCAGAAGCAGCGCTGAAACTCATCGCCGGCCGGGGCGTCGCGGCATGACACTGAAAACCCGCCTGATCCCGTGTCTCGACGTCAAGGACGGCCGCGTCGTCAAGGGCGTACAGTTCGTCAATCTGATTGACGCCGGCGATCCGGTCGAGGCCGCGAAAGCCTATGACGCCGCCGGCGCGGACGAGCTGTGCTTCCTCGACATCAGCGCCAGCCACGAGGGGCGCGACATCCTGCTTGATGTCGTGACCCGCACCGCCGAAGCCTGCTTCATGCCGCTGACGGTGGGCGGCGGCGTGCGCAGCACCGACGACATTCGCCGGTTGCTGCTGGCCGGGGCCGACAAGGTCTCGATCAACACCGCGGCCGTGACGCGGCGTGATTTCGTGCGCGAGGCGGCCGAGAAGTTTGGCGCGCAATGCGTGGTCATCGCCATCGACGCCAAGCGCGTCTCGCCGCCGGGACGCCCCGACCGGTTCGAGATCTTCACCCATGGCGGACGGACCGCCACCGGCATCGACGCCGTCGCCTTCGCGCAAGAGGTGGTCGCGCTCGGCGCCGGAGAGCTTCTCGTCACGTCCATGGACCGGGACGGAATGAAGACCGGCTATGATGTGGCGCTGACGCGGGCCATCGCCGACGCCGTCAGCGTGCCGGTGATCGCGTCGGGCGGGGTCGGCACACTCGACCACCTCGTTGCGGGCGTCACCGAGGGCCATGCCAGCGCGGTGCTGGCAGCCTCGATCTTCCATTTCGGAACCTATACGATCGGGCAGGCCAAGGCGCACATGGCGCGCGCCGGGCTGGCCGTCCGGCAAGACTGAAGGCGCCCAGCCATCATGACGCGTTTCACGCTCTCCGACCTCGCCGCCATCGTCGCCGAAAGGGCAGGCGCTTCGCCCGAGGCAAGCTGGACGGCCAAGCTCCTGGCATCCGGGTCCGAACGCGTGGCCAAGAAGTTCGGCGAGGAGGCCGTCGAGGCGGTAATCGCCGCCGCACAGGGCAACAAGGCCGCACTGACGGCGGAAGCGGCGGACGTGCTGTACCATCTGCTGGTGCTGCTTCAGGTGAGCGGTGTCGCCTTGGACGATGTGATGAGTGAGCTGGAACGCCGCACCGGTCAGTCGGGACTTGCGGAAAAAGGCGCAAGACGGTCTAAGTGATGCCCCAAACCCGTCCGGCGGGGGCTTCCGCTGGACGCCCCTGCCCTCTGCCGTTGCGTTTCCAGAGAGAAACATGGACCAGCGTGTCATTCCCGCCGCCGAGGCCGAGCCGGACCTCTCGCCCTACAGGGTGTTCTCGCGCGACGAGTGGGCCCATCTGCGTGCCGACACGCCGCTGACGCTGAATGTCGATGACATCGAGAAGCTGCAGTCGATCAACGACCCGATTTCGCTCGACGAGGTGGTGGCGATCTATCTGCCGCTGTCCCGCCTGCTCTCGGTCTATGTCGCGGCCGCGCAGGGGCTGTTCAAGGCCACGCAGCGCTTCCTGCAGGCAGAGGCCGAGGTCAAGGTTCCCTATGTGATCGGGCTGGCGGGCTCGGTCGCGGCCGGGAAATCGACCACTGCCCGCGTGCTGACGGCCCTGCTGTCACGCTGGCCCAACACGCCAAACGTCAAGCTCGTGACCACGGACGGGTTCCTGCTGCCCAATGCCGAGCTCAAGGCGCGCGGGCTGATGGAGCGCAAGGGCTTTCCGGAAAGCTATGACAGCGCGCGGCTGCTGCAGTTTCTCAGCCAGGTGAAGGCCGGGCATCCGGTGGTGACGGCTCCGGTCTATTCGCATCTTGTCTATGATGTTGTGGCCGGCGAGGAAACGACCGTCGAACGGCCTGACATTCTCATCGTCGAGGGCCTGAACGTGCTTCAGCCGGCACGTCTGCCCAAGGATGGCTCGGCCATTCCCTTTGTGTCGGACTTCTTCGATGTCTCGATCTATCTCGATGCCGATGAAGAAGACCTGCGGCGCTGGTACATCAACCGCTTCCTGCGCCTGAGAGAAACCGCCTTCCGTGATCCGCGTTCCTTCTTCCGCAAGTATGCCGATCTGTCCGAGCTCGAGGCCCTGACGATCGCCGAGGGGTTGTGGGACACCATCAACCTGCCGAACCTGCGCGACAACATCCTGCCGACGCGCCAGCGCGCCAGCCTGATCCTGAGCAAGGGCGCCAGCCATCGCATCCAGACCGTGGCACTGCGGCGGCTGTGACGTCGCTGTCATGGCAGTCACGCCGCGCTTGTGATGGCGGCCGGCATGCTTGAAGGCGCGGCCTCCGTCGCCGGCATGGCGCTGTCCGCCTTTCTGGCGGCGACCGTCCTGCCTTTTCCCTCGGAAGCCACCTTTGCCGGGCTGCTGCTGAGGGGGCATCTCAACCCCGTCCTGCTGCTGGCCGTGGCGACCGTCTTCAACACGCTGGGCTCGGTGGTGAACTGGTGGATCGGCAGGATCATCGCCGATGGCGGCATCGCACGGCTGCCGGAACGGCTGCGCCCAGCGCCGGACACCCTTGCCAGGGGCGAGAGCCTTTTCGGACGTTTCGCCTGGCTCGCGCTGCTGCTGTCCTGGGTGCCGGGGATCGGCGACCTCGGCACGGTGGCGGCCGGACTGCTGCGCTATCCGCTCTGGCGCTTCGCGCTCCTGGTCGGCCTTGGCAAGGGCGCGCGCTATGCGGCGATCTGGGCTGGCTGGATCGCCGTGGCCGGCTGAACCGGCAGTGTTTGCACAGTGCCGCCAGATCGGCTACGCCCACGTCCGTGACCTCCCATCAGGACAAGGATTTCCAATGAGCATCGAGCGTTTCGGCGTTGGCCCCCGCATGAGCATGGCTGTCGCCCATGGCAACACCGTCTATCTCGCCGGCCATGTCGCCAGCAACCCGAAGGGCACGTCCGTCACCGAGCAGACGAAGGACATCCTCGCCCAGATCGAGGCCCGGCTCGTCGAGGCCGGTTCGGACAAGTCCAAACTGCTGTCCGCCAGCATCTGGCTGACCGACATGTCGACCTTCGCGGAAATGAACGCGGTCTGGGATGCCTGGGTCGTCAAGGGCCATACGCCTGCCCGCGCTACGGTCAGGGCCGAACTGGCGACGCCGGACTACAAGGTCGAGATCGCTGTCATCGCGGCCCGCTGAGGCCTAGCTGGCAAGATGAAAGACACGGCGAGGGTGCAACTCGCCGTGGAGCACCTCGCCGATCGCGACAAGCTGCCCCTGGCAAAACACCGCAACGGCCTCCAGCTCGATCGGCGCATCGGCGCCGCGCAGAAGACAGGATTGGCCGCGCTGCAGACGCCCGGCATCGTTCCGGCTGATGCTCAGCGACGGAATCTCGCTGAGCGCCCGGTCCACCGGGGTCAGCAGCGCCGCGAGGTCGTCACCGGCCAGGCCGCCGGGCTCGAAGGCCGACAGCGGTGTGGCATGCGCTTCCGTGAAGGGGCCGACCCGGGTCCGGCGCAGCGCCGTGACATGGCCGAAGCAGCCGAGCAGCCGCCCGAAATCCCGCGCCAAAGCCCGGACATAGGTGCCCTTGCCGCATACTGCCTCAAAGGTCGCGGTGTCGTCATCATGGGCGACGAGGCGCAGGCTGTCGATTTCGACCGGCCGCGCCTCGAGCACCACATCCTCGCCGTCGCGGGCGAGATCATACGCGCGTTCGCCGGCAATCTTGATCGCCGAGAATTTCGGCGGCACCTGCAGGACCGTGCCGGTGAAGCGCGGCAGCATGGCCTCGATCGCGTCCAACGCAGGCCGCGCCGCGCTGGTCCGGATGGCGTCGCCCTCGGCGTCATCGGTCGCGGTTTCTGCGCCCCACGTCACGGTGAAGCGATAGGCCTTGCGCCCATCCATCACGAAGGGCACCGTTTTCGTCGCCTCACCCATGGCGATCGGCAACAGGCCCGATGCGAGGGGATCGAGCGTGCCGGCATGGCCGGCCTTCTTCGCCTGAAGCGCTCGCTTGACCACGGCGACGGCATGGGTCGAGGTTTCCTGGACAGGCTTATCGAGGATGATCCAGCCGTTCACATCGCGCTTCTTAGGGCGCGGCTCGCGGACGGGCAGGCCCTGATCGCGTTGGGGAAGATCGGCGTCGCTCATGCCTCGTCCGCCCCGTCATCATCAGCGCGGCGCCGTCCGCCCGGGTTGACCAGATCCTGCCGCACCTTCTCCGAGTAGAGCAGCCGGTCGATACGCAGGGCCTCATCGAAGGTCTCGTCGCGGCGGAAGCGCAATTCAGGGGCGTATTTCAGGTTGATCCTGTGCGCGATCTCACCGCGCAGGAAGCGTTTGTGGCTCTCGAGCGCCGCAATCACGGGCTTCTCGTCCTGTCCGCCGAGCGGCATGACATAGCAGGTCGCGAGCTTGAGATCAGGCGACAGTCGCACCTGGGTGACCGTGATGACATGCCGTGCCAGCACATCATCATGGATCTCTCCGCGCGACAGCATGGCCGCGAGTTCATGACGGATCAGTTCGCCAACGCGAAGCTGGCGCTGGGACGGACCCTTGGGGGATTTTGAAGCTGGTTTTGCCATGGGGCGCTCTCCGGGATCGGACCGGAAGGACGGAACGGGAAAGCGGGGCTGACAGCAAAGTCAGCCCCGGATGGGAGACGCCGCCAAGACGTCAGAGCGTGCGCTTGATCTCCTCGACGCGGTAACATTCCACCACGTCGCCGGCGCGGATATCCTGGTAGTTCTCGAAGGACATGCCGCATTCCTGGCCGACCTGAACCTCCTTCACGTCGTCCTTGAAGCGCTTGAGCGTTGAGAGCTTGCCTTCGTGGATGACGGTGTTGTCGCGGATCAGGCGGACATGCTGGCCACGCTCGATGGTGCCTTCGGTGACACGGCAGCCGGCGATCTTGCCGACCTTAGTGATGTTGAAGATTTCGAGCATGGTCGCCGTGCCGAGCATGGTTTCGCGCAGCGTCGGCGCCAGCAGGCCCGACATCGCCGCTTTCACATCATCAACGAGGTCGTAGATGATGTTGTAGTAGCGGATTTCCACGCCAGCCCGTTCAGCCGCCTCGCGGGCTTCCTTGTTGGCGCGCACGTTGAAGCCGATGACCACAGCGCCGGAGGCCTGCGCCAGCGTGACATCGGATTCGTTGATGCCGCCAACGCCGGAAAGCAGGACGCGCGAGCGCACCTCGTCGTTGCCGAGCTTGTCAAGCGCGCCGACAATAGCCTCGACCGAGCCCTGCACGTCGCCCTTGACCAGCAGCGGGAACTCCTTCCGGCCAGCGCTGACCTTGAGATCGCGCATCATGTCGACCAGCGAGCGGCCAGCGCCCGAGGTGCCACGCGCCGCAGCGATGTCGCGCTTCTGGCGGACGCGGTAGTCCGTGATCTCGCGGGCACGAGCCTCGGACTCGACCACCGCAACGCGGTCACCGGCCTCGGGCGTGCCGTTAAAGCCGAGGACTTCAACGGGCATGGATGGCGGCGCTTCCTTGAGGGTCGCGCCGGTGTCGCCCAGAAGGGCTCGGACGCGGCCCCATTCGGAACCGGCGACGACGATGTCGCCTGGACGCAACGTGCCACGCTGGACCAGAACGGTCGCTACCGGACCACGGCCGCGGTCAAGCTTCGCCTCGATTACCGTGCCTTCGGCCGGGCGATCAGGGTTGGCGGTCAGGTTGAGCAACTCCGCCTGAAGGGCGATGGCCTCGAGCAGCTTGTCGATATTGAGCCGCGTCTTGGCCGACAGCTCCACCTCGAGTACGTCGCCGCCAAGGCTCTCGACCTGGATCTCGTGCTGGATCAGGTCGGTCTTGACGCGCTCAGGCCGGGCATCGGGCAGGTCGATCTTGTTGATCGCCACGATCAGCGGAACCTTCGCCGCCTTGGCGTGATTGATGGCCTCGATGGTCTGGGGCATCACCGAATCATTGGCGGCCACGACCAGCACGACGATGTCGGTGACCTTGGCGCCGCGCGCACGCATTTGCGTGAAGGCGGCATGGCCGGGCGTGTCGATGAAGGTCACCCGCGCGCCCGACGGCGTCGCGACCTGATACGCACCGATATGCTGGGTGATGCCGCCGGCCTCGCCCGAAACGACATTGGTGCGGCGCACGGCATCAAGCAGAGAGGTCTTGCCGTGATCGACATGGCCCATGATGGTGACCACAGCCGGACGCGGGCTCAGGGCCCCGTCATCATCAGGCAGGTTGAACAGACCTTCCTCAACGTCCGCCTCCGCCACACGCTTGACGGTATGGCCCATGTCCTCGGCGATGAGCTGGGCCGTGTCTGCATCGACCACGTCCGTGATCTTCAGCATCTGGCCCTGCTTCATCAGGAAGCGGATCACATCCACCGCGCGCTCCGACATGCGGTTCGCCAGCTCCTGGATGGTGATGGTTTCCGGAACCACGACCTCGCGGGAGAGCTTTTCCTTCGGCTCGTTCGAACCGCGGTTGCCGCTCATGCGCTGCACACGGCGGCGGAAGGCCGCGACCGAACGGATGCGTTCGGCGTCGGCCTCCAGCGCATTGGTCAGGGTCAGACGGCCACGGCTCTTGTCACCTCCGACCTTGGGGACGCGAACCTCGGCGCTGCCAGGCTTCGCTGCGCCGCCGGCGCGGCGCACGCCGGCGCGGTCATCATCGTCACTGCGTGGGCGACCGGCGCCTGGAGGGGCGCGACGCGGTGCGCTGAGATCGATCGGGGCATCGCCCGCGCTGGTCCGCAACATGCGCGGACCGGACGGGGCCCCGAAACCGCCAGCCGGGCGCGGGCCACGCGGACCATCGCCCTCGGAGCGCGGGCCACGAAATCCGCCCTCGGGACGGGGACCATCCGTGCGCGGCCTGAAACCGCCATCCGGACGGGGACCGCTGCCCTCGGGGCGCGGGCCACGGAAGCCGCCTTCCGGACGGGGACCATCCGTGCGCGGCCTGAAGCCGCCTTCCGGACGCGGAGCGCCGCCCTCGGGACGCGCGCTGCGGAAGCCACCTTCTGGACGGGGACCGTCGGAGCGCATGGGAGTCCGCTCGCCTTCGGTACGGACCGGACGATCGTCGCGCGGGGCGCGGGGGGTGTCAATACGGGGCGGACGACCGTCCATGCGCAGCGGGCGAACGTCAACCGCAGGCGGGCGAGCCGGCGGTGGATCCTCGCCGAGGCGCCTGACAGCCTCGTCCCGGCCACGGCGACGGAAATCATCCTCGGCGCGCTTGCGCTCCTCTTCCTCGCGCTGGCGGGCGGCCGCGGCTTCGCGCTCTGCGCGTTCGCGTTCCTCGCGGGCAGCACGGGCGCGCGCGTCCTCTTCGGCTTGACGGCGCTCTTCAAATTCGCGTCCACGGGAGTCGGCAAGGGCGCGGGTGCGGGCATCCTGCTCGTCGGGCGACAAGGTTCGCAGGACCATGCTGGCGGCCGGCTTCGGCGCCGCAGGAGCGGGCGCCGGAGCCGGTGTGGGCGCGACAGGCTGGGGCGGGGCGGCGGCCGGTTTGGCCTGCACGCTCGGCTGATGATGATGCGGCATCTCGCCGGGGCCGGAAATGCGGCGCTTCACCTCGACCACGACCGATTTCGAGCGGCCATGCGAGAAGCTCTGCTTCACGGTGTTGTGCTCGACCGGACGCTTGAGTGTCAGGGTCTTTGGCGGCGACACAGTCAAGGTCTTGTCGCCGGGGGTTTTTTGATCGGTCATTCCGATGTTGGTCCTGCGGTTACATCTTTGAGCTCGCTTGCGCTTGCGGTCAGGGCTGCATCTGGCAGCGGACTTGTCCGAAATTGCACGAGTCGACGCCAGCGAACGAGAAAAGCCTCAGCCGCCGCGCCGTCTTTGAGCGCAGCATGTATCACAAGGTCGCGCCCCAAAGCCAATGCCAAATCATCGCTGGTGAAACAATCGGCGACGGGAACTTGGCCGGCGCGTTCGCCATGGCGCCGCGTCAGGGCCTGGGAGAGCTTCCGGCGGCCATCATCGGCGCCATCGGCAGCCTCGATCCAGACCGCGGGCCGCGCCGCTCCGGTGAGAGCGGCCTCGACCTTGCCAAAGCCGGTCACCAGGAGGCCTGCCTTGCTGGCGATCGACAGCGATTGCAGCGCATCACGGAGCAGCAGCCGGTCGAGAGCGTCTGCCAGATCTGGCGGAACGCTGACCTTGCCTTTCAGCGAACGGGCGAAGGCCCGTGTGCGGATGGCATGCTCGACAGCCGCGCGCGAATTGGCTGTCCAGACGCCCCGGCCCGGCAGCTTGCGGCGAATATCCGGCGTGAGTTCGCCATCGGGCGAGACCACAAAGCGGATAAGGTCGCCGGCAGGCAGGGCGAGCCGTGTCGCCACGCAGCGGCGTTCGCTTTCAGCGGCGCGGTCCATCGCGGGCTCCGGCGGCGCGCCGTCCGGCTCCGGCCAACTCAGACTTCGGCCTCGCCCGGGGCCTCTTCCTGGGGCGCCTCGATCCAGCCGGCCAGAATGCGGGCCTGCATGATCATTGCCTCGGCATCCTCGCGCGACAGGCCGAAGCTGTCGAGGTAGCCCGGATAGCGGGTGGTTTCGCCCTGCTTGCGCTCGCTGTAGCCGACGAGGTCATCGGTGGCGCAGCCGGCCAGATCCTCGATCGACTTCACATCATTTTCGCCCAGGGGGACCATCATAGCCGTGGTGACGCCGTTGACAGAGCGCAGCTCGTCAAGGACGCCGAGTTCCTTGCGGCGGGCATCAAAGGTGGCTTCCTGTTCGGCGAGATAGCTCAGGGCGCGGTTCTGGATCTCGCTGGCGGTATCCTCGTCGAAACCCTGGATGTTGGCGAGTTCGGAGAGGTCGACATAAGCCACTTCCTCGACAGAGCGGAAGCCTTCCGACGCGAGAAGCTGGCCGACGACCTCGTCGACGTTCATGGCGTTCATGAACAGCTCTGTACGGGCGACAAATTCCTTCTGGCGGCGCTCGGATTCCTCGGCTTCGGTCAGGATGTCGATGTTCCAGCCGGTCA
>JAPLOW010000144.1 GCA_026400555.1 Hyphomicrobiales bacterium
AGCTTGAGGCCGGTGAAATCGATCTTGCCCATCCATTCGGGCCAGTCCTTGTGGTCGTCCGCCTCGATCTTGGAGACGAAGTTCTCATAGCCCGAGAAAATAACGATGATGATCAGCGAGCCGGTCAGCGTCAGGTCGACCAGCGCCAGCACGCCCAGGATGATCTGCGACTCGGACGCGCTCCAGGCCGTGAGGATGAAATGCACCGTCTCCTGCGCGCCCTTGAGCAGAAGCGCGCCGAGCGCAATCACCAGCATCACGTAGAAGGGGGCCAGCAGCCAGCGGCTGCCGAACAGGAACTTCTCCAGATATTTCTCGATCATGCGGCAACCGTTGTCAGCAGGGCTGGACCTACCCGCTTCTCGCATCACAGCCGCCTCGCGGCAAGAGAGGGCTTGTCGCGCGGCATGGATTCAAGGGGGCTTCAGGCGCTGACGCCCGTGCCGATCTGGCAGGCAACGCCGGTGCCGCCGAGGCCGCAATATCCGGACGGGTTCTTGGCCAGATACTGCTGGTGGTAGGCCTCGGCAAAATAGAAGGGCGGCGCGTCGATGATCTCCGTGGTGATCGCGTCCATGCCCCTCGCGGCAAGTGCCGCGCCATAGATGGCCTTCGACGCCTCTGCCGCTGCCTTCTGCTCGGACGAGAAGGCATAGATGCCAGAGCGGTATTGCGTGCCGACATCATTGCCCTGCCGCATGCCCTGGGTCGGATCATGGTTCTCCCAGAAGGTCTTGAGCAAGGCGCCGTAGCTGAGCTTCGCCGGATCGAAGACCACGAGGACGACCTCGTTGTGGCCCGTCAGGCCCGAGCAGGTTTCCTCATAGGTCGGATTGGGCGTGTGCCCACCCGCATAACCGACGGCCGTGATCCAGATGCCGTTCTCGAGCTGCCAGAACTTGCGCTCGGCCCCCCAGAAACAGCCAAGGCCGAACACGGCCATCGCCAGCCCTTCGGGATAGGGGCCCTTGAGCTTGCGGCCGTTGATGAAATGGGTCTCCGCCGTCGGGATCGCGTTCGGTCGTCCCGGCAAGGCGGTTTGGGGGGACGGCATCTCTGCCTTCTTGCGCATGAATAACATGGGGCACTCCTTGTTGCAGACCTCATTTCGGGATGTAGGTAGCAGGCGTTGCAGGCGGGAGCCCTGCCGCGATCAGTTTCGCGTGACATAGCCGATCACGGCCGGCGCACGCCGGCCGATGCGGTAACAGACCAGCCCAAGCCCGAGCAGAACCAGCGAGGTGGGCAGCAGGATCAGATTGGACAGGACCGGATCCCAGAGCAGTGGATGGATGTTCCGCTCCACGGCAGGCTGCAGTTGCAGGAAGCGGTCTCCGAACAGGCGAAACGCTGTGCCTCCGATGCGCGCGTAGTCCAGTGTCGAATTGGCCAGCGAGCGCGCCGCATCCATGACCGCGCCAACGAAGCCCGCAGCCAATAGCAGAAAGGCAATGAAACGAAACAGGCCCTTGATCACGTCACAATCTCCCGACCCCGATTTGCGCCGCAGGCCGGGCCGATGCAAGAGGCTGACGCGCGACAAAGTGCAAAGCCTCGCATGCTTGGGGTGATTTTTGCGCGCGCGGGATGCTCAGCGCACTTGCAATCAGGCGCGCGGGCAGTCATAGCGCGTGGCGACGCTGAGCCGACAAGGTCGGGTGAGAGCCCTGCCGGCCGATCAGCGCTCCTGCGTGCGCCTCGGCGCGCGTTGCGGACAGGTGGCCGAGTGGTTGAAGGCGCACGCCTGGAAAGTGTGTATAGGGGCAACTCTATCGCGGGTTCGAATCCCGCCCTGTCCGCCACTATTTTCTGGCTTAGCCTCTGAAATTGCTGAAATAATGTCGAATTAATCGGCGCTAGTATCCTGGTTGCCCCACAACCTGCCCCACAAACAGCGCCCGCGAGAGCCTTTTGGGTGGCCGGTACGCACGCGCAGTGCTCTCATGCCATCCAGTATTGAATGTGCCAGCCGGTGTTGAATGCCTGTGAATTTGGTAAGCTGCGTCGAGGTCGGTAGTGCCGGGAGGCGGGATGGGCAGGGGCGGGAAGCGGGCCGGGACGGGTCCAAAGCCAATACTCGGAGAAGACGCTTTTCTCTGCCGCATAGCCATCGGCGCTGAGTTTGAGCGGCGCTGGCGTGTCAATGGCGGCGCAATTTCCGGCCAGTGGGGCGGCGTAAAAGTCTGCCACTGGTGTTGAGTGGGGCATGAAGCGCGACAGCCCGGGCCCCTGCAGGGG
>JAPLOW010000193.1 GCA_026400555.1 Hyphomicrobiales bacterium
GACGTGTTGGCCTATATGGCATTCCCGGCCCAGCATCGCACCAAGCTTCATAGCACCAACCCATTGGAACGCTTGAACAAGGAGGTGAAGCGCCGCGCTGATGTGGTCGGCGCTCGTCGGACCATTCTTCCACTGGAAGAATGGCTTTGTCCTCCTCAATCCCGAACGAAGAGTCGATCCTGCGCCTGATCGGTGCCGTCCTGTTCGAGCCGAATGACGACTGGCAGAGCCAACACCGCTACATGATGGTCGAGGCATTCAGCGAGATTGATACCGCCCAGATCGACCCGCTTCCAAGCGTGACCACACAGGCCGCCTGACCGATGATCCAGAATGGCCATCCCGCAAATTACACCGGCTTGACGGACGCTACCCTTTCACAGGCCTTGTCCGACGATGAGCCGGTCACTGCCTTTGAATCAAATGAACGCGCCCGTCGTCCGATGACAAGCGAGATCGTCAGGATGAACCGGATGATGGGCCTCGATGCGGTTTTGGATTTGGTCGACGAATTGGCGCCAACAGGTTTTGCCAGGATCGAAGACGTTCTTGACCCTGCTGAGATCGCGTCGCGAATTAACAACCATAAGCTGCCCGCTGGGTACGCTCGCAAGGTGAGCGCGTGAGTGGAACTCATCCCACCACCTCGAACCACGTCCATAGCCCGACGTCGAAACGTTCGAGCACGCCGGACGAGATCAGCCATTTGCCGGCGCTGTCGGCCCTGAAGGCGAAGCGGATGGTGCGGCCTTCGGGGATCTGCGCGTTGTCGGTCCAGTAGGGCTCCCAGCCGTCATCCAGCGGATGCAGCAGCCTGCAGCTGTGGCCATGGATGTGCACGACCTGGGTCCATATCGTCTTGTTGTTGATGGCGATCACGACGGGCTTGCCGAGCGGGACACTGAACAGCGGCTTTGACGTCACATCGCCGGCAGCGCCGTTGATCGTCCACGGCTTCGCCAGATCGACGCCGGTCAGGTCCAGCTTGCCGTCCGGCGTCGCCTTGGCCCCGCCTTCGATCGCCATGTCGACCCGCAACGCATCCTGCAGGCGGATCGCTGGCGGCAGCAGCCTGTTCTCGCCGATCGGGCCTATGGCGGGCAGGGCGGGGCGCGCGACAGGCCTGTCGGTCGCCACCAGCATGACCAGCGGCACGCCAGCCCCGATCTGCGCCATCACTGTGCCGACGCCACCTGCTTCGTTCGGAACATCCACGAGAAGATCGTAGCGGCTGCCCGGCGAGAACGGCAGCGCCGCCCGCAATGGCTCGAAACTGTCGGTGGGTTGGCTGTCCACGGCGATCACATAGGGTCGCATGCCGTCAAACCGGAGCCGGATCAGGCGGGCATTGCAGGCCGAGATCAGTCTGAGCCGCACCCGCGCGCCGAGCGCGACCTGGATACGCTCGGGCGCGGCCCGTCCGTTGACCGTAAGCCAGCTTCCCAGCCGGCCGGCGGCGGCATGGCCTGGCCCGCGCTCGAAGGGCACGATCTTGCTGTCATCCGTCAGCAGCCAGTCATCGACGATGACAGTGACATCGAGGTCAACTGGCGGCGGGCTCGCCTCATCGACGATCAGCGCTCCGCTCAGGCCACGGTCCTGTGCCGGACCCGACTGGCCGAGCATGACCGGCCGCCACAGAAACGTTCCGGCGTCCGGCGGCGTAAGGCGATACTGGAACGAGGCACCGGGCGCGATCGGATCCTGCGAGAAGCCACCCACCCCGTCCATGCTGGCCGCGCCGCGCAGGCCCTGCCAGTGCAGCGCCAGCGGCTGCTCGGTTTGGTTGTTGACCGTGACGACAGCTGTGTCTCCGAGCCTGATCCGGATTGGCCGCGCCGGCACCGCGCCGTCGCTGGCCCAGACGTCGAAATCAACCGGCGGGCTTGGCCTCAGCCGCGCCTTGGCCGGTGCCAAGGTCAGCGCTTGCCGCACCTCGCGCGGTCCCGCGTCGGCAGCGGGCTGCACTGCTTGCTGGGCCTGCCGGCTGGCTGGCCGCTGCTGGCTTAGGGCGGGCGACGCGATGGCGGTTGCGAGGAGGCCGCCGAGGGCGCTGCGGCGGCTGGGGCTGGGCAGGAGCGGGCGTCTGGTCATGCGCCCTCATGGCACGGCCTGACCGGCGCACTCAAGGGGCAGCCGGCCTCAGGGTTCAACACCCACGGCGCGGATCATGCGGATGCGCTGCGGCATGGCCGAGACTGCCGGCACGAAACGCTGGGTCGCCGCATCGAGCCGCATCAGCACGCCGGTGGCGACGTCAAAATAGGCGCCGTGCAGGCCAAGCTTGCCCCGCTCCTCAAGGGTCCGCACGCAGGGAAAGGCTCTAAGGTTGACCAGCGACTGCTCGACGGAGGCGAGTGCCAGCCGTTCGACATAGACGGGCAGCGCTTCGCCCTGGCCACGGCCACCGGCACGCGCCGCGGCGCCGGACAGCAGGCTGACCCACTTGCCGATGAAATCGCCTGGTGACAGCGGCTCCGCGCCATCATCGGCGAAAGCCCTGATCCCGCCGCAGCGCGCATGCCCGACCACCACGATGTGCTCGACCTTGAGCGCCTGCACCGCGAACTCGAGGGCGGCAGAGACGCCGTGTAGGCCTTCGTCGGGCGAGTAGGGCGGAACCAGATTGCCGACATTACGCATGACGAACAGCTCGCCGGGCGCTGCATCAAAGATGACCTCCGGCGAGACACGGCTGTCGCAACAGCCGATCACCATGATCCGCGGTTTCTGGCCTTCGGCGGCGAGCTGTTCGAAGCGCGCCTGCTCACGCGGGAAGCGATCGTCGAGAAAGGCCTTGTAGCCGTCAATCAGCCGCTCGGGAAACTGCGGCGAAACCTGTGGCCGCACAGCGCGCGCGATCGCAGTTGCATCATTCAACACAGGATCGTTGGACATTCAGCGGCGATAGCATCTTGTGTCCCGCCGTCAAGGCAAAGCCGCATCTCGGGCAGGGTCGGCCCCGCGGGAACATCGTTCGTGATCGTCCGGGAGCCGCGCATTTTTTTGCTGCACTCAGCTGAGGCTCTGCTATACGAGCGCGAAATCCGATGCCGGCTGATGGCTCGCGAGCATGCTCTCGCGGGGTGTTGCCTGGCAGGTCGTGGTTGGCCTGCGGGCGTGGCGGAATTGGTAGACGCAGTGGATTTAGGTTCCACCGCCGCAAGGTGTGGGGGTTCGAGTCCCTCCGCCCGCACCAGCTGTCACGCCTGCTGGCTTTGGCCTCGATGTTCGACACACGCTATTTCAGGAACGGAACAGCACCATGCAGGTGACAGAAACCCTCTCCGCGGGCCTCAAGCGCGAATTCAAGGTCGTGCTCACCGCCGCTGATCTCGAAACCCGGCTGGTCGATGGCCTAGACGGCCTGAAGGACAAGGTGAAGATCAACGGCTTCCGCCCAGGCAAGGTCCCGCCCGGCTACCTGCGCAAGATGTATGGCCGCTCGGTTATGAATGACGTGCTTCAGAACGCCGTCAACGAGGCCAACCAGAAAATCTCCGCCGACAACGCCATCCGTTTCGCGATGGAGCCAAAGGTCCGCTTTCCCGAGAACAAAGACGAGATCGAGGCCGCGCTCGACGCGAAGGGTGATCTGGCCTTCTCCGTGGCGGTCGAAGTGCTGCCGAAGATCGAGATGGTCGACCATTCCGGCTTGTCGTTGACGAAGCTGGTCGCGGACGTGCCGGAAGCCGACGTGATGTCGGCGCTCGAGCGCATGGCGAGCCAGACCCGGAAGTATACGTCAAAGGGCGCCAAGTCGAAGGCAGAAACGGGTGACAAGCTGGTCATTAGCTTCGTCGGCTCGATCAATGGCGAGAAGTTTGATGGCGGTTCGGGCGACGGGATCGATCTGGTGATCGGCTCCAACACCTTCATCCCGGGCTTCGAGGATCAGATGATCGGCGCGAAGTTTGGCGAAACCCGCACCGTCAATGTGACCTTCCCGGAAAATTATCAGGCCGAAGCGCTTGCCGGAAAGGCGGCCTCGTTTGAAGTCACGGCGACCGACATCCAGGCGCCGGAACCGGTCGTCATCGACGAGGACCTCGCCAAGTCCTTCGGGATGGAAAATCTCGAGGCGCTGAAGGGCGCTGTCGAGGCCCAACTCAAGCGTGAGATGAACGCCCAGTCACGCCGCAAGCTCAAGAAGAGCCTACTCGACGCGCTCGATGAGAAGTATGTTTTTGAACTGCCCCCCTCGCTGGTCGAGCAGGAGTTCAACAACGTCTGGGCCCAGGTCGAGGCCGACATGAAGCAGGCCGCCAAGACGTTTTCTGACGAAGGCACCACGGAGGAGGCGGCCCGCGCCGACTATCTCAAGATCGCGCAGCGCCGCGTCCGCCTCGGCCTCGTGCTGGCCGAGATCGGCGACAACGCCAAGGTCCAGATCACCGATGACGAGGTAACCCAGGCCCTGATCGAGCGCGCGCGCCAGTATCCCGGCCAGGAAAAGCAGGTCTGGGAGTTCTACCGCAAGAACCCGCAGGCGCTTGCTGAACTCCGCGCCCCGATATTCGAGGAGAAGGTGGTGGATCACCTGTTGGCGCAGATGATGGTCGCCGAGAGCAAGGTCGCGCGTGACGTGCTCTTCGCCGATGACGATGTCGAGGCTCCGGCAGCGGACGCCGCTGCCGAAAAGCCCGCCAAGGCGAAGGCAAAGAAGAAGGCCGAGTGAGCCATCTCTAGGGTGATCTGACAAGAAGGCGGCCAACGCGCGTTGGCCGCTTTTTCTTTTCTCAGCCGTTTGCGGCCTCGATGCCGCGTTTGAAGGCCCGCTTCACGTCTTCGCTCCAGCATTGACCGTCGATTGTACGGAGCATGGTTTGTGTATCGCGAATGTCCATGGCCGCAAGCCGCGCTCTTGCGTCGGAGGCCAACGATATGTCACCCGCCGCTCCTCCGATGGCCAGGCGTATGACCTGACCTGCCGGAAACGCGCACTGAGGGGCTTGAGACAGGAGGTGCTTCGCGCGCTCTGGCTCGCCATCAAGCGCGGCCTTCGCAAGAATCGCCAAGGCACAACAGGGATCCGGCGCCGGGTCCAGGGCTATCGCACGCGCCTCGGCTTCAAGCGCCGGCGGCCAGTCCCCCAGGACCAGTCCAAGTTTCGAGCCGACATCGGCAAGGACGTCAGGGTTGTTCGGATAGCGTTGGATCAACTTGTCGGCAGCACTCCGCACGCCGTCCATGTCCCCTGCGCCCGCGACCAGTGCGAGCCGTGCATCATCCCCAAGCAGACCGGCACCCGTTGCGCTGGCCAGTTGAGCCTGCGCCACCGCCAGAAGCTGGCTGCGCTGATCACACTGCGCCTCACGGGCGCGCTCGATGGAGAGCAGGGCAATGGCAGCCCGGCCCGCTTCGAGACCGGGGTCGTTTGCCACGGCGGCCCCAAGGCAATCGTCAGCTTCGGCCCGCAACGCCCGATCATAGGTGCGCCAATAGCGCCGCACCGCCATCAGGCGGACAAAGTGCTGCTCATGCCTTTCGGTCCCTTCAATGCGCACAATCTCTACCGTCGTGAGGGCGCCGCCCGGTGCAGCGACATCCCGCGCAGTCTCGGTCGCAACATCTAGCAGGCTCATTGCTGCGGTATTGCGCCGGCGAGGTGCTGTCACGGTTACGTGACCAGCAGACGGCCTGATCTGGCCAGCGCTTCAGGACCGTTGTCGCCCTGAAAACGCGGACCATTGGACTGAGCTTGAGTTCCAACAGATAGACCGCCCGGCTCGCGGAGGCTGACGTGAGCGCTGGGATGACCTCCTCCAGGCTGCCAGGATGAATGACGGTGAGCCAGACTTGTCGCAAAAGCTCGGCGGCGAGTTCCGCTTGAATGCCTTGCGAAAGCTGTCCAAGACGGACATCGGCGTTCGGCGCGTGAGGCTGGATCACCAGCAACGGAGGCAGCAAGAACGCCTGCTTCGGGGGGGGCTCTGCCCCGTCCACACCAGGGCAGTCACCGCAATCATCAGGCAAATTCCGATGAATGCGCCGGCAGCAAGGGTGGTGCGGCCAATCTCTTTCAAAGGCGACGTGGGCTTCAAGCGCGCGCCCGTGGGCGTCGCCGGAATTGTTGTGCCCGTCGAAACCTGTGGCTTGTAGCTGCCTTTCGGAATCGTCAGTCTGATGGGATCGGCAGCGCCGAGCGGCGCGTTATAGTGCTCAAGCGACTTTCGAAGGCGCGTCATTTCGGCCCGGACGATGCTGTCCGACCGTGGATCAAACCCCTGTCCGCGCCCAAACGCTTCGCTGGCTATGCTGAATCTCTTGATCCTGTCGCCCCGCCCTCCAGGTTCTTCACGGACGATGTAGCGCAAGAGGGCGTGCATCCGTTCACCGGCACCCAGCGCGCCCGACCCAATAATTTTTTCAAGCAGAGCAAGAACCCGGATTTCCCGATCGCGACTTTAGCCCTTCTGTGGCGGCCTCGCCAGCATGTCACTGTTCGATCGGTGCATGCGCGATTGTATAGCGCGTCACGGTTTACCCGCAAATGCCCGCACGTGCCTGCACAGGCCAGCCAGATGCTGCTCTTCGATGGCCATTGCCAAAGGAGGTCAAGATGCCGCGCAAATCCGACAAGGAACAGAAGCAGAGTTGAAGAAGTTTATGGAGCAACCCCCGCAGGAGCGCGGGCCGCTTTCCGAGCGTGAGATCGAGCAGCTGGACACCCGCATTAACCTCGCGCGTTTTCGGATTTCGTGATTCACTCCTCCCGTAACTGATTTGGAGACAGGACGATGGAGCAACGGTCGCTTTTCGGTTTGTCGGAGCATTTGGAGCGGATCAGCAAGGTCGGTGA
>JAPLOW010000087.1 GCA_026400555.1 Hyphomicrobiales bacterium
ATGGCCCAGGCGGCGTCGCTGAAGGGCGGGATGGCTCCCATGAACGGCCGCCACTCGGTGATCGAGAGCCCGGAATCGGTCAGCCGCGTCGCGCCGCCGACAAGCACCATGATGAAGACCAGCGCCGCCATGATGGCGAGCCAGAACCGGACTTGATCCATCGTCAGGGAGCGCGCCCCCGTCTGCGGGGCCGCATGAAAGGTTGCTGTTGTCATGGCACGCGGTTTAGCGCCGGGCTTGGGCAAGCTCAAGGCGCGTTTGGGCGCAGGCTGGCGTTTGCGCGGCTGCTGCGTCAATGCGGACATTTGTTGTCGCAGCCGCAAGGGCCTAAGGCATGAACGGTAACGTCCGCGGGGTTTTTCCATGCGCAAGAGACAACGCAAGCTGATTGGCGCGGTCATGATGATCGTGTTCGTCGCTTTCTATGCGATGCTGGCTATGACGCTGGCGCAGGGGCGCGTCACCGAGCTCAACACCTTCTGGAAGACGCTCTGGTACTGCTTCCTGGGGCTGTTCTGGGTGGTCCCGCTGATGCCGCTGATCAAATGGATGGAGCGTCCCGATCCGGGCGAGGAGCCACCGCAGGTGGTGCCGAAATAGTCAATCGACATCGAGCTCGCGGCCCCGGTTGAGGGCGACGAACGGCAGACCGGACAGCAGGGCCTTCAGCGCCGCCCGGTTCTGGTGAAAGCCGTTGAGCGACACGCGTGGCAGGGCCAGCAGATGGCCGGCATGGGCGGCGAAGACATGGCCGGGCCGCGTGGTCACGGCTGTGGAGAAGCCGGCGGCGCGCGCCAGTTCGAATTCGCGCGGACCGGCCGAGCCCGCATCGCCGACCGGGTAAGCGAGGTGATCGACCGGCACACCAAGCTCGAACTCGACTCGGTACTTCGCCTCAACGATTTCCGGCTGCGCGACATGAACCGGGTGCTTCGCCAGCATCGGATGGGTCATCGTATGGGCGCCGAAGGTGAGCGACGGCTCCTGCTTCAGCGCGCGCAGCTCGTCCCAGCCCAGACACAGCTGCCGTGTCAGCGCGGGACCATCAAGGCCGGCCTGTGAGGCCAGCCGGGCGACGGCAGCGCGCAGTTCCGCCTCCGGCCGCGCCCGCAAGGCCCAATAGATGTCATGGAAAGCCGCCTGCTTGCCCTCAGGACTCCTCGTGTCGTGATCATGGATGCGGCCGCCAATGGTCAGGGTGACCTGATCGAGCGCCCGGATCGCATGCTCGAATTCGATCCACCACAGCGACGCCGCATGGTCGGCATAACCGGTCGTGACGTAGAGAGTCCAAGGCGCGGCGAAGCGCTTCAGCACAGGCAAGGCGTGCTCGACATTGTCGCGGTAGCCATCATCGAAGGTCAGGGCCACTGCGAAGCGGTCCCGCGTCGGACCTGTGATCAGCGCGGCCATCTCGTCCATGCCGACCAGATCGTAGCCCTCGTCACGGACAAGCTGCAGCGCATCCGCGAGCCAGTCCGGCGTGACCTCGAGCAGGCGGTTCGGTGCAAAGGGCAACCCGGCCCAGGGCCGGACGTGATGCAGCATCAGGACTGCGCCGATACCTTGTCCGAGCCCCCTCGCCCAGCGATCAGCGCCGGTCAGCGTGATCGCCCGGAAGGCTGCGGCGAAGGCCGTATGGCGCAGGTTCATCAGCAAGCTCGTGTTGTCAAAGCGTTCAGCGTGCTATCGGGAATCATTTGACCTTTGAGCATCTTCGGCTGTTTCGTCAAAGATGGCATCAAACCATCGAGGTCCGGACGACAGCATGAGCGCCATCGCGGAACGAGATCTGATCGCCGAGGCGCCTGCCCCCGCGGGCGAAGCCAGCCTGAACTGGCGGACGGAGCTTGTCGCGCTCGATGAGGTCAGGGACGATTGGCTGGCGCTCGAGGCGCATGGCCTCGCGACACCGTATCAGCGGTACGACTGGGTCAAGGCCTATGCACAGCATGTGCTGGGCAAGGATGGAGCGGCGCTGCGAATCGTCCGCGTGCGTTCCGCCGGCGGCCGCACCCTTGCCATGCTGCCTTTTGCCAGCCGTCGCAGGAAAGGACTGACAACCGCTTCCTTTGTCGGCGGCAAGCACGCCAACTTCCACATGGGCCTCTACGATCCTGTCTTTGCGGCGCGCCTCGACGAGCCGGCCGCGCGGCAGATGCTGCGCAACGGAGCGCTGGCCATGGGCGGCGTGGATGCGTTCATCCTGCATTGCCAGCCGGTCAGCTGGAACGGGGTCGCAAACCCGCTGGCCCGGATCGACGCCCAGGCCAGCCCAAGTCAGGGCTACAGACTGCCGCTGCTGCCCGACTGCGACGCGACGCTGGCCAACTCGATGAGTTCGCATGCCCGCAAGAAGCACAAGAACAAGCGGGCGCGCTTTGCCGAGCTTGGCCCTTCGCGGCTGCTGGCGGCCGGGACAGAGGCCGAACGGGCGCGGATCCTCGACGCGTTCTTTCGGCAGAAGGCCTTGCGGTTTGCGCAAATGAATATCGCTGACCCTTTTTCCGAACCCTCAGTCAGGCGCTTCCTGACACAGGCCGCAGCTGACGGCGCTGTCGAGCTGGCGGCGCTGGAGCTCAACGATACCTTGGTGGCGACCTATATCGGCGCCGTGCATCACGGCCGTTTCTCCGGCATGGCCACGTCCTTCGAGCCCGACCCCGCCATCATGAAGGTCAGCCCCGGCGAGATCCTGCTGGTCGAACTGATCCGCACGCAATGCCGGAAGGGCCTGAGCCTGTTCGACCTCGGGGTGGGCGAAGCGCGCTACAAGGCGACGATCTGCAACGAGACCGAGGAGCTGGTCGATAGCTTTGTCGCCATCACGCCGAAGGGCCATCTTGCGGCGTCGGCGTCGCGGCAGCTTCAGCGCATCAAGCGGGCGATCAAGGCCTCGCCGCTGGCTTTCGGCCTTATGGCGAGGCTACGCAAGCTCGGACCGGTCAGGCCTCGGCCTTCTGGCGAGGCTGAATGAGCGGTTCGGCGGTATCCTGAAAGACGCCGATCGCGACAGGAAGGTCGCTGCCCTCGGTCAGACGGTAAGCGGTTTCGACCGCATGCCCGTTCGAGACATTGTCGGCCAGGACCAGACCGCCGTCGACCAGCGGCATCAGCGGCGCGTGGAAGCGGTGCAGGTCACGCGGCGACAGTTCGACGAGGATGTGGGCGTAGGCGTCGCCGAGCGCGTCGAGCGCCATGTCGAGCAGTTCCGCCGCCCCGATCACGGCCTCGCGACCGGCGCGGCCAGCCGTGATGATGTGAAGGCGACTTTGCGGGTCCCGCTCGATGATGTCCGCGAAGCTCGCGTCACCCGACAGAAGCTCGGACATGCCCGGCTGGCGCGAGCGCTCGCCGGCCCCAAGGTCGATGAGCAGCGTCGGGGCATCCTCGGCTAGTTCTCCGCCGAGAATGCGCGAGCCACCCGCCCGGGTTCCGGCATCAAGAACCAGCACCCTGACACCCTTGGACGCCTCGCGGGGCACGATGCAAGAGGCGATCTGCTCGGCCCAGTTGCCGGCGTCGTCCAGCATCAGATGCAGATGCGTCAGCCGTCCTGCATGGCTGATCAGGCCAGCCACGCGGGCGCGGCGAGCGTCGCGCGCCACCATATCGGCAGCAGCGGCAACGGGTTCGTCCTCCGGTTCAGTCGCCGCGGCGGCGGTGCGATCGCCTGTCGCCGCGCGGCGGGAGGCCGATGAGAAGCGGGCCGTCCCCGGCGCGATCGGCTGCGGCACGGGGCCGGGCGCCGGCGCTGGGCTGACAGCGCGGCCAGACAGCAACTCTCGTGAAATGACGGTTGCCAGCGAGACCATGAAGGCCGCCAGCGTGGCGACCGCCACGGTCGGGACCTTCTTCGGGAAACTGGGTGACAACGGCGTGATGGCGCGCGAAACGACGCGGGCATCGGCCGGGGTTGCGTTGTCGGCGTCGCGCGCCAGCGCATCGCGCTGCCGGCTGAGGAACTGTTCAAGCTGGTCGCGCTGGGTCTTGGCCTCACGCTCAAGTGCGCGCAGCTGGACCTCGCTTTCGTTCGCCTCCGTCACCGTGCGCTTCTGCGCCTCGATGGTCGCGGCCACGGTTTCCACGCGGCTGCCTGCGATGCGCGCTTCGTTCTCCAAGGTCCGGACTGCGCGTTCGGCGGCGGCGCGGATCTGGTCCTCAAGATCAGTGATCTGAGCGGTCAACCCCTTGATGCGGGGATGTTCGGGCAGCAGTGAACGCGACTCCAGCGCGATCTGGGCGCGGAGCGTGACGCGCTGCTCCACCAGACGGCGCACCAGCTCATTGTTGGCGACATCGGGCACGTCGAAGATGCGGCCTGCCCTGAGCGCTTCGCGGAGGATGCGGGCCTTGGCCTGCGAATCGGACTGGACAGCGCGGGCGCTCGACAGCTGCTGCGAAAGGTCCGCAAGCTGCTGCTGGCTGATCGTGGTGTTGTTGGTCCCGATTAGCAGGCCGGAGCGCGACCGGAATTCCTCGACCTTCGCCTCGGCCTCCTGGACGCGCTGGCGTAGCGGCGTGATGGCGCCGCCCAGCCATTGGGACGCGCCCCGGGCATTGTCTTTCTTCGCGCCTTCGAGCGATTCGAGATAGACGGCAGCGATCGTGTTGGCGGCGCGGGCCGCCAGTTCGGCGTCAGCGGACTGGAATTCGATGGCCATGACGCGCGAGCGCGCCACAGGGAACACCAGCAGCTTGTCGTAATACTTCTCCAGCACCCGGTCTTCCGGGGTGCGGTCTGCCGGATTGCGCGACAGCCCGAGCCGGACCATCAGATTCTGGATACTGCCGAAAATCCCTGCCCCGGAATCGAATTCCGGATTGCCGACCAATTTCAGGCGGCGGATCGCTTCACGGGCGAGGTCACGTGACATGACGACCTGGACCTGGCTCAGCACGGTTTCGGAATCGATCCTGTCCCCTCCGCCATCCCTGTCACCGGCAGGGCGCGTGTAGAACCCGTCGCGGCTTTCGAGCAGGATGCGCGCCTCGCCGGTGTATTGCGGCGTGATCAGGTTGACCACGACGAACGAGCCCACCAGCACGAGCAAGGTTGGAATGATGATCCAGAACTTGTGGGCGGCCATGGCGCCCCACAGCGCGTTGAGATCGAGCATGCCGTCGCCGGCATGACGGTGCTCACTGCGATTTTCCGACGCATCAGCCGCTGTCATGGCGCCACCACTCACTCACAAAAATTCACCCCCCGGATTACACCTCATTAAGGTTGATGCCCGGTTAAGGGCAGGACGGTTTCGCCGGGGACACTCCTCCGCCATGACTGGCAGGCGTCCGCCCAAGCCTGCGGAGACCTTTTGTTAACCCTAAAAAACTATTTTGGCTGCACGTTG
>JAPLOW010000041.1 GCA_026400555.1 Hyphomicrobiales bacterium
GCGGGGCCAGGGCGCAATCGACCACCGAGCCGTCCTGCCGCGTCATGCGCGAGGCATGGTCCTCGCGACGGTCGCGCACGCCGACGATGGCCCCTCGCAACGTGCCCCAGGCCTCCGGGGAGGGGGAGAGCAGCTGGCAAAGCGCCAGCACGTCATCGACATGGGGGTTCTCGACCAGAAACTTCGGCGAGAGCTTCCACATCGAAGCAAAGGCCGGGTTACTCAGCTTGAGCCGCCCGTCGGAGCCGAACACCGCGACCCCTTCGCGCAAGCCATCAAGCGTCTCGCGCTGGGTGCGGGAGAGGGCGTTGACCTTCGACTCCAGAGAGAAGCGTTCGGTGGCGTCATCGAACAGGTGGATTACGCCGCCTTGCGGATTGGGACTCGTGGTCACCTGAATGGCGCGACCATCGGGCAGGTACCACCAGTCCTCGCTCGTCTCGAGCGCGGTATAGGCCTTCAGCCGCTCGGATTTCCAGTCCTTGTAGGCGCCGGCCTCGGGGAGACGGCGGGCCGTGCGCAGCCGGTCGAGAATCTCGCCATCCGTCGGCATCGTGTCGAGCCAGGCCGGATCAAGCGACCACAGCTTTTCATAGGCGAGGTTGCGGTAGGCGATGCGCTGACGCGAATCGAAGGCCGCCACCGCCGTGGGCAGCCGGTCGAGAACCTTGACATGGGCATCCATCTGCCGCGCCAGATCGGCCCGGACGGCCTCGGTTTCGCTGACATCGATGGCCTGGCCGGCGAAGCCGTCGGCGACCTGCGCTTCGCGCACATCAAGGAACAGGCGCTGGCCGCTGACGACCGTTGGCGCGCGGCTGTGAAACATCTCGCCGCGCCTGCGGGCCAGCGCGGCACGCTCCCGCGCCTCACGGTCCATCAGTTCGGTGCCTGCCTTGACCGCCGCCTGCGACGAGGCGGCCTCGACGGCCTGAGCATAGGCGGCATTGACCCAGATCAGCCTGCCATCCTTGTCCCGCAGCCAGGCCGGAGAATTGCTGATGTTCATGAGCCCGCTGAGCCGCTGATTGAGCAGTTTCAGCTCGTCGCGCTCCGCCGACGTCTCGATCAGGGCGCGCCTGGTCTGCGACACATCGCGCAGATGCAGTACGGCGCGGCCGGTGACAGCGCGGCCGCGTGCCTCCACGATGCGGCCGTCACGGGTCGACAGCCCCATGTCGAACGGCTCACCCCTGGCCTTGAGCGCGTCGACTGCGTCGCCGAGCGGCTTGACCTGATCGGAGACCACCCAGGAGCCGAAGGCCAGCGGCGACAACCTCCCGGCATTGTGCAACAGAAAGTCCCCGGCGCCTGTGATCAGCGCCTTGGCCGATGGCGCGGCCCAGCTGATCACGACCTGATTATCGGTCTGCCCGAAAACCTCCGCCTGCTCGGCCCGGGCAATCGTCTGGTTGAGCTCCGCCGCGAGAGCCAGTTCGCGCGCATTCCAGCGCGAGCGCTCGCGGATGTACAGAACAGCGGTGGTTGCGGCGAACACCCCCAGTCCGATCACCATCGACAGGCCGAAGGCGCTGACCGCGTCGGGGCCGATCTGGCGGACCTGATCGAATCCGGCGGCCTTCACGGTGGAGGCAACGCAGAGCGAGACAAGGCCCGCCGAGCTGCCGAGCAGCCTGCGCCTCATGCCGAAGCTGGCCTGCGCCCTGTCCCGATGGTGCCTCGCGCCCCGCATTTCGATCGCAGCCGTTTCTTCTCGGTTGAGTAGACATGCAGTCGGCAATGCCCGCAGCCCCCGCAACACCGGAGCCATTGCCATCATACACGCCCACAGGAGGGAACTGTTCGACCCGGCACCACGCCACGCCAACGGCACGCCACGCACGAACCCCGGCGCATGCGCCGAGTCCGCCGTCCGAATCACCCGAACACACTAACCAGCCTTCGATTCCGCCGGGAAGTGGTTAAAGCGTGGTAAACATGACGACGGCCGCCGCCCATCAAGGGCAGCGGCCGTGCGAAAAACCATATCTGGTGGACCCAGGGCGCGAAGGCCCCAGATGTTGTCAGTACCGATAGTGATCGGGCTTGAACGGGCCCTTTTCCGGCACGCCAATATAATCGGCCTGTTCCTTGCTCATCTTGGTCAGCTTCACGCCGATCTTTTCGAGGTGGAACATGGCGACCATCTCGTCGAGATGCTTGGGCAGTGTGTAGACCTTGCGCTCGTACTTGCCGGGGTTGGTCCACAACTCGATCTGCGCAAGCGTCTGGTTCGAGAACGAGGCCGACATCACGAAGGACGGGTGGCCCATGGCGTTGCCGAGGTTCACGAGACGGCCTTCCGAGAGCAGGATGATGCGGTTGCCCTTCGGAAACTCGATCTCGTCGACCTGCGGCTTGACGTTGTTCCACTTGAAGTTCTTGAGGCCCGAGACCTGGATCTCGTTGTCGAAGTGGCCGATGTTGCAAACGATCGCCCGGTCCTTCATGGCGCGCATGTGGTCGACCGTGATGATGTCCTTGTTGCCTGTCGCCGTGACATAGATGTCAGCGCGGGGCAGGGCGTCCTCGATGGTGCAGACCTCATAGCCTTCCATGGCGGCCTGCAGCGCGCAGATCGGATCGACTTCCGAGACGAGCACACGGGCGCCGGCCTGGCGCAGCGACGCCGCCGAGCCCTTGCCGACATCGCCGAAGCCGGCGACGAAAGCGACCTTGCCGGCCATCATCACGTCGGTGCCGCGGCGGATGGCGTCCACGAGCGACTCGCGGCAGCCGTAAAGATTGTCGAACTTCGACTTGGTGACGGCGTCGTTGACGTTGATCGCCGGGAACAGGAGCTTGCCCTGCTCGGCCAGCTTGTAGAGGCGGTGCACGCCGGTGGTGGTCTCTTCCGAGACGCCCCTGATGGCGGCGGCCACCTCGGCGAACCAGCCCTTGGGCTTGTTCTTGAGCAGCTTGCGGATCAGAGCAAAGAAGATCACCTCCTCGTCGGATTCCGGCTTGTCGAGGAAGGCGGTGTCGCCCTGCTCGGCCTTGAGGCCGTAATGCACGAGCATGGTGGCGTCGCCGCCGTCATCGAGGATCATGTTCGGCGTGCCGCCACCATGCCAGTCGAACAACTGGGCTGTGTAGTCCCAGTACTCGTTGAGGGTTTCGCCCTTGTAGGCGAAGACCGGGATGCCGGCGGCGGCGATCGCGGCGGCGGCGTGGTCCTGCGTCGAGAAGATGTTGCAGGACACCCAGCGGATGTCGGCGCCGAGCGCCTTGAGCGTCTCGATCAGCACGGCGGTCTGGATCGTCATGTGCAGCGAGCCGGCGATACGCGCACCCTTGAGCGGCTGCGCCGTGCCATAGGCCTCGCGGATGGCCATCAGGCCGGGCATCTCGGTTTCGGCGAGGTCGATCTCCTTGCGCCCGAAGGCGGCCAGCGAAATGTCCTTGACGATGTAGTCGGTGAATTTGGCCATGATGTCCTCGTTGGCGTCGGAAGCGGAACTGCGCAGACCACGCGGGCTCCCCGCGTGACGTTGGGGGGGCCTTTACCATGAGGTCCGAAGCGAAGCAATAAAGACATAAAGATTTCTTTATGTGCTTGTGCCCGGTTCGGGGGGGCCTACTCGCCTTCGCCGAAACGGTCGTCGACCAGCGCGACGATGGCCGCGATGGCGGCGTCTGCGTCGTCGCCTTTTGCCGCGACGGAAATCGTGGTTCCGATGCCTGCGCCAAGCGTCAGCAGGGCCATGATCGAGCGCCCACCGACGACCTCGCCGCAGCGCGCGATCCAGACATCGGCCGAGAAGCGCTCCACTGTTTGCACAAGCTTGGCGGTCGCGCGGGCATGCAGCCCTTTGCGGTTGACGATCACGACGTCGCGGACGAGCGCCCCTTCAGGAAATTCTGCATCCGGGCAATCGTCGTCGAGGGTGATCAACGGTCTAGCGTCCGGCGAGCAGTCGGCTGGCGATGTTGATGTACTTGCGGCCGGCTTCCTGAGCGCAGCCAACGGCATCCTCGATCGGCTTGTCATCGCGGACACTCGCCAGCTTGATCAGCATCGGCAGGTTGATGCCGGCCAGAACCTCCACCTTGCCGCCATTCATCGCCGAAATCGCCAGATTTGACGGCGTACCGCCGAACATATCGGTCAGCACGACCACGCCCTGGCCGGTGTCGACCGCATGGATGGCCTCAAGAATGTCCATACGGCGACCCTCGATATCGTCATCGGGGGCGATCGCAATGGTCTCGATCTGTTTCTGGGGACCGACAACGTGTTCCAGAGCGGAACGGAATTCCGTCGCCAAATGCCCATGCGTCACGAGGACGAGGCCGATCATGTCAAAACCTGTTGGGACAACGCGCGCCCTAAAGCCGCCGCTATATGGGCCAGTTGCAGCCCCGGCGCAAGACCGGCAAAGGCCTTATTCACCCGCGACGGCTTCGCCATGCTCCGCAGCGTCGCCGCCTGTCAGGCCGGTTCGGCAAACAGGGCCAGCGCCGCCAGCACCAATGCGGCATCGCCCGCGCCTCGCGCGCATTGCAGGCGCGGCAGGACAACCCCGTCGATTTCGGCAACCAGATCCGCCGGCTCGGGCAGGCGTGGAGGATCATCGGGAGTGCAATCGACGATCATTCGGACACAGGCGGCGGCCTCATGGGGGCACGGCACCAGCCCGAGTCCGCGGCGTTCGACCACACCCGCGATGGCCGGATGCGCACGTGCGAGCAACTGACGCCCCGTGCGGCGGACAATGACGCCATCATCGCAGACCAGCCGCGCGAAGGTGCCGCGGCTCAGCGCAAGGTCAATCAACGCGAGGCACAACGAGGTCTTGCCGCTGCCGGCGGGGCCGCGGATGAGCACGGCCCCCTCGCCGACCAGAACACAGGTCGCTTGCAGGCGCAGGCTCATGACACGGCACGGCGCGAGGAGGCAGGCGCAGGCGCGGCTGGCAGCGTGACGGTGAAGCGCGCGCCGTCGACGGGCCGGACGCCATCGGGCCCGGGCGCGCCCAGGCGGTTCTCGGCCTGGATATGGCCGCCATGCACATCGATGATCTGCCGCGAAATGGACAGGCCGAGGCCGGAATTCTGGCCGAAGCCCTGTTCGGGTCGATCCGTGTAGAAGCGCTCGAAGATCCGCTCCATGGCGTGGTCAGGAATGCCTGGCCCGTCATCATCGACGATCAGCGTCAGCGTGCGCACGGTGCGTGACAACTGGACGCGGACATCGTGGCCGGGCGGAGAAAAGGACCGGGCATTGTCGAGCAGGTTGACCAGCACCTGCCCAAGCCGGCCGTCATGGCCCTGCACCATCCAGCCGGCTTTCGCGGGCAGGTCACGTCCCGGGGCCGGATCGATGATCCTGAGCCGGATCGGCGCCTGGTCCGACTGCCTGATCTCGTTCTGCATGCCGACGACGGTTTCGACGAGGCGCGCCATGTCGACGGGCCCGGTTTCGCCGCGGGCCAGCTCGGCATCGAGTCGCGAGGCCTCCGAAATATCGCTGATCAGCCGGTCAAGCCGGCGTACGTCATGATGGATGACCGCGAGCAGCCGTTCACGCGCCGCGTCCGTGCGCGCCAGAGGCAGAGTCTCGACCGCGCTGCGCAGCGAGGTCAACGGGTTCTTGAGTTCGTGGGCAACATCCGCGGCGAAACTGCCGATGGCGTCGATGCGGGCATAAAGCGCGCTGGTCATCTCGCGCAGGGCGCCGGACAACTGGCCGATCTCGTCATGCCGATCGGTGAAATCCGGGATCTCCTGCCGCGACTTGACGCGGCGACGGACCCGTTCCGCCGCTTCCGACAACAGGCGCAAGGGTTGGCCGATGCCGTTGGCGAGCAAGACCGAGAGCAGCGTCATCACAAGCCCGGCGACGGCGAAGACCTGCAGGATCACCCAGCGTTCGGAGGCGATGATGGCGTCGATGTCGCCGCCCTGGGTGGAGAGGAGCAGCGCCCCGCGCACAGAACGCTGGCGCTGGATGGGCACGGCGACCGAGACGATGGTGTCGCCCAGCGCATTGACGCGGACGATGCTGCGCTGCTGACCCGACAGCGCGCGGGCCACTTCCGGAATCGAGCGGCCCAGCACCGTGTCGCCTTCATCATAGCTGGAGATCTCGGCGCGGCCGAGACGGCGGCGCAGGCTGTTCCAGGTGCGCTCGATCATCGGCAGGTCGTCGCGCGCCAACGGCGGCAGGTCGCGCCTCAGAACATCGCCACGGGCGTAGAGCGTGCCCGAATCGATCACGAGGAAACCTTCGCGATCATAGACCCGGGCGCGGGTGCGCGTCGGCATGACCAGACGGCGCAGCAGCGGGCCGACCCGTTCGGGATTGATCGAAAACTCGAGAATCGACTGGATGTCCTCGCCGAGCCCCAGGCTTTCGCCTGCCTGCAACTGCAGGAGTTTGTCCGGGTCGATGTTGATCGTGTCGGTGTCGACCGTGGCCGAGGCAGCGATCGCGCTGGCGATGATCTCGCCCTGGGTCTGCAGACTTTGCACGCGGGCATCGATCAGGCCCTCGCGGAACTGGTTGAGGTAGAGCAAGCCGAACAGAAGCACCACGAGACCGGCGAGATTGAGCACGACGATCCGCCGCGTCAGGCTCGAGGCGAGGCGCGCGCCGAGGAACTGCACCGTGCGCTTGCGCAGCCGCGATGCGGCGCGAAGGATGCGCGCCAGGCCGTCCTTGCGCGGCGTGTCATTGCGAAGCGTGGTCACGCCCGTGTCATCCTTGCCTGCGTTCCGCAGCAAGACGCCGGTCAACCTTCCTTGAAGCGGTAGCCGACGCCGTAGAGCGTTTCGATCATTTCGAAATCATCATCGACCATCTTGAACTTCTTGCGTAGCCGCTTGATGTGGCTGTCGATGGTCCTGTCATCGACATAGACCTCGTCGTCATAGGCGGCGTCCATCAACGAGTTGCGGCTCTTGACCACGCCGGGTCGCTGCGCCAGCGACTGCAGGATGAGGAATTCCGTCACCGTCAGGACGACCTGCTCGCCCTTCCAGGTGCAGGTATGGCGCTCCGGGTCCATCTTCAGATGGCCGCGTTCCAGCGCCTTGGCGTCCTCGGCCCGCGGCGCGGCCGGCAGGTCCTTGGCGCCGACGCGGCGCAGGATGGCCTTGACCCGCTCGACCAGCAGGCGCTGCGAGAACGGTTTGCGGATGAAATCGTCGGCCCCCATCTTCAGGCCGAACAGTTCGTCAATCTCCTCGTCCTTCGAGGTCAGGAAGATCACCGGCATGTCCGACTTCTGGCGCAGCCGACGCAGCAGCTCCATCCCGTCCATGCGCGGCATCTTGATGTCGAAGATGGCGAGGTCGGGCGGGTTCAGCTTCAGGCCCTCGAGCGCGGAGGCGCCGTCGGTATACGTGTTGATGCGAAAGCCCTCGGCCTCGAGCGCGATCGACACCGAGGTCAGGATGTTGCGGTCGTCATCAACCAGAGCAATTGTTGGCATACGGACAATCCCATGTCAGCCGCGCGGCAATTGTGGCGGCAAACTCTGGTTTGACGCCGACAGCGGCGAAACCATGGCCGCAATCTAGCGATCCGGCGACCAAAGCGCTACGCTGCTGATTGAAGACCGGAAAAAATGCTGTGGCAGTTGCGCCTGAAGGCCGGGAGAAGCCCTTGTGAGCACCACCCAAACGATCCGGACAACCGATGACACCGCCCGTCTGCTGGCGCAGGAGCTGGTCCGGGCGAGCGCCTCGGCCAGCCTCGCCAGCCTGTCCGGCGACGGCTACCCGCTTGCCTCGCTGACCAGCATTGCCACCGACATGGCGGGCCATCCGGTCATCCTGGTCTCGCGCCTGTCCGGACACACCGGCAACCTGCTCGCCGATCCCAGGGCCGGCCTGCTGTTCGCACGCACCGGCAAGGGTGACCCGCTGGCCCATCCGCGCATCTCCGTCACCGGCGAGGCGCAGGTCATCGACCGGGACAGCGCGGAGGGAGGCCTGGTGCGCCGCCGCTTCCTCAGGCGTCAGCCGAAAGCCGCGCTCTATGCCGATTTTCCCGATTTCCTGTTCATCCGCATCCGGCTCCGGCAGGCCAGCCTCAATGGCGGTTTCGGCAGGGCTTTCGAACTGACAGCGGCCGATCTTCTGAGCCCGCTCGACGGGGCGGAGGAGCTTCTGGCCGCCGAAGACGACATCCTCGGACACATGAACGACGATCATGCTGAAGCTGTCGGGCTATACGCCACGAAGCTTTGCAAGCGCGAGGGCAAGGGCTGGTCCATGGTGAGCCTCGACCCGGACGGCTTCGAAATCGCCAACGCCTCCGACATGGTGCGGATCGGCTTCAGCAGGCGTGTGCTGACTGCGGATGCCGTTCGCGAACGCCTCTTGACGCTCGCGCGCGAGGCGCGGGCGGTCTGAGCGCGGCTGTTCACCATTCCGGCGCAAAACACGGTGAAAACAGCGGATTTTGGCCGCTGTAACGGGCGATGCCCTTGAGCCGACCGGCAAGCGGGCGTATGAGCACGCTCAAGAGTCCGCTTTCCCGGACCCTCGCTATCCCAGGCGCACGGACCTTACAGATGCGCCGCGCAGGAGGAATGCCCCATGGAGACTATTGGCCCGTTCAATCCAGCCCATGGCGCCGAGGCGTTCGGGTTCCGCAAGCTCAAGCGCGTCTACTGGAACCTCGAAGCCCCGATGCTGGCCGAGGAGTCGCTCCGGCGCGGCGAAACGCGGCTTGCCGCCGGCGGCGCGCTGTTGGCCGACACTGGCTCCCATACGGGCCGCTCGCCCAAGGACAAGTTCACGGTCCGGGACGCGACCACCGAGAACACGGTGTGGTGGGACAACAATGGCGCCATCGAGCCCGGCCAGTTCGATACGCTTCTGTCTGACTTCCTCGCGCATGCAGAAGGCAAGGAGCTGTTCGCCCAGGACCTGCATGGCGGCGCGGACCACGGTCACCGCGTAAAGGCGCGCGTGTACACCGAGTTCGCCTGGCATTCGATGTTCATCCGCAACCTGCTGATCCGGCCACCGGCGAACGAGCTGGCCGCCTATGTGCCGCAGCTGACGATTGTCGACCTGCCCACCTTCAAGGCCGACCCCAAGCGTCACGGCTGCCGTTCAGAGACTGTCATCGCCATCGATTTCACCCGCAAGATCGTGCTGATCGGCGGCACCTCCTATGCCGGCGAGATGAAGAAGACGGTGTTCACCTATCTCAACTTCACCCTGCCCGCCGCCAATGTCATGCCGATGCACTGCTCGGCGAATGTCGGCGACAAAGGTGACGTCGCCGTGTTCTTCGGCCTGTCCGGCACGGGCAAAACCACCTTGTCGGCCGATCCGAACCGTACCTTGCTCGGCGATGACGAGCATGGCTGGTCGAGCGATGGCGTCTTCAACTTCGAGGGCGGCTGCTACGCCAAGACGATCCGCCTCAGCCGCGAGGCGGAGCCCGAGATCTACGCCACCACCGAACGCTTCGGCACCGTGCTGGAGAACGTCACGCTCGATCCGCTTACCCGCAAACCCGATTTCGACGACGCCTCGAAAACGGAGAACACGCGCTGCGCCTATCCGCTGGATTTCATCCCGAATGCGAGCGTGACCGGCCGGGCCGGGCACCCGAAGAACATCGTGATGCTGACCTGCGACGCCTTTGGCGTGCTCCCGCCCATCGCCAAGCTGACGGGCGCCGAAGCCATGTACCACTTCCTCTCGGGCTACACGGCCAAGGTCGCCGGCACGGAAAAGGGCGTCAAGGATCCCGAGGCGACCTTCTCGACCTGTTTCGGCGCGCCATTCATGCCGCGCCATCCGTCGGTCTACGGCAATCTGCTGCGCGACCTGATCGAACGCCACCATGTCGATTGCTGGCTGGTCAACACCGGCTGGACCGGCGGCAAGTTCGGGGCGGGCCGACGCATGCCGATCCGGGTCACCCGGCGGCTTCTCACGGCCGCGCTCGACGGATCGCTGACCCGCGCCGACTTCCGACGCGACCCCTATTTCGGCTTCGCGGTGCCGACATCGGTGCCTGGTGTCGAGCCGCATATCCTGTATCCGGTCAAGACCTGGCAGGACAAGGCGGCGTTCTCGGAGACCGCGAAGAAGCTCGTCGCGATGTTCCGCGAGAACTTCAAGCGCTTCGAGGCCCATGTCGATGACGAGGTGAAGGCTGCCGCGCCGACCAACTCGCTGGCTGCCTGAGTGCCAGGATGGGGCGCGCGGCCCGTCTGCTGACGCGTGCCGTGCTGCTGCTGGCGACGGCCGCCCTTCTCCTGCTGGCGCTCTGGAGCGTGCTGGCGCTGCATTATCGCGCGCCCTACCCCTTGGCTTTCGCCACGGTGTTCGGTCTGCTTGTGCTGACCGGAATTGTCCTGCTCTGGCGGGCCGTCCCGCCCGTTTCGGCGGCGCTTCCGGCGCTTGGCCTGCTGGCCGTGAGCTTCGGCGCGCTGTTTGTCTGGTGGAGCACGATCGAGCCGCGCGCTGACCGTGTGTGGGCCGCGCCGCTGGCGCGAAGCCCGTCCGTTAGCCTTGACGGCGACCGCTACACGATCGCGAATGTGCGGAACTTTCGCTGGCAGGCCGGGACCGGTCCGGACGGCGGCGAGGCGATCGCCGAGGAGCGCTGGGAGACGCGGACCTACGACCTGAGCAAGGCCGCCGGCGTCGACCTGTTCTTCTCGTACTGGACCAGCTCGCTGATCGCGCACCTGCTGGTGTCGGTGACCTTCGACGATGCCCCGCCGCTGACCTTCTCGATCGAGATCAGGCGGGAGAAGGACGAGGTCTATTCGGCGCTCGCCGGCTTCTTCAGATCCTATGAGCTGGCGATCGTGGCCGCCGACGAGCGCGACATCGTGTACCTGCGCACCAATGTCTGGCGCGAGGATGTGCGGCTTTACCGGCTGAATGTCAGTCGCGACAGCACCCGCAAGCTGCTGGTCGCCTATGCCGCCGAAATCAACGCGCTGGCCGAGACCCCACGCTGGTATGACACGCTGGGGGCCAACTGTACGACGGTGGCTTTCCGGCTGGCCCGGCAGCTCTGGCCGGGCCTGAAGCCCGACTGGCGCATCCTGGCAGCAGGCCGCGCGCCCGATTATGCCTATGATATCGGCGCGGTCAGCACTGACATGCCGCTTGAGGAGCTCAAGCGGCGCGCCGCGATCAGCGCGGTGGCGCAGGGCCTTCAGCCCGATGATGCATTCTCCGCGGCGATCCGGGCCGGCGTGCCATTACCTTGACCAAAGGGTATACGTATAAACCCTGATACCCTTTGTATCCGCTTCAATTCACCGGAGCGGCATGTCAATCTTGGCCGAGGCGTTCATTCAGGCCGGAATCCGGCCGCAGGGGAGACGGGATCATGAAAAGGCACTTCCTGATCGGGCTGGCGGCGGCGACGATGGCGGCGACCCTGCCCATGGCGGCGAGCGCGCAGGAGAAGCTGAAAATCGGCTTCATCTATGTCGGGCCGGTCGGCGATTTCGGCTGGAGCTACCAGCATGATGTGGGCCGCAAGGCGATCGAGTCGGCCTTTCCGGGCCGGGTCGAGACCACCTTCATCGAGACCGTGGCGGAGCCCACCTCCGACCGCGTCATCGAGCAGCTCGCCCGCACCGGCCACAAGCTGATCTTCACCACCTCCTTCGGCTACATGGAGCCGACGCTGCGGGTGGCCGCACGCTTCCCGGACGTGAAGTTCGAGCACGCAACGGGCTTCAAGCGCGCTGCCAACGTGGCGACCTACTCGGCCAAGTTCCATGAGGGCCGCTACATCGCCGGGCAGATCGCCGGCAGGATGACCAAATCCAACACCATCGGCTATGTCGGGGCCTTCCCTATTCCGGAGGTGATCGCTGGCATCAACGCCTTTTATCTCGGCGCGAAATCGGTGAACCCGAATGTCGAGATCAAGACCGTCTGGGTCTCGTCCTGGTTCGATCCGCCGAAGGAGGCCGACGCCGCCAGGGTGCTGCTCGATCAGGGCGCCGACGTGATCACCCAGCACACGGACTCGCCGGCCCCGGTGCAGGCGGCGGCCCAGCGCGGCAAGTTCGCCTTCGGCCAGGCCTCGGACATGACGCAGTTCGCGCCGAACAACATCCTGACCTCGATCATCGACGACTGGAACCCCTACTACATCGAGCGCACCCGCGCCGTGCTCGACGGCACCTGGACGTCGCAGGACACCTTCGACGGCCTCGCCAAGGGCAAGGTCAAGATGGGCCCTTATGTGAACATGCCCGCCGACGTGAAGGCCATGGCGGAAGCCACGGAAGCCGCGATCAAGGCCGGCACACTCGACCCGTTCAAGTGCCCGGTGATCAACCAGGCCGGCCAGACGGTCGAGTGCAAGGGCAATGGCAAGCTCTCGGACGAGCAGGTGTTCGGCATGAACTTCTACGTGCAGGGCATCAAGGACGCACTGCCGAAATGAGGGTTAGCCCTCAATCTCTTCGTGTCATGGTCGGGTCATGCCCGACCATGACGGCTGATTTGCGAACCGGTCCTCACCTGAAAAACACAACCGTCACCAGCACGAAGATCGGGATCAGGATCGCGCCGCTCCAGAGCATGTAGCCGAAGAAGCTTGGCATCTTGACGCCCATGTCTTTGGCGATGGCGTAGACCATGAAGTTGGGCGCATTGCCGATATAGGTGTTGGCGCCCATGTAGACCGCACCGGTGGAGATCGCCGCCAGCGTGATGGCGAGCTTGCCCATCAGCACCTCGGGGTTGCCGCCGGCCAGCTCGAAGAACACCAGATAGGTCGGCGCGTTGTCGAGGAAGGACGAGAGCGCGCCCGTCAGCCAGAAATACATGGCGTTGTTGGGGCTGCCGTCGGGATTGGTGACCAGCGCCACCAGCGGCGCGGCGGCCCCGGCCTTGCCCGCCGCCAGGATGGCCAGCACCGGCACGATGCAGATGAAGATGCCGGCGAAGAGCTTGGCCACCTCAAGGATCGGGCCCCAGTTGAAGCCGTTGGCGACGCGGTATTCCTTCTTCGCGAACTTGAGCGAGGCGAGGCCTGCGCCGAGCATGATCAGGTTCGAGACAATGTCCTGCAACGCCAGATCGACGCCGAGCAACTTGAAACTCACGCCCGGCTTCCACTCGGCCCGCATCAGCACGGCAGCGATGATGACCGCGACAAAGACGAGACTTTCAAGCCCCATGACGCGGACCTTCGAATCCGGCGTGCGGTCGGGCGCGATCACGCCCTCCTTTTTGTAGAGATAGCTGTCATAGGCATAGAAGACCGCCAGCAGGATGCCGGCCACCAGCAGCGTTTCCGCCATCAGGTTCGTCGTCGTCCAGAAGAAGCTCACGCCCTTGAGGAAGCCGACGAACAGCGGCGGATCGCCCAGCGGGGTCAGCGCGCCGCCCACGTTCGAGACAAGGAAGATGAAGAACACCACGACATGCACGTTGTGCACGCGGTTGTCATTAGCGCGGATGATCGGGCGGATCATCACCATCGAGGCGCCTGTGGTGCCGACGAAACTCGCCAGAACCGTGCCGATGGCGAGGATGGCGGTGTTGGTCAGCGGCGAGCCATGGATGTTGCCGCGCACGAAGATGCCGCCCGCCACCGTATACAGCGCGAAGAGCAGGATGATGAAGGGGATGTATTCCAGCAGCATCGCATGGGCGATGCCTGCGGTGGCGGCGGAGACATCGAAGCCCAGATAGAGCGGAATAATGACCATCGCCGCCCAGAAGCCGGAAATCTTGCCGTAGTGATGCTCCCAGACATGGGCAAACAGCAGCGGGCCGGTGGCGATGCAGAGCAGGAGCCCGGCAAAGGGAATGACCCAGAGCAGGGACATGCGTCCGCCGTCGATGGCAGCAGCGGCAAGCGCCGGCTCGGGCAACACCGCGATCATCAGCGCGCAGACCGCCACTATCCATCGTGCAACCATTGTCAGCCCTCCCAAGCCAGTGCAGCGCCCGCGCTGTCGCCTGCTTCGCGATGGCACGGTCCCGCGCCTCGCATAGAGCATGACAGACGAAAGGGGAATTCGCCGCGACAGAAAAAACCGCACCTGCTCGTGCCGGGAGCGAAGCCCAAGACACGTCCTGACCGGGTTTACAGCCCGATCAATTATTAACGAAAAACATCTGGCAATCGTAGGACGAACATTGCAAGAGCTGTCACGCCCAAGCATACACGGACGGGTATGCTTCCCGTCCGACATAAGGAGATTGACTGGGCGGTCTCAAATCTGAAGTGCATCACCGAGTTGCGATAGCTCAGCCATAAAGGCTTCCTCGGGTGTTTGGAAGCCGAGGACGGCGCGCGGTCTGGTGTTGAGGCTGTGCGCGATCTTGTCGA
>JAPLOW010000226.1 GCA_026400555.1 Hyphomicrobiales bacterium
GCCCGCAGCGACGCCCGGCGGTCATCCGCCCGCGCGGCCGATTCCATCTGTTTTATGGCGCTGTCCAGGTCCGCGAGATTGGCGTCGCCACGGCGCCAACGGTCCACCGCATCGCGCAGGAGGAAGGCTTCCAGCATCAGCCGGACCTCAAAAACCTTGTCGACCGTCTTTGGGTCGAAGGCGGAGACCCGAAATCCGCGGTGCCCACCGCCCGAGAGAATGCCCTGGGCGTGAAGAACCTTCAACGCTTCCCGGATGGGCACACGGCTGACGCCGAAGCGCTCCGCCAGCACCGTCTCGATCACCCGTTCTCCGGGCTCGAGATGCCGGGTCGCGATCGCTTCCGCAACGGAATCGGCGATGGCGGTTGCCAGCGACGCCCGCTGCGGCAGCGGGAAATCGTCAAAGGCCTCAACGTTTCGCATCTGGGCGAAGGTCATCGGACAGCTTTCTCGCGATCATCCTGGCGGCATGCTGTCTGCATCCAGGTTTTCGATGTCACCGGACCGGCCAGATCGCCTAGGAAATAGGCACCACCAAACCCTCTGGTGTGTATTTGAATACATTTTTGTTGTCCATAGAGCGAGGCCTTTTGAGGTGTGAATGCGCCTCATGCGAGGGCGCGGCAGACCATTTCCACGCCATAATCGCGTTCCGCCGCCGCGCGGGTCACCTTTCCCTCGCGCAAATCCGCTGCAAGACGGTCAAGTGGACGCTCAGTCGGCGGGCCATAGCCCCCGGCGCCGAGCGTCTCGACGCGGATGGTTTCGCCGGCGGCCATCACCAGTCCGGAGGACTTCGAGTGCAGCACTTCCTCGCGCTCGGTGCCGGGATTGCGCAGGATGCGCGTGACGTTCGACGGCTTGCCGCCGAACACGCCCGGCGCGGGAATCACATGCGCATCCGAGCGCGCGGAGAAGATCGTGCCGTCGGCCAGGATGCGGATCTGCCGCGCCATGCCGAGGCCGCCACGGTGCCGCCCTGCGCCACCGGAATCGGGCACGAAACAATACTCCTCGAGAATCAGCGGATATTCGAGTTCCAGCGCCTCGGCGGGCAAGTTGGTGGAATTGACGGTGTGGACGTGCACGGCGTCCATGCCGTCGCGGTCCGCAAAGGCGCCTGCTCCGCCGCCCATGCTTTCGGGATAGACATAGGTCGCCTGCCGTCTCGGGTTGAAGCCCGATACCGATGTGGCCGAGGTTGAATCATTGCAGGACGCCATGACACGCTCCGGCGGCAGCGCCTGGAAGAGCGCCCCGAAGACTGCCCCGCACAGGCGGTTCGAGGTGACGGCGCGGGCTGCCACCGCGGCAGGCGGGCGCGGGTTAACGATGGTCCCCGGTGGCGCGGTGATGCGGATCGGATCGATGATGCCCTGGTTCGGCATCAGCCCCGGATCGAGAACCGCCTTCACGCAATAGTAGCATGAGGCCTTGATGGCGGAATCGGGCAGGTTGATCGCACCGCGCGCCTCAGGCCCGGAGCCTTCGAAATCAAGTTCGAGCGTTTCCCCCGCGATCCGTGCGGTGCAAACGATCGGCACTGGCACACCGGGAAACCCATCATCATCCATCGAGCGCTCGAAGCGGTAGACTCCGTCCGGCAAGGCCGCAATGCGGTTTCTCAGCCGTCGCCCGGTGTAGGCCAGAATGTCCTCGATCGCCTGCTCCGTCGCCGGCCAGCCCATGCGGTCGAGCAGGGCGATCAGCATGGCTCCGCCGCGCAGATTGGTGCCGATCTGGGTCCTCAGATCGAGCAGCCGTTCTTCCGGATCGCGCGTGTTGACGGCGATCAGCGAGAGCAGGTCCTCATCGATGGTGCCCGCCCTGGCGATGCGGATCACCGGCAGCCTGATGCCCTCCTCGAAGATCGAGCGTGACACGCCCGAGGTCGAGCCCGGCGTGCGGCCGCCCACATCAGCGTGATGAGCGATGTTGCCGGCGAAGAAGCGCACCTCACCGTCATGATGGATCGGTGTGATGATCGAGATGTCCGGCAGGTGACTGCCGCCCGCCAGATACGGATCGTTGCAGATGAAGGCGTCGCCGGGAGCCATCTCGTCCAGGCGGTAACGCGCCAGGATGGTTTCCACCGCGCCGATCATGGCGCCGAGATGGATCGGAATATGGTCTGCCTGTGCGACGAGCCGGCCGCGGGCGTCGAACAGCGCGGTCGAGGCGTCCTTGCGCTCCTTGATATTCGATGAAAACGACGAGCGGATGAGGATCGACCCCATATCCTCGGCAATGGCCAGAAGGCGGTTTGAGAACACCTCCATCTGGATCGGATCTGCAATGGGCTTGCTCACGCATTCACCTCAACGATGATGTTGCCGAAAGGCTCAACCATGGCGCTCTGGCCGGGGAAGAGAAGCGTGGTCGCGCTCATCTCGTTGATGATGGCCGGTCCTTTGATCGGAACGCCCACCGGCAGGCGGTCACGGTCGAAGACGGTGGCTTGCTGCCACCCGTGCCGGGCATCAACATAGAGCTGTCGGCGTCCGATGACAGCCGCCCCAAGTGAAGGGCCGCCCGTGATCCGGCTTTGGGGTGCCTTGTTCACGGCCCCGGTGGCCTGGACGCGGGCTGAAACAAACTCCACCTCGCGCGTGGGAATGGCATAGCCATACTCCTGCGTATGGGCCTCGTGAAACCGGTCGATCAGCGCGGCAAGTTGCCCCGCCTCCAGCCCATCGCAGTCAACCTTGACCTCGAAATTCTGGCCCCTGTAGCGCGCATCGAGGATACGGCGGAACGACCGGGCACCCGGCGCGACGGCCTCGCCATCCAGCCAGGCGGAGCCTTCGGCAATCATCTCGACAAACAGACCGAGCACGTGCTGCCAGCTCTCCGCGGACGCATCGGCGAAATGGCTGCGCACATAGTCGGACGACAGATCGCTGAGCAGCATGCCGCGCGCGCACAGCGTGCCCGGTTCGCGCGGCACCAGCAGGCGCGGGATGCCGCACTCAACCGCCACCTCCGCCGCATGCAGCGGCCCGGCCCCGCCAAACGCCGCCAGCGCGAACTCGGAAACGTCATAGCCCTTTTCGACCGAGACCGAACGGATGGCGCGGCTCATATTGGCGTTCGCTATCTGGATGATGCCGAGCGCCGCAGCCTCGATCGGCAGGCCGAGCGGCTTGGCAACCCGGTCATGGATCACACGCCGCGCCGCTTCGAGATCCATCATCATCCGGCCACCGAGAAGCGTGCCGGCATCGAGCCTGCCCAGCGTGAGATTGGCGTCCGTGATCGTCGGCTCCGTTCCGCCGCGGCCGTACGCAACCGGCCCGGGATCGGCCCCGGCGGACTGGGGCCCAACTTTCATGGCGCCCGCATCATCGATTCGTGCGATCGAGCCGCCGCCTGCCCCGATGACGTGGATGTCGAGCATGGGCGTCTTGATCGGGTAACCCGCCACCAGCCGGCTGGATGTGTACAGCGGCCTGGAGCGGTGGATCAGCGAGACATCCGTCGACGTGCCGCCGACGTCAAAGGTGATCAGATTGGGAAAGCCCGCCACTCGGCCGATCTCCGCCGCGCCGACCACGCCAGCCGCCGGACCCGACACGCAGGTGCGGACGGGACAGTTCCTGACTGTTGCGACCGACATCAGTCCGCCATTGGAGTGGATCGTGTAAGGTTCGGCAGGAATGCCGATTGCCTTTACCCGCTCACGGAAGCGGTCAAGATAGCGGCCCATGCGCGGGCCGACAAAGGCGTTGACGACCGTGGTCGACATACGCTCGAATTCCCGGAATTCGGGGAGAATCTCCGAGGACGCGCTGACAAACACGCCCGGCATGCGCCGCTCGACGGCAGCCTTCGCAAGGCTTTCGTGGACGGGGTTCGCATAGCAGTGCAGAAAGCAGATCGCGACGCTCTCGACCCCCGACTCGGCAAGCTGAGTGATGGCCGCCTCCAGTGTCGTCTCATCCAATGACACGAGAACCGATCCGTCAGGACCGGTCCGCTCGGTGACCTCAATCCGCAGATCGCGCGGCACCAGAACCGGCGGCTTCTGGACACGGTAGTCGTAGATCGAGGGCCGCGCCTGACGGCCAAGCTCGAGGACGTCGCGGAACCCCCTGGTGGTCAGCAGCCCCGTACGAGCACCCCGACGTTCGATCACGATGTTTGTGGCGACCGTCGTTCCGTGACCGAGATAGCCGACATTGCCGGCCTGAAGGCCGAACCCGTCCAGCATCTGCAGAAGGCCCGCCTCGATGGCCGCGGACGGATCATGTGGCGTGGACGGCACCTTGAAGAAGCGTATGCTTCCGTCTGCATCGTCATGGAGTGTGAAATCCGTAAAGGTTCCCCCGACATCGACACCAATCCGATACATTGCCGTTTGTGACCTCCAGCAGGCGCTCTGGCAGCGAACCCCGCTGCATTGTCTACTTGTATACAGACAAAATCCCCTTGTGAAGCGTGAGCCTCGGGCTTTTCGGCCGATGGTCTCAAACCGGCAACGGCCACGCTATGGTCAGGCCGCGGCGCGAACACGCTACGGCGGATGTTGACAATGCAGTGACCACAAGGGCCGTAGATGTCGAAGCAAATTCATGCCCGATAAGTTTGCCTCATCGCACATGAGGTTTGGCCGGAAATTTCAGTGCTTGAAGCCAGTTTGGCACGACTTTCCGCCATGAGATCCGCATCCGCTCAACCTGATCGCGTATGATATGATGCCAAGCCGGTCATAGAGCTGGGTTGTCCATGTGCTGGCATCGTTGGGAGGCGCTGCCGGCGCGGACTCCCGCCAAGGCAGACCCTCGCTGTGCCCCAGATGGCGCGACCACCGGATCATGCAGCGGTCACTGGCTCTGATTAGCCTTGTCAGAACAGATGGATGAGCCCGGGTGAGAAAAGACCGATTGCGGTGAAGCCGAGGCCGACGATTCCAAGAGCGCCAGCAATCCAGGCCAGCGACACCGCACCGGTGATGACGGTCGCGGACGCCAGTACGATGGCGATCTGGAAGCCTGCCGAGGCAATCTCGAAGTCATGGTAGCGCTTGTAGCTCTTGTCGCGTTTCGCCTCGGCTTTCCTGGCCCGCTCGGTCAACTCTTTGCGGCCCTCACCGGTTGCCGGTTCACTTTCCCACCGGTCGGCTGTCGCGCGCCACGCGGCGATCTGCCGCGTCAGCGCTTCACGGACTGGCCCCTCCGGAGTTGCGTCGCGGGTGAATGTCAATTCCTCACCAGCGGTGCGCACGACTGTCTGGCGGATCGTCCGCGCCTGGAAAAAGGCCCAGAGGTTGGAGGCTTCGACATTAGAATTGATCGCATCCGTTTGCGCTGATTTTGCCATGGTTTCGGCGATGGCCAGAAGCAGCGCGAAAACCGCAATGAGCAGAGCGATCCGTTTGTTTGACCCTTCGACATGGCCATGGGCACCCGACATCGCAAAACTCCAGAATCGCAGTGATATGCCTTCTGAAGTGCCTGAATTCGTGCTTGTTGACAACCCAACCCCGGGCCTTTGGCTTGGGCCGCAAAACAGCATAGGGTCACTCTTGAAGTTGAAAGTGCCCTTCATGGATATCATGCTCTTTCTCCTGTTTCTTGCGGCGACCTTTGGCGCCGGGGCGACTGGTGCGCTGTTCCCCACGGGGTCCTGGTACAAGAGCCTGAACAAGCCGTCCTGGGTGCCGCCAAACTGGTTGTTTCCGGTGGCCTGGACGTTGATTTATCTGCTGATCTCGTTTGCAGGTGCCCGGGTGGCCAGTCTGGAAGGCAACAGTTATGCGATGGCTTTCTGGGCCATCCAGATTGCACTGAATGCGCTTTGGACACCGGTCTTCTTCGGCCTGCGTCATTTGCGTGCGTCGATTCCGATTATGGTGTGCCTCTGGTGCGCGGTTCTGGGGGCGACTGTTGCCCATTGGCAACTCGACACGTGGGCCGGAATTGCATTTTTGCCCTACTTGGTGTGGGTCAGTGTAGCCGCCGCATTGAACCTGTCCATGCTGCGGCTAAATCCGGGGCAGAAGCCGCTGGATCTGGTGAACCTGTAAGCGTTCGTGAAAGCCCTCCGCTTTCCTTCAAGCCCAATCAGATCCGCACCGGCGCTCAAATGCAAACCTGCATTATGGCCTGCGATTGGCGTAAATCTGGACGTCACCCAAGCGCACTGTGGCAGACCCGAACATGAGCCGCTGACAAGCGCTGTGCGACACGGATTTCCCCGAAATAGTTCGGCTCCGTCTTTTCGCCCTCGCACACGATCAGCACCAACTCGCGTGGTGCGCGATCCGGCTTGCCTCGGAGGTAGGCCAGCGCATGACGTGCCGGGCTGGTTTTCGGCGCATGGCAGGGCGAGCCGGGTAGTCAGTTTAAAGCCCCTATTTGTCGCAATAGGTTGAATAAAAATGGCTTTTTTTGTTCTCTCGGCGGTCGGCAGCACCGCTTAACCCAATTACCACGCTTTGCGAATATTCTGTCCTTGAGCTTCGATTCGCCCCTCTCGTAACAAGCCATTCATCAGGGAGCGTGCGGTGTCATTGATGGTTGGGCCAGTTCGTCTGAATCCAAACC